>NZ_JBEXYF010000003.1:0-298680 GCF_040630775.1 Nocardia sp. NPDC005745
CGGCTCCTCCTCCCCACCCCCACCCGACCCCGCACCCGGCGCCTGCTCCACCCGCGGAGCCACCACACCACCCGGCACACCCTCACCCGGAACCGGCGCACCCTGACCAGGCTGAGGCGAACCCGAAACACCCGGCGCACCAGCTTGCCCCGGCTGGACAGACTGCCCCGGCAGCGGCACGCCCGAAACATTCGGCACCCCAGATGGTCCGGTCTGGCTCGACGGTCCAGATTGACCCGGTTGCGCAGCGCTACTCGACTGGCCGGGCTGGTCGGAAGCCGCCTGCGCAGGCCCGGGCGACGGAGTACCCGGCGGTGCAGGTGCGGTCGACCCCTGGCGCGCGCGTGGACTGCCCGGCCGATCTGACCACGGCGTCACGGGTGCCGGAGCCGCCTCGGCCTTCTCTCCGGGCCAAACCTCAGCGGTGGTCATCATTCCCCCCCGGTTCCAAACGGGATACGTAGGGCTGCGGCACGTTGGAGCAGCAGGCGGAAGTTCATCTGCACTATCTCCTCCGTTCGTCGCCGGTGGCTGGAAAGGCCTTGATAGCAACGGCGATTAGTGGACGACAGTGTACGTCCACGGCTATCATCCTGGCCGTTCCGGTCGAGATCTCCGTTCCCATCGGTGGGAATCCTCGACAATGGTGATGTCGAGAGGAACCCTGAGCATGGTCGAGATGCAGCCGCAGACCGCGGTCGTCTCATTGCGCCTACCTGCGGCGACAATCCCCGGCCGGGCTCGATGGGAAACTCACTGCGCGTCGAATAGGTGAAATCGCATGGGTATGTTCGGTTTCGAATGGAAAGATGTCGCATCGGGTGTAGCGAGCGGTGTCGGGTTCGCGTTCGGTGGCCCTGTCGGTTCCGCGATACTCGGTGGTGCGGTCAGTGGCGTCTGGACCGGTATCGAGCGAGGTTCCTTCGAGGAAGGCCTGCAGGCCGGATTGATCGGTGCCGCTTTCAGTGCGATACCCGGTGGTGTGGTCGGTGGCGCAACGAGGGGTCTGGCCGGCGGCGGGCTCAGGGCGTTGGGCGGGAGTCTCCGAGACGCAGGGCAGCTCTTGACACGGCGAGGTTACGGTGGACTTGCAGATCGACTGGCGTTCGCGAGAGCGGGTATGCCCAGATTGGGTGCGGGTGCGGCGGCCGCGGGTGCCGGCAACCTCCTTGCCAGTAGGGGATACGACCTCTTCCATCCCAAACCGCCTGGACCGGATAAGTCAGCGAAGGTATACGAGCAAAATCTTCCGACCAAGATTCTCAATGACTCCACAACGTTCAGCTTTGTCTGAGGAGTAACTCTGTGGACAAGCCGAACGATATGCTGATGCCGGATCGGGAGCAGATAAAGACCGGCAATTACAATCCTGCGTGGGTCCACTCGACGTTCACTGAGCATCGCTTCGAAGACTTCTGGAATTTCTTCAAAAATAGTTATGCCACTTGCGGAAAAGACGACCGGCCCGATCCTCCGGAACCGCCGAAGGTGCAACAAGTCGCCCCGAAGGGTTCTGTCGGGAGTTTCACGAACTACGCGGATGTGGCGGTGAAATTGAACAGAGCGTACAGCGATGTCAGTGAGACCCTCGATGTGCTGGTGAAGAAGTGGGTGGAAGACTCCGCCAAATGGTCCGACGCGGGACGAAAAGCAATCAATAAAGTGATCGATGAAAAAGTCATACCGATGGCGCCTATTGCGCCCGTCGACGGGATAAAAATAGACGACCATCACTGGATCTGGATCACCGACGCCTGTAACAGTGCCAACGCCGAGCTCGAGAAGGTCGCAAAAGGGCAGGGTGACGTCGCAGGTAATATCGACGATCAGACGAAGATGATCAAGGACCTGCAAGATCAGATAAAGAAACTGGAGGCGGCGGCGAACAACCCGGCGGGCACTCCACCTCCCGTCGACGGGTCGAACTGGCCGACGGCCCCTGGCACGCCCGGCACCCCCGACCCGACGATCCCGCCGGCCGTGGACAACAGTGACTTCCCCCCTGGCCTGGACGATCTCGACGACCCGACCAGTCCCAGCACGACGCTGCCCGATCTGGACACCCCCGGTAGCCCCGGCTCGACCGGTCAGACGCCGAGCAGCCTCGACCCCACCGGGACCACGCCGGGCGCGACGACCCCCACCACGCCGAACGTGCCGCAGACCCCCGTCGCGTCGCCGATGGGTTCCGGCATGGACATGATGAGTTCGATGCTGCCGATGATGATGCAGCAGGCGATGATGCGGAACATGGCCGATCAGGACTTGAACAGTCGTCGCAGGGACCTGGATCCGAGCCGCTACGACGACGAGCTCGATGCGGTGGCTCCGCCGCCGGTCGCGCCGCCGGTTACGGCCCAGCCCGCGGTCGCGCAGCCGTCCACGACGGCTCCGGCGACACAGCACACCGGGACGCCCACCGGCACAACCTCTTCCACGCAACCCACGGTGGCGCCGGGCCGTACCCCGGGTGCCGATGGCAGTGTGGAATACACCTTCCCCGACGGACGCACGCAGAAGGTTTCCGCGATGGTCGCCCAAGCCCTGGACGCGGCGTTCGGCAACCGCAGCGCCACCGACGCGCAGAAGGCGTACGAGAAGACGTCGGCGAAGTGGTCGGACAAGAAGCAGATCGGCACTCCCGTCGACCCGTTCCAGCTGATGACCGGGGACGTCGCCGTATGGGAGAAGCGGACCGCGATCCTCGTGGTATTCCCCTCCGAGGATGGCGCGGGCACGCTGGAGGCCATCGTCGACGGCGAGCTCAAGCCGTGCAACCCGCCGGAGATGACCGATAAGGCTGGAGAATTCGGTAGCTTCACCGGGTTCGTGCACCCGAAGGGCATCGAAATGACCGCGCCGGCAGACGGGGGCGCGCCCCCGACGACGCCGGGCTCGGCCGATCAGTCCGCGGCCGCGGCAATGCCGGTTGTCGCGGCGGGCTGATCGTGCGAGCAATGTGACAGCGGCGGATGAGGAGAGGAGGTCGCGATGGCGCTGAATGTGGATCCGCAGGAACTCGTCGCTGCGGCATCGAAACTCGCCGCGATAGCGCGCGACACGGGGGCCGCGATCCCCGGCGGATGGGTCGTGCCCGCGGGCGCTGACCCGATCTCGGCTGCCGCGGTGCCGCAGCTCAACGCGCAGGCAGCATCGCTGCTCAACGGAATGGCCGGTGTTCTCACCGATATCCAGCGCACCGCGTACAACATCGGCGCAGCAGCCGCCGATTACACCGCGGCCGACGACCGCGGCGCACGGACCATCAACGGCAGCGGTGGTGAGCTGCTCGCCAATCCGGTCGGCGATGTACAGGAGATCGGCCAGCGGCGCCCGCCCGCGCTGCGGTTCCCTGTCGCGGGCGGCGCGGTCGACCCGTTGACGTTCGCCCAGCAGCTGCACTCGGGTCCCGGGCCCGGTGCGGCGAAGGGATTCGCGGACGCGCTACGCAAATTCGCCGGGGGCCCCCACCTGGCGGCCATCGAGGGAGTGAATTCGGCTACGAAGTCGATGCAGCACTGGGAACCTGTCGGCACCGCGGCGGCGACCGAACTCGGCCGGCGCCGCGGGTGGCTCGACCAGCTCGGCACCGGTCTGGGGATGCTGGCCGACGGAATCGACACCTACAGTGACGCGTTCCGCACCGCGAAGGCCAAACATCCCACGCCGGAGGAGATCATCGCCGCGCGTAAGGAGCTGATCGCGGCGATGCGCTCCAAGAACGAACTCGGCATCCAGGCCGCCTTGGCGAAATTCAACGAGCAGAACGCTCGTTCGGCGGAGACGATCACCGGATACTCCACCGAAGTCGGCTCCAAGGTCGGAGCGAGTGAAGGTGCCAGTGAGGGCGCGGGAAAGGGCGACGGCAGCGGCGACTCCAGCGCGTTGACCCAGATGCTGCCCGCCCTGATGAGCGCGATGGCCTCGGCCGGAATGCCGCTGAGTCAGCTCGGGCAGTCGGACGCGTCGGACGTCACCGACGACTACGGCCTCGACGAGTACGGCTACGACGACCTCGGCATCCCGAGTGGGCTCGGTACGGGCAGCCCGAGCGGGATGCCGTCGGGCAGCCCTGGCCTCGGCATCCCGGATATCGAGGCGGAAACCGTCGCGGCGACCGCCCTGCCGGTGGCTGCGGCGGCCACCCTGGGGTCGGGCATGCCGCGCGCATCGGTCATCGAACCCCTCGGTACCTCGTCGGCCGCCAACGCCACTGCGGCGCGCGGCGGTTCGCCGATGATGCCGTACATGCCGATGTCGCCGGGCATGGGCAACTCGGGCAGCAACAACGACCGCAACCGGGTCGTGGCGTGGCATCCCGACCGCTTGATGTATGTCGACGACACGCCGCACACCGAAGCGGTGATCGGCGAACGGCCGACCATCGCCCCGACCGTCACCCCCCCGACGCCCGCACCGAGCAACCAGAATCCTTCCCAACCCGGAGGTAACGCATGAGTGAGCACAGCGAGGTGGAGTCGTGAGTTCCATCCACCCGGACGTGCAGGCGGCCTTGGACGCCGCCCGCGATCTCCGGCACCGGATCGCCGAGATGCGGGAGAAGATCGACAACATCCGGGCCCGCAGGCCGTCGCCGAGCGGCGCGGTCATCCCGGAGGTCGACGCGATGGGCAAGTTGACCGATCTCTACCTCGCTCCGGGGACCGCCGCGCGCCTCACCGGCCCGGAACTGGTAGCCGAGATCATGGCCGCCATCCGGGAGAGTACCGCCGATGCGGCGCGGCAGTACCAAAGCGTCATGGAGACGCCCATCGAGGGAACCGAGCCGGTCGCCACCGCTTCGGGGCAATCCGGATGACCGAGCCCGCCCCGGACGTCACCGTCGCCGACACCGTCCGATGGCTGCACGACGAGGGGCTGGTCCGGCTGGCCGGGGTGGCGGAGGGCATCTCGGAGACGATCGTCGCCTACACGATCGACGTCGCCACCGGAACCGTCTCCGCGCATCCCGCCACCGGCGGCGGTGTCGGCGCGGACGTGGTGTCGCTGGCCGCCGACGACCTGCCGTACCCGGTCGGCACTGCCCGGCGTCTGGTGATCGCCGGCGTCACGACCACGGACGCGGTACTGGTGGTCGACCTGGCGGCGACCCTGACGATCGCGATCAACGCCGACCGCCCGGAGCAGACGGCCCGGTCCTGGGTGCTGCAACTGCTGTTGAATCCGGAAGTCACGATCACCACCAACAGCGCGGACGTCGCCATCGGCAGCAGCGCCCGGTTGCGGCAGAGTTTCATTCCGGGCGGCGGCGCGACCCTGGTCAACGTCGACGACACCCGCCCGCCGGTGACGGCGGTGACGTTGAACCCGGCCACCGAAGGTCCCGACCATCTGGACGTGGCCCCGGACGGCACGGGGGAGCTGTATCTCGGTGCCCGGTTCTGGCAGTTGCGCCAGATCATGCGTATCGAGGACGCCGCCTGGTCCGCGCTGGCGGCGCGCCTGGAATCGGTCACCGACGATTCCGATTACCTGACCGATTCCCGCCCCGGCGAACGATTCTCGGAGACCAGCCGATGACCGACATGCACCCGATCCAGGTGGACGACTACGACTTCGATGACGACGACCAGCCGGAGGCCGCGGCACCGGACTGGCGGAACATGACCTACGAGGTGTTCAACCCCGACCACACCGTCGGCGTCGGATGCGACCGGGACGGAGAGATCATCGGCCTGTACATCACCGATGACGCCCGCGACAACGGCGACGAGTGGTTGGCGTCCCAAATCGTGAAGCTCGCGCGGCTGGCGCACGCGAAGTCGCGCGTGGGGCTGCGGGCCGAGATGGAGTTCAAGGGGACCCGTTCCTACACGATCGACTCGTTCGATCTTCCGACCGAGGCGTCGTATCGCGCCATGGAGGAATCCGAGTTCCGACGCGACACCTGAGTTGCCGACCGCCGCAACGGCGAGACAGGACAGCGACATGACCGACGCATTCGATACCGACGACCCGCACGAGGTGGTCGCCGCCGCGCACAAGTTCCGGACCGCTATCGCCACGATCGGCGGCCAGGTCGGGCAGATCAGTGATGGTTTCGTCGCGCCACGGCGACCGGAATCGGAGATCGACCGGCGACTGGTGGCGCACACGCAGTGGATCAAGACGACGTTCGAGCGCGCGGTTCGGGCCAACGGCCGCCGCGTGGACGCGACGACGCAGGTCACCGCCCAAGTGTCCTACACCCACGCCGACGCCGATCGCGCAGGCGCCGCTGCGGTGCGTCGCCGCACCGAATCCATCTGACTCGCTGATGGAACCGGAGCGCCACAGTCCGTACTGGGACGCCATCGTCGGCGACAACTGGCCGGCGATCTCGCCGGGGGACTGGAGTGCGCTGGAACGTCTCGCGCGAGACGGCGCGGGGGCACTGGACTTGCTCGACGCCGAGAGCAAACGCCGCGGCTTCGACGAACATGCCCGCTCCAGTGCCGGTCTGCAACCGATCAAGGACGACATGCTGCGTCAGCGGATGAACCCGCAGGCGTTCGCCGACGCGCTCGAGGCCGCGGCGGACACCTTCCGGGATTTTTCCGACCTGGTGTATCGGACCCGCAACAAGATCTTGGACATCGTCGAGGAGACCACCTCGCGGATCAACGCGACGAGACGCGCGGCCGCGGCGGAAGAGGACGAATCCGATGCTCAGGCCCTCCGTAACCGGATCCCCGGCATGATCGCCGCCGCCAGGGACGACGTGGAGGATGTCGTTCGCGCGGCGCTCGGTTCGATCAGCCCGCAGGGCCTGCCGAGTCTGGGCTTGATCGCCGACGCGCTGGGGCAGCCGGGGCCTTGGGAGCCGGGCCACCGCAGTGCGGACGACCACAGCGGGGACGTCCATCACCAGCACCGGCCCGCGAAGGACCACTCCGGCAATCCACGACATGACGGCTCGCCGCGGACGAATAGGCCGAAGGACGATTTCCCGGTTGCGATGCTCCCGGAGGATGTCGACGACAGACCGGTGACCACCGATCCGTTCGGCCCGCTGTTGCCCGGTGATCCGCTCGGGGAGCGACCCGATCCCATTGCCACCGAAGACAGCTCCGGTCCGCCGTCGACCGGCCCGGTACCGGATCAGTACATCCCCGGCGAAGCGACGACTGTCCCGGTGAACACCGCGCCGGGCGGTGGCCTGGAGGAGGGGCACGGTCTGCCCGCCGCGGGCGTTCCGCCGCGCGGGCAGGTCACCGGCACCGAGCACATCGCACCGGGCAGGGATGCCCCGGTGGACAGCGATACTCAGGATTCGGCCGGTCCGGACGCGCGGGATTCCCATCGGAGCGATCCCGATGTCCCGGCCGAGGCGGCCGAGTCCGCGACCCCGGACCGCTCCGGCACCGTCTCGGCGGCGGAATCGCACGACCCCGCAGCGCCCGAGCAGTTCACCGGTTCCTCCGCGTCCGTGGCCGACCCCGGTACGTCGGTGCCGCCGCCGCTGATCCTTCCGCCACCTGTCGCGGCGCCTGCTTCCACCGCACCGTTCGCACCGTTCGCACCGCTCGCACCGGCTGCCTCGGCCGCTCCCGCTGGACCGGCGGTCTCCGCGCCGGCGGCACAGGCCGGCTCCGGTCCCCCTCCGCAAGTACAGGCGAAGCAGACCGCTCCTCCGCCCGGCGAATCGCGCGGGCCGGTCGCCGCCCCCAAGATCACGGCGGCTAGCGCGGGACCGCCGCCGGGTGCGGGCGGCGCCGCCAAAGCGCAGCCACCGGAACGGACCGAGCAGCGCGCCGACGCGGGTAAGGACGGCGCGGACGACAGCGACGAGTCGATGCGCACTGTGGTCGGTGCGGCCATGACGTCGGCGGCCGCCCCGGCATTCGTCCTCGGCGAGCGGGTGGACGGCGATCTGGTGCTGGCCCGCACGCTGTTGAGCGGGGTGCTGGCGGCGGGCGGTGATGCCGTCCTCGGGCTCGGCTGGGCGGTTTCGGTGATGCGCCATCCCAGCGGCATCAGCGCGTTCGTCACCTCGAACGAGGGCCGCGGCTGGATACCGGCGGGGCTCTACCTGCCGCGTGAGCTATCCACACCGTGGGTGTGGGAGGTGGCCGAGAACGCGTGGGAGGGCGTCGCCGATCCCGCACGCGTGCTGGCGGAGTTCGGGATCGCCTGGGGACGCAGGTCCGGCGCACGGCTGACCGCTATCGCCTCCTCGGCGGACGTCGACGCGGATCTGCGACGGCAGCTTGGTGACGTGCCGATCGAGGGCGAAGTGGCCGCCTCGTCGGCGATGGATTTCAGCGCACCGAAGCCGAGTCTGGCCGATCGCCTCGAATTGGTCGGGGCCGCGGCGCTGGTACGGCGGGCGGCGGCAACACCGGAGTCGCAGATCGGAGTGCGATGCTGGGAGTTGGCCTCGGACGCGCACGCTCGCGTCCACAAGGCCGGTCTCGGCTCGCCTGCCGCGCTGGGCGCGCCCGCGGCACGCGAGCGGATCCTCGGCGAACTGCGGCAGCGCCGCGAGGTGCCGCAGGAATTGTGGGAGGAGCTTCGGGATGCCGACGACCTACTCACGGCGACAATGCTTTCGCACCGCGCCGATGTGTCCAGAGTTGCGCTGGGGGAGCTGCGCGCCGACCAGGCCGACGGCAGGCACGCATCGGAGATGAGCGCGCTGCGCGCCATGGTCTTCGAGCGGCGGTGCGACGAACTCGTGCTGCTGCTCGTTGAGGCGGCGACTCGGCAGACTCTGCGCGACGCGGTGTACGCGCACGCGCAGATCGTGAGTCACCCGGGTTTCGTCGCACCGGCTCCCGCCCCCGCCGAGCCCGCTCGGCGACCGACCATCACGGCGGGGCCGGGCCGCTGAGCGGAAGCCGAACGCCGCGTCGAGTAACACGTCGCCGCATACCGACCCTGGAGCGACCGCGCACCGGGCAACCGTCTCGCACTCCCCACCTCTGGGAAGAATCGACAATAGGGGGACGTGTGGTGGGAAAGGATTTGATCGAGCATGCCGAACAGCATGGAAATCGACCCTGCCGTTTTGCGTCAGCTGGCCGACCAGCACGACCGGGTCGCGCACGACACCAGGGAATGGGCCAAACCGCCCACGGAATGGCTCGCGAACTTCCTGCCCACCTACGGCAAGATCGCCTATCCGGTCTACGAAGCGCTGGAACGGTACTACGACGCCCGGCAACGGGCGGGTGAGGCGCTGGCCAGCGAACACGACCGCACCGCTGACTCGCTGCGCGCGTCCGCGAACGCCTACGAACAATCCGACGAGGATTTCGCCCAGCACATCCGCCAGGTGGGTGGCGTAACCGATCAGCCATCCCCGACGGGGCCCGTCGGAACCACGACCGATCCGTTCGGTTCACACCCCCCGACCGCTCCGTCGGTCTCCGCGCCCGGTGATGGTCCGGCGACGGCCGATCCCACGGCCCAGCCAGTTTCCACCGGGCCCGTCTCCGCCGGACCGGACGGCGCCCAGGTCCAGGACAGCCCGCTCGGTACTTCGCCGGGTGGACCCAACGGGACATCGCCGACGACGGGTACGGGTATGCCCGGCGCGACCGCCGCGCCGACGGATTCGGTAGGCACCAATGGCACCGGCTCGCCGAACGCGGCCGGCACGACGACATCGGGTGGTCCGGCGAGCACCGGCGTCACAGCGCCGACGACAGGGGGCATGCCGCCCGCGGGAGTCGGCCCGCTCAACGCGACCCCGGACGATCGAGCCGCCACGCAGCCGCCCAGCGGCGCGACGGGCCGAACGGACATGCCGCCCATGCCGGTGCCGGTCGCGAGCCCGTTCGCCGCCGCCGTCGCCTCGGCGAAGGACAAGGAGGCCGAACCCGCGTACGTGGTGGGCGGCCAGGTGAACGACGACCTGGTGCTGGCCAAGACACTGCTCGGCAGCGTTCTCGCCGCCGTCGACTCGCCGGTGGGCATGGCCTGGGCTGTCGCGGTGATGCGGGGTCCCGGGGGAACGGGCGTCTTCATCACGTCGAACGAAGGCCGCGGCTGGTTGCCCGCCGGGTTGTTCCTGCCACGCGAGGTCTCCACTCCGTGGAACTGGGAGGAGTTGCTCGCCGCCGACGACGGCGCGGGATCGCCATGGGAGGGCGTCACCGACCCGGCCCGAGTGCTGGCCGAATTCGGCCTCGCCTGGGGCGCGAAGGCGAACGCGAATCTGTCGGCCCTCGTCTCGTCCGGGCCGATCGATCCGGGCTTGCGCTCACGATTCGGAGAAGCGGCGATGGAGGGGCTCGTCAGCCCGTCCTACGACGTCGACCTGCGCGAGTTCACCCCGGATACGGCGGATCGTCTCGGCTTGACCGGTTCGATCGCGGGCCTGGAACACGTTTCGTCGGTACCGGACACCCAGGTGCGGTCGCGCTGTGTGGAACTGGCCGTGGACGCCCACGGGCAGGTCGGCCGGTCCGGATCGGTACCCGCCGAAGCCGCCGCGTCGCGCCGGGTCCGGGAACGGATCCTGGCCGACCTGCAAGCCGGAAGGCCGGTGCCGCGCGAGCTGTGGGACGAACTGCGCGACGCCGACGACCTGCTGGCGGCGTCGATGCTCGGGCAGCGGGTCGACGTGGGCCGGGTGGAGATCGGGCAGCTGCGACTGGACGCCGGGGTTTCGCCGTTGCGCGGCATGGTCTTCGAGCGGCGCTGCAACGAACTGGTCCTGCTGCTGGCGAACGAGCCGACCAGGCAGACGCTGCGTGACGCCGTCTATGCCCATGAACAGATCACGCTGCACCCGCAGTTCGTCTCGACCCCGGCGCCCGTCTCCACCGCCGTACAGCCCGAGCGCGTCGCCCCGCCCGTCTCGGTTCCGTCGGTCACCGCACCGGAAGTCGCCGGAGGGCCGCCGCCTGCCGTCGTGGCCGCGCCCTCGACGCCACCGCCGGCGGTGGCGCCTCCGGAACGGTCGTGAGCGACGCTTCCCGATAGGTGAGCAGGCGGCACATCCGGGTGGCGGCAGGCCCTCGTCCTGACGCGACCCGGATAGTTGCTCTTCCCGATTCGACGTCGAACTGTTCGTAGCTGGGAGGCACGTTTGCGAGGCGATGCGGCCGCGTGACCGGTGACGGCACGAGTCTTGGCAGCCCGCGGACATTCGCCAGGCGGCTGTCCGGCAATGGGTGACGGGCTCCGGTGACGGCTGTGTAACCCTTCGCGGACCGCTTCCGGCAGGTCCGGCATCGCGCTGTGCCTGCGGCAGATCGGTGTCGATGGATCGACCGGGGGCGGCGCCCCGCTCACAGTGCCGACGTGCGGACAGCGATCGTCGGTAAGGCGCTCGCGCCGCGCCGCCTACGGGACAGGTTCCCGCTGGTGCTGAGCTGCGTCCACGCGAGGTGCGCGATCGGTGCAACGCCGGCCGCGCGCAGTCCGCTTCCTTCGGTGCCGAATCGGCGAACAGGCGCAGCCTTCGCCGGACCGGATAGGCGCAGGATCTGGCTACGCCTCGATGACGGGGACGGCTTCCGCTTCCTGATCGTCGACGACCGCCGCATCCTGCGTGGGCTCTCCGCCGGGCCGGTCGGACGCGGCGCGGTCCCTGGTCCGGCGAACCGGTATCACGCCGGGTGCCGTGGTCGTCGCCGGGGCGGCGTTCGGATCGTCGGCCGGTGCGGTATTCGCCGCCGGGGCGGCGGTGACGCCCCCGGGCTCCGCGGTGGCAGGTTGTGCGGCGGGCGGTTGCGCGTTCGGATCGCCCGGGGGCGGGGCGGCAGCGGGCGCGGCCTGATTACCGGGCGGCGGTGCCTGGCCCGGCTGTCCCGGAGCGCCCTTGTGCTCGTTCTCCTCGGCCTTCTTCGCCTTGTCCTCGTCGGCCTTGTGCATCATCTCGGGTATCTGCGAGATCAGTGGCATCGCCGCCATCGGCAGCATCGCGAGCATCGGCAGCAGCGACGACAGTCCTCCGTCACCACCACCCCCGCCGCTACCGCTGCTGCCTGCGGATGTGCCCCCTCCGCCGTTTTGACCGCCGCCGTTCGAGTTGCCCTTTCCTTTGCCGTTGGCCATGTCCTCGTTGAGGTCGGCGATCGCGGTGACCTTGTCGTAGACCGCCTCTACGGCGGCGGCGACCGCCTTGAGCAAGGGAAGCTCTTGAGCGGGCTTGAGTTTGGCGCTGCCCGCGGCCTTCAGCTTCGTGTTCAGTTCGGTCACGATGGTTTTGATGGACCGCAGGGCCTGCACCTGTTCGGCGGCGACCGTGACGGAGGTCTTGACCACCTGATCGTCCATCTGCAGCAACTTCAGCTGCCTGGCCTCGACCTTGTCGACGGTCTTGCGGTATTCGTCGTCCGCCTCGCCCTTGCCGAGGGTTTCGTAGATCGCGGGCTTGAGCAGGTCGTCGACCTTCGGCGGTGGAGTGGTCATGCCACGCCCGAGCAGGTCCACGGCGGTCTGAATGGCGGTGTCGGCCAATGCGATGAAGGCGCGCAGCCCTTCCGACGCACCGGCCGGGCAGTGCAAATCGACCAGCCAGAAGTGCTTGGCCTCGGAGGCGTAGCTCGCCAGGGGGGCGGATGCCGACACCGCCGCCTTTTTGGCTTCGGTATTCGTCGCCGTCGTCACCATGCCGCCGCCACCGCCTCTCAGAAGTTCTCCCATTGTCTCCGCTTCCCGATTCTGGGAAGTGGTTCATAGTTCGATTACCCACCCAGGATTGGGAATACGGCCGGATCGGTCCGGGCGACACAATAACGAGAAGAGTGTGAGAGGCGGTCGGTGATGAGCGATGGCGAGTCGGTCGAATGGCGCAGGCACTGACGAACGACCTGGACGGAGTGCTCCGATCGCTGCTCGCGCTGTACGGCGACGGCCAACCCGCCGGCCAGGCGGCGAGTGCGACCCAAGCGCTCGCCGCCGATCTGCGGGTCGCGTCCGGGGCGGTGGCCGTACGCTACGGCGAGGCGCAGGGCATGCAGCTGTCGATCGCGGAATCGCATGCGGGCAAGGACAGCATCGTCGGCAAGACCGTCGGCGAATCCGGTGACGGAACGGTCAACGGCCGCGGCCGCCTGACCAATCACATCGCGGATTTCCAGAGCCGGATGCAGGCGATCGCCGCGGTGGGCGATACCCGCTTCAGCGGTCCCGCGCTGCTCGATGCCGCGCAGTCCACCATTTCCAACGCCACCAAGCAGGTCGACGCCGATGTCGCCGCCGCACGGCAACAGGCCGCGCAGATCATGCCGCCCGCGACGCCGGCGACCCGGCAGGCCCGGCACGGCGGTGCGCCGCGCAGGCGGCGACGGACGCGCTCGAGGTCCAGGTCCGCTTCCCGGCTGCGCCGCAACAACACGGTCCGCTCCGACGGGACGAAGGGCAGCAACGCGGTGCTGGCCGCCAGCGACTGGCTCGGTACGCCCTACGTCTGGGGCGGGGGCGGCGCCGGTGGACCCAGCGGCGGCGGGTTCGACTGCTCGGGGCTGACGCAGTACGCCATCGCCCAGGCCAGTCACGGCGAAGTGGTGCTGCCCCGAACGACGTACGAGCAGATCTACAGCGGCGTCCGCGTGCATCCCGAGGATGTGCGCCCAGGCGACCTGGTGTTCCCCGCCGGATCATTCAGCACGCGCGGGCCCGAGCATGTGCAGCTGGCCGCCGGCAACGGCATGGTCATCGAGGCGCCCTACACCGGCTCGACGGTGAAGTGGTCGCGTATGCCGAGCGAAGCCGTCGTCGTGCGCGTGCTGTGAGCCGATGATCGGGGAGGAGAGCGCAGCGTGGCTATAGACATCCCCAGCGAGGTCGCGCTCTTCCTCAACATCTGCGGCGTCCCGTACCCGGACATCAACGAGGACGACGTACGCGCCCTCGCCGGGCATGTGCGGACCTTCGCCGAGCAGGTGCAGGGCACGCACGACTCGGCGACCGGCGTGATAGACCAGATGGGGGCGTTCTACTCGGGGGAGTCCTACCAGCAGCTCGTCGCCACGTGGGCGACCATGAGTGCGACGCACATGCGGCAACTCGAGAGTGCGTGCAAGTTCGTGGGGCAGGCACTCGAGGTGGCGGCGACGGTGATCACCGCGGTGAAGGTGGCCGTCCTGGCCGAACTCGCCGCCTTGGCCGCGGCCTACGCCTCGATCATGATCACACCGCCGCTCGCTCCCTCCGCGCCGCTGGTCGCCGCCGCGGCGCGCAAGCTGTGCGAGCAGATGGCGCAGTACCTGATCGGTTACATCGTCGCCGAAGTCATAGGCAAGGCGATCGAACCGCTCGAGCAGGCCATCGATGACATGGTCAAGGGGATCGTCTACGACGCCACCCGCGACGCGCTCGACGTCCCGTCGTCGGGAAAACCCACGCCGCTGCGCATCGACCCGGACGCGGTGCAGCATTTCGCGAAAGTGCTCGACGATCACGCCGACGACATCATGCGGCACGCGGCGACGTTCGCGGAGAATGTCTCGACACTCGACTTCACGACATCGACGCCATTCGATGACGTGCCGCCCACCGCGACGGCCGGCGGCTCTCCCCCCGGACCCGTACCGACCCCGGAGCAATTGATTCGCCGGCACGGCGAACAGCCCGAGGCGCGCTTCGGTCCAGCCGCTGCGGCGGGGCCGACCGTCCTCGACGGACACCGAACCGGTGATGCGCGCGTCCCTGCCGCGATGCGCGAGGCCGCGAGCCCCGCAGCGACCGGGGAACGAGCGGCCGACCGAAACGGAGGCGGCGCGGGTGCGCCGCAGCGGACCGGCGACCGGTCGGCCGCACCCGCCGGGACCGGACCTCGTGATCCGGCATCGGATCCCGGGAAGGTGTCGCCGGTCGCCGCCGTCGCGCCGAACGACGCGAACCCGAACGCGGACCGGCCGGCAGAAGTCGCGAACCCCCGTGCCATATCCGCGCGGGACGGCGTGGACGCCGCGAGGGCGGCCGCTCACGACGCGGCGCCCGAGGTTCCGGTACGCGGAGCGTTCGATTCCGAGGTCCGCCCAGCCGGCTCCGAGTCGGGCGTCGCCGCAGCCGCCGTCGACGTGCCCCCGGTCGACACGCGCACCCCTGACAGTCCCGAGATGGGAGGTCCGCTGACCGGCGCGGCGGCCACTCCTTGGGGACGTGCGGGGCAACCGCCGGGCGCGTCGGATCCTGTTCCGAAGCCGGCGCATCCCGCGAAGGTTCCGCCGAAAGTGCGTCGGCCCGCGGCCACTCCGTGGGCCAAGAAACGCCGGACGCGGGAGGCTCCCGCCGTGGTGCACGCGCCGTCCACGAGGCCGCCGCTGCGTTCGGTGCCGGAAAAGGGTTCCGAAGGAAACGGCGCGGTGAGCGCCGGTGTCGCGGACGCGCCCCCGGCGTCCTCGCGGGTAACGGCTCCGGCGTCCGATCGCGTCGACCCGCCTCCGCCTGAACGAAAAGGCCCGTGACGCAAGAAAACCCATTCCCAGATGCGGGAATGGGTTGCCGAGTCCGAAGGTTGGCAGTGGTAGACGTAGACCATCGAGGCTGCGGCTCTGGTGTCCAACCCCCACAACGGCCGGTGGCCTGCCGGTGCCACCGGCCGTTGCTTTTGGGTTCAGATCGCCGGGATGAGGGACCGGCGATCTGTGTTCAGACAGTACCCTCTTCTGTCGGAACGTTCAATAGCGTGCACCTAAATAGCGGTAAGAATTTTGCGAAAGCCTTGTGACCTGCCGCGCGGCGGCTGGGGGACCGGATCGCGGCTGGCCAGCCGCCGCCGAAGGGGTCGTCTGCAGGCGGATGATTGCCGACTCCGAGGTAAACATACCGTTAACTGACGGCACGTTCAAAATTGGCATGTGATGACCGTGGTGATCGCGGCGCCATACTTCCCACCATTGGGAAGTTGCCGAGTCCGGAGCGTGACCGCCGGAATCTATCGTTCGAGCAGGCTAGATCGGCGGAAGGGAAGTCCGAGTGTCAGCGGCCGAGGACGCGTTCTACACGGGTGTTCAGAATCTTGGGTTGGTCGCCGGTGGCGTGCGCAACGAGCAGCATGCGGCGGCGGCGTTTCGGGCCGCCACCGATCTCGACCCGGACATGTGCGACGCCTGGCTGGGGCGTGCCATGGCGGGGGAGGTCACCTCGGAGGTGATCTACGGCGCCTACCGCTCGGTGCACAATCTCTACCGCGACCAGCAGCGGGCCGGGCTTGTCGATCGCGCGCTGTGGTGCCAGGTCGAGATCGGCATGTACGGACTGCGTGTCGCCATGGCCGACCGCGACCAGATCGCCATCGCGCAGGCGTGCTCGTATGCCGAAGGCGGTGAATGGCAGGAAGCAGCGGCGATTCTCGACGAGGTCCCTCGTGACGACGTCTCCGACTTCGTGCGCATGTCGCTGTACTTCCGGACCAAGCAGTGGCCGGAGGTGCTCTCCCTGCGCACCGCGCGACCGTCACTGGAGGACGGCCTCCTCGACATCGCCGCCGAATTGATGACCGCTCAGTCGCTGGCGCACCTGGGCCGCTTCGGCGAGGCCATGCCGCGCGCGCAGCGGATCGTGGAGGACAGTTCCTCGGGCAGTCTGTCCTACATCTGGGCCGACGCGCACTTCCTGCTCGGCATGCTGATGCGGCACAACGGCGATCACGACGCCGCCGAGAAGGTCCTCAAGGGGCTGCAGGGTTCGGCGCTGTGGCCCGAGCGCGAGGAATGGCAGCGCGCGGTGCGGGACAAGTCGTACCGATTCGAGGTCGCCACCGCGGAACTCATCGCGTCCCGGACCAACAGGTGGGACCCGAAGACGGGTGACGATCCGCGCGAGGCGGCCGCCACGGCGGCGCGGGCGGAGCGCGAGAGTCTCCTCACGGAGGCCTCGGACCTGTTGCAGGCGCAGATCGGCATGGATTCGGTCAAGGAACAGGTCGACCGGCTCAAGTCCGGCGTGCTGATGGACCAGGTGCGCGCCAAGCGCGGGCTCGCCGTGGACTCGAAGTCGCAGCACCTGATCTTCTCGGGTCCGCCCGGTACCGGCAAGACGACCATCGCCCGCGTGATCGCCAAGATCTTCGCAGGCCTGGGTGTCGTGGAGAACGCCGACGTGATCGAGGTGTCCCGCAACGACATGGTCGGCACCCATCTGGGCCATACGGCGCCCAAGACCAACGCGCTGATCGACTCGGCGCTAGGCGGTGTGCTCTTCATCGACGAGGCGTACACGCTGATCCAGGAGGGTCTGTCCGGCGGCGACGCGTTCGGTAAGGAAGCGGTGGACACGCTGCTGGCGCGGATGGAGAACGATCGGGACAAGCTCGTGGTGATCATCGCCGGATACGAGGACCAGATCGATCGGTTCCTCGCGTCCAACGACGGCCTCGCCTCGCGATTCACCAAGCGCATCCGGTTCGCCAGCTACGGCGCCGACGAGTTGGTGCAGATCGCCGAGCACATCGCGCGGAACAAGGACTCCATCCTGTCCGAGCAGGCACGAGAGGTGCTGCGCCTGCGCTGCGAGGAGTTGGCGGGGCAGACCAAGAACGGACGGCGGCTGATCGATCTGGCCGGTAACGGCCGGTTCGTGCGCAACGTGATCGAGGCCGCCGAAGCCGAGCGTGACTACCGCTTCACCAGGGAGAACGCCGACATCGCCGCGATGACCGACGAAGAGCTCATGACGATCGATGCGTTCGACGTCAGCGCGGCGCTGGAGGGCTTGGCGCCGAGCACGCGAGTGTGAGGCGTCCGCTGATCCGATTCCCAGAGTTGGGAATAGGGGTCGTATTCATGCTGTGACCGCTGGTTACGGTGTGGTTGGCAGGGCGGCGGAAGGAACGGGAACCGGTGGCGCGCTTCCGGGTTGTGACGAAACACCAGATTTCCGGCTGGCGTTTTCTGCTGCGCCGGATAGAGCACGCGCTGGTCCGTCGAGACGCGTCGATGATCGATGATCCGCAACGTGGTCGCTCGACCGCCTTGTCCATCGGCATCGCGCTCGCGTGCGTGCTCATCGCGGGCGCCGCCGTGCTGGCCTTCTTCAAACCCGCCAAGAAGGTCGGGGACTCGAAGATCGTGGCGGAGAAGGACACCGGCGCGCTGTTCGTGCGGTTGAACAACCGGCTGTTCCCGGCACTGAATCTCACCTCGGCACGGCTGATCGTCGGTTCTCCCGACAAGCCCGTGCAGGTCTCGCGGGACGAACTGTCGAAGTACCCGCGCGGGCCGTGGGTCGGCATTCCCGGTGCGCCCGGCAGCATCGTCGACACCGACGAGAGGGATTCGTCGTGGACGGTCTGTGACACGGCGCGAACCGGTGCGGCCGCGCCGGTCAACCCCTCGACCGGCCTGCCGACTTTGAGCCGCTCCGCGGTGCGGACCACGGCGATCGGCGGTCCGCTGACCGTGGACGGCGACGCCAACCGCCCGCTGGGTGACGGTGAGGCCCGCCTGCTGCGCGACGACACCACGACCTGGCTGGTGTACGGCGATGCCGAGAAGGGCGTGGTGCGCGCCGCGATCGACCTCGCGAGCACCGCGGTGGCCATGGCGCTCGGCATCGACTCGACCGCTCCGGTCATGGCGGCTTCCAAGGGCCTTGTCAACGCGATTCCGGAGGCCCCTCCGCTGCGCGTGCCCGACGTGCCGGGCAAGGGCGATTCGATCACGCTGAACAACGGATTCACCACGCCGGTCGGGTCGGTACTCACCGTGTCGGCGCCGGATCAGGGGGCTTCCTACTATCTCGTCTCGCAGACCGGGCTGGTGCGGATCAGCACCGTGTTGGCGGCGATGGTCCGGAACGCGGACTCGCAAGGTTCGGTGTCCACTCGCGCGGTGGGGCCCGACGTGATCGCGGCGAATCTGCGCCCCGGACAATGGCCGGGCACCGCGTCCTACCCGGTCCGTCCGATTCGCCTGGTCGATCCCGAACGGTCCGGCGTGACCTGCTTGCATTGGGCGCGCACCGGAACCGATCCGAACGCGACCACCGAACTGTTGGTGGGCAGGCAATTGCCACTCACGAGAGACGAGCAGGGGCGCGCGGTGGACCTGGTGACCTCCGCCGCGTCGCGCGGCACCACCGCCGACGCGGCGTACCTGCCAAGAGACACCGGCCGTTTCGTGCAGGTCACCGGCGCCGAAGCGGGGTCTCCGCTGCGGGAATCGCTCTACTGGGTGTCCGACAGCGGCGTCCGCTACGGCATCATCGCCGATCCGAGCAGCAGCGGCGGTACCGATCCCTCCCTGATCGCCCTCGGACTGCGGGCTCCGGTCCCGGCGCCGTGGAGCATCATCTCCCTGTTCGCGGTCGGACCCGCTCTGTCCCAGAAGGAAGCTCGCATTCAACACGACGGAATTCCGAACAACAAGATCGTCGCCGGGCTGGGTGGTTCGTAGTGACCAGCACTCGCCGATTCGTCCGGCCCGCCCGGACGGTGCGCGGTCCGAAGGCCCCCGCCGTGACCGAGTTGCGGCTGCAGCCGCCGACCGAGCTGCCCAGGCCGGTTCCGGCATCGCGGCTTCGGATGATCATGCCCGTGGTCATGGTGGCGGCCATGTGCGGGATGATGGTCATGATGTTCCGCGGCGGCGGAACCATGAACCCGATGATGCTGATGTTCCCGGCCATGATGCTGGTGTCGATGTTCGGCATGATGGGCGGCGCGCTCGGGGGCAACTCCGGCGGCGCGGCGAGCCTCAACGAGGAACGCAAGGACTACCTGCGCAGCCTCACCGACAACCGTAAGACGGTGCACGCGGCGGAAGCCGAACTGTATGCCTTCCTGCGCTACACCCATCCCGGTCCCGACGAGATCGCCCGGCTGATCGGCGGCAAGCGGATGTGGGAGGTGCAGGTCGCGAGTCCGCAGTTCCTGCGGGTGCGAGTCGGCCGTGGGCGCATCGCCAACCAGGTGCGCGTCATCGTTCCCGAAGCCGCGCCCACCTCCGATCTGGACCCGGTCGGCGTCGTCGAACTGACCCGTTTCGCCAAGGCGTACTCCACGGTCGGCGGCATGCCCGTCGCGATCAATCTGCTGTCCGCGCCGCAGGTCGGCATCGACGGTGACCCGCAGCTGGTGACCGGCTTGATCCGCGCGATGATCGCCGAGGTCGCGGTGCTACACGGTCCGGACCAGGTGGCCGTCGCGGCAGTGCTGTCGGATCCGGACGCACCGGAATGGGCGTGGCTGAAATGGCTGCCGCACACCCAGCATCCGAACGAGACCGACGCCATCGGCTCCAGCCGGATGGTGTACCGCACCGTCGCGGAGCTGCGTACCAAGGTGCTCGCGGGGCTCAATCGCGGTCCGTTCTCGGCGAATTCGCAACCCACTCTGGATCGCACGCACTACCTGCTGATCGTCGACGTCGCCGGACCCGCGAGCGACCGCGATATCTCCGGCATCGATGGGTGCACGTGGCTACGGCTGGGGGTCTCGGAGCAGAATCTCCCGCGCGCGCTGCGCTTCACCGTCACCGAGGACCGCTCGCTGCACGAGGTGTCCCCGCGCGGGGTGCGGCGCGTCGGGATGGCCGATTCGCTGTCCGTCGCTGCGATGACGTCGATGGCGCGCAGTCTTTCGCCGTACCGGTTGTCCACCGTGGTGGAGGCGGTTGCCGCCGAGCAGGCCAGCGGCGGCACGTCTTGGGAGGAGATGGTCGGCGTCGCCGACCCCGGCGCTATTCGCGTCGAGCAGGTGTGGATTCGGCGTCGCGACGAGGACCGGGCACGTCTCAACATTCCGTTCGGTCACGACCCGGCCGGCGGTGTGGTCTATCTCGATATCAAGGAATCGGCCGAAGAAGGCATGGGCCCGCACGGCATGTGCATCGGCGCGACCGGATCGGGTAAGTCCGAATTCCTCCGTACGCTGGTGCTTTCGGCGGTGGCGACACATTCCCCGGATGTCTTGAACCTGCTTCTCGTCGACTTCAAAGGTGGCGCGACCTTCCTCGGATTCGACCGGCTGTCGCACGTGACGGCCGTGGTGACGAACATGGAAGAAGAAGCCGACCTCGTCACCCGTATGGAAGACGTGATCAACGGCGAAATGGCGCGGCGGCAACGCATTCTGCGTGACGCGGGCAATTTCGCCAGCGTCGCCGACTACGAGCGGGCAAGGGAGCAGGGTGCGGATCTGCGGCCGTTGCCGACGCTGTTGATCATCCTCGACGAATTCGCCGAATTGCTCGAGCAGTACCCGAACTTCTCGAAGCTCTTCGTAGCCATCGGCCGATTGGGCCGATCGCTGCGCATCCACCTGCTGCTCGCGTCGCAGAAAGTGCCGGCCAACCGGATGGGTGAGCTGGAAGCGCACCTTTCCTACCGCATCGCGCTGCGCACCAATCAGACCAGTGACTCTCGCGACGCGATCGGCACCGCGGACGCCTATCACCTGCCGAAGAAGCCGGGTGCGGGTTATCTGCGGGTCGGCTCCGGCGACCTCCAGCGGTTCCAGGCCGCGTACGTGGGCGAGAAATACTCTCCCCCCGCGCAGGTGTCGGCGGCCTCCGCGCAACGCGCGCGACGGCCCGGTGGCGGATACCGTCCGCCGCAACGCTTCACCGCCGGGCATATCGCCGACACTCGGCCCGCGGTGGTCGAGCCGGTGGTCGTCCAGGAAGCGGCCGAGGCCGCCGACGGCGAGTCGATCACCGTGATGGAAGCGGTGTTGCAGCAGCTGGCCCGGCACGGAAATCCTGCTCACAAGATGTGGCTGCCGCCGCTGGTCACGCCGCCCACCTTGGAGCGGATGATTCGCGCCGTGCCCCAAGGAGCGTTGCAGATGCCGTTGGCGCTGGTGGACAAGCCGCGTCAACAGCGTCAGGACGTCTGGTCGGTCGACATGTCCGGCGGTGGCGGGCACATGGCCATCGTCGGCGGTACGCAGTCCGGCAAATCAACTGCGCTGCAGTCGTTCATCCTGTCCGCGGCGCTGACCCATACTCCCGAACAGGTGCAGTTCTACTGCCTGGACTTCTCCGGCGGCGGCTTGTCGTCGTTGGTGAATCTCCCGCACGTGGGATCGGTCGCCGCGGCCAGGGACGGCGATCGCATCCGGCGCACGATCGCGTTGGTGACGAACCTGCTCGAGAGCAGGCAGTCGCTGTTCGCCGAGTTCGGTATCGACACCATCCGGAAGTTCCGCACGGTGCGGGACGGGCCGGGTGGGGCGCCATGGCTCGACCGTGATCCCTACGGTGATGTCTTCTTGGTCATCGACGGATGGGACGTCGGGTTCGGTACGAACGGCCCGTACTACGACGAATACACCCCCGTGATGGAATCCCTCGCCCTGCAGGGTTTGAACTACGGCATTCACTTGGTGGTGAGCAGTTCACGCTGGATCGCTATTCGCCCCGCGATCAAGGACCTGATGCAGACTCGCCTCGAGATGCGTCTGGGCGACCTGGCCGACACGACCTTCAATGTCCACCGCGCTGTGGTCGCGGCGATCCCCGCCAATCGGCCCGGCCGCTGCATATCGACCGATGGCCTGCACATGCTCACGGCGTTGCCGCGCATCGACGGGTTGGGAGAATCGGACTCGGCCGCAGAGGGCCTCGCCGCCGCGATCGCCGAGATCTCCCAACGCTATCCCGGCCGGCTCGCGCCGCAGGTCAAACTGCTTCCGCCGCAGGTGGGCATGGATGAAGTGCGTATGGGCTGGCCGGCGCCGCAAACGCTCGCTCAGCGTCTGATTGTGCCGTTCGGTCTCCGGGAATCCGACCTGCGGCCCGCGACGATCGATTTCAGTGTCTCGACGCACTTCATCGTGCTCGGCTCGACCGGGTCCGGAAAGTCCACCACCTTGGCCGCACTGCTGGATTCCATTAAACGGCAGTACGATCCGTCACAGGCGCGTGTGCTACTGATCGACTACCGGCGCAGGCATCTGGAGACGGTGCCGCAGGAGATGCTCATCGGGCATGTGACCAACGAGAGAGACGTGCGCGAGGCGCTACCGGCACTGGTGGAGAAGATGCGCTCGCGGCGTCCACCGGAGAACGTGACCACTCGGCAGCTCGCGGAACGGTCTTGGTGGACCGGGCCCGAGGTCTTCGTCGTGATCGACGACTACCACATGATCGCGCAACGTGGTGCGATGAACCCGCTGGAGCCGCTGAAGGACATCCTGGTCGACGGTCGCGACACCGGCCTGCACGTCATCGCGGCCCGCAACATCGCACAGGCGGACACCGCTCTGTACGACAACGTGATCGGCCAGATGAAGAACCTCAATTCCTCGGGTCTGATCATGGACGGATCGAAGCTCGACGGCGTTTTGATCAGCGACGTGCGAGCCACCAAGCAACCGCCGGGGCGGGGAATCTACGTGGAACCCATGAGTTCTCGCCGAGACCTCGTCCAGGTGGCCTGGGTGCCCCAGCAGATCTGACTTCGGCGTCCGTCCCAACGTTGGGAATAAATTACCGTTTTTCTTAGCAGCCGCTCGATCCGAGTTGGTAGTCACGCTCGATTGGAGTCTCGCCATGGCGCTCCCGGATCTCGGCATCGCGCAGCCGGATATGCGGGAGGCCGTGACCAGCCCCTTCCGGATCCCGCTGAAAGTCGGTGGGCGGCACCGCGGTTTCTCCGGGCACGGGCCGGGCCGTGTGGTGCCATCGCCCGTGACGCGGGACGTCACCGGAACGACGAGAGTCCGAGATCCGGCGGCGGCAGTCGTTCCCGGAGAAACCCAGGAGGTGCCGGTACTGCAGAAACCCCCGGTAATCGGTGTGGTCGACGTCGATGGCCCGAGCCGCGCCTCGACACACACGCTGTCAGTGTCCTCGGCGAATCCGTCCGAGGCAAGATAAACGCCTTACAGGATAGGAACAGATATGCCCATCGGCTACACCGGCGACCCGTCCGAGATCAACGCAGCCGCCAAGAAGTTCTTCACGCACGCCGACACCTTCAAGAATCACATGGGTATTCTCGAGGGCATCAAGATGGAGTACGCGCCCGCCGTTCAGGGCGCGACCGGAAACGCCATCCAGGCGGCAATGCAGGGTGCCCTCGACAAGGGCGGAAAACTGCATCAGACCTTCATGGAGATCGTCGACGCGCTGAACACCGCCGGCGCGAGCTTCGATAGCGAAGATCAGCAGAACGCGTCGCAGGTCAACAAGTACAACATGAATTTCTGATGCCGGATCAGCGCCAGAATACAATTGGGAAAGGTTTCGGAAAATGGGTTTGAAGAACGATTACGATGCCGTCGAGGGCCTGGTCATCCGTACCGACCAGGTGCTCAACAACATGATGGTCGACGCAGGTGAGCGCGACACGCTGGCCAAGCTGCTTGCGGAGAACTTTCAGGGTGATGCCGGTACCTCGAACGGTGAGCTGCAGACCCGGATCATGAAGTTGCTCACGCAGTACAACGAGGCGTTGACCCAGCTGAAGGCGGCCACGAAGACCGTCTCTGGCATCGACGGTCAGTTCCGCGTCGTGGACACCGGTCAGGCGATGCGGTTCTCGCAGATCGGGCTCTAGCGACCGCATGGTTCGAATCGCCATTCCGGCTCGGACCGATCGCGAGCCGGTCTGGTGAAGGTCGATCCAGCACGGTCAACCAATATTCGCTGTCGCCCTCGACGTGTTCGTTCACCCGGACATCGTCGAGGGCGATCGCATGTCTGGGCTGCCATTCGACCAGGGGGAAGGGTCGGCCAGTCGTGTCACGTGACGTTCAGTCGGTGTGTGGGAGTGGTTCTTTCACGGGCGGCGATGATGCGGCCGGGCGCGCTCGGTGCGCGGCGATTCGATGTCCCCATGATTGGGAATAGCTTAACGTTCTGATTGCACCGCTCGATGCGAGCACGGCGCCCTTCGTTAGGAGCTCTCCATGTACTTCAGTCTCACTCCAGGGCAACTTCCCGCTATCGCCGCGCAAATGAGCACCGGAACCACGGATCTAGCCGGGACGATGGTTGCGTCCGCTGCGGGTAGTGTGCCGCTTCCGCCGGGCTGCGACGACGTGAGCAGGCGCATCACCCAGGCATTCTTCGGCTTCGCCACCAACCTCTACGACAAGACGGCGCAGGGAGTGGGGCATCGCATCAACGCCGAGCCGCACCTGCCCGAGGTGGACGCCTGCTACTGCGCGGCGGATGCCTCTGGGGACATCCAGATCTCCGCCAAACGTGTAGCGTTCGGCGAGTAGTCGGAGCCGGTCGAGCGAAGGCCGATGCCATGGTCGATTACCTTGCGTTGCCACCGGAAGTGAATATCGCCCGGCTGCTGTCCGGGCCCGGCGTATTCGCGCTGGACACCGCCGCGGCCGCCTACACGGACTTGGCCGCGGCGCTGGCTGCCGCTGCGAGCGGAACGGACGGCTCGACCACCATGATGGGTGGGGCATGGCAAGGGCCGTCGTCCGATCGCGCTCAAGCGGCGTTCCGTCAGCACGCCGGCTGGTTGCACAGACAGGCCGTTGTGGCGGCGGATGCCGCGAAGTCCGTCGCGGAGCTGGGAGCGATTTTCGGCAGCGCGTCGGAAGCCATGACCGGGGTAGAGGCGTGGCTCGCGGAATGGTATGCGAAGCAAGCGGCCCTCGCCGCCGCAAGCACGACGCAGCTGGCTCCGCTCACCCTGGCGGCGATGGTGGCGAGTGAACTCGAGTACCTGGCCATCACGGCGGCCGCGGCAGCGGTGATGGTCGGCTACGACGCCGCGGCCACCGCCGTGCTGGTCGGGTTGCCGACGCCGGAAGTGCCCATGCCGATCGTCAACGGTGGTGGTCCGATCCCCGACGGAACGACCTACAACATGGTTTCGCCGGAGATCAAGAACCCTCTGGACACCGACACCCACACGGTTCAAACCGACGTGGGGAACCATCAGACCGGTGATCCCGGGGGTGATCCGACCAAGACCACCCCTGATCCCACCGATCCCAAACCGACCGATCCCACGCAAACCACGGATCCCACCCAGCCACCGGACACCACGCAACCGGTGGACACCACCCAACCGACCGAGCAGTTGCCCGACATGGACAACCCATCGTCACTGTCGGATTCGCTCGGCAATTCCTCGCTGGACGGCTCCGGCACCGGTTCGATGGACCAGCAGGGTTTGATCGGAACATCGCAGGACTCGACGACGCTGGCCGGGCTGTACGGCGGATCGGGCAGCATGGTCGCGCTGAGCATGACTCGCGGCGGGCTGAGTGCCCTGCCCGGCGCCGCGAGCGGTTTCCGGATGCCGTCCAACTGGTCCCTCGGCCGCGGCACCGCGTTCGGCGCCTCGCCGAATCCGACCGGGGGAGGGCCGGGTTCGCGTCCGACGGCACCGCGCGGAGCGACCGCGCCGAAGGCGCAGATGCGCCGGCGCAGGCGCGACGAGGACCGCGAGAAGTCGAAGGTGTTCGTACCCGGCGAACCGCAAGATGTCCCTGTCCTCGAGCAACCCCCGGTCATCGGCGTCATCGAGTACGGCGACGCCGACCGTCGAGACGAACTCGAAGAGCTCGAAGAGTCGGACAACGAGCAGTTGCTCCTGGTCGGTGTCATCGGAAGCGACGTCGACGAGTCGGCGACCGTAGACCCGGAACCCGCGCGGTGAGGTCCACCGTGGTCGAGTTCCAGTCCAAGGAGAGGAGGCTCGTCCCCTGGAAGCGGATCCGGTAGCGATCGACCTCAATGTCGATGCCGCTCTTCTGTTGAAAGAATTGGTCGGCATCGACTCGTATCCTCCGGTGCTGGCGCTGCTGCCGAATATCTATCGGCTCGAGGATCGAGAACGGGTACACGCCGTCGTCGCGCAGGAACTCACCGAGGTGGGCATCATCGACGGTGACAGGGTGCACCCGGTGGTCGAGCACTGGCTGCGGTGCCTGTACCGGCCGGACATGGAACTGGTGGCCAGGATCCTGTCCACCGGAGTGGACGGGGAACCACAGGGAATGCTGCGGTTTTCGCTGGTGCGCAGTGGCGACACGCACGTACTCGCCGTGCGCTGCGACGACAACGTGGTCATCCAGACGATGTATCAGGACGGTCAGAATCTGGACACGGTGACGGCCGCGCTGACCGCCGCGCTCGGTCCCGCGGAGGTATTGCGGTTCACGCCGATGACCACCACGGTCGAGCAGCTTCGCGAGGTACCGTCGGAACCGGACGAGCGACGACAGGCGTTGCTGGAGTTGGGCGCCCAGCCGCAAACCGCGACGGTGCTCACCAGGGCGCTGGACGAGGTGGCGCGCCGGGCCGAGATCGTGGTGATCGAGCACCGGGACGGCAGCTCGCCCGAGACCGATGTGTCGGTGAGCGTGCTCGACACGCTGTCGGGGCGGCTGATCGTCACCCCGAGCAGGGCGATGGATGGAGAGATATGGTCCACGTTCGCCCCCGGCGACGATGCGGCCTTGCGGTCGGGCATCGGGGCGCTCATCGACCTGTTGCCGGGTCGAAGTTGGTTCGACACAAGCAGACTGAACTGAACGTCGGACCGTGGTTGTGGAGAGGACGACGGAGATGAACCGAGCACCGAGCATCAACGGTCATTCGGCCGAATCCGCGCGCGCTCGCGGCGGTTATGACGCGTACTTCGCACCGACGAACGAGCTGACCGACGCGGCCGTCGCGCCGGGTCCCGCCCCCGAGGCCCGGCAGGACGCCGAGAAGTTCTCCCACGCCGACCCCGTGATCGGTGCGCCGCGTGAGCCGCAGGCGTCCGCCGGGGAATCCGAACCCCGTCCCACGCAGCATGCGGCGGTGACGCCGCCACCGAGTGCGAGCACGCCGCCACGGCAGGCGAATGCGCAGATGGCGCAGCCGAGCACGCCGCCGCAGGCGAACGTGCCCCCGCCGCAGCCGAGCACGCCTCCACCGCCCGCGAGCACGCCTCCACCGGACTACTCCGTAGCGCCTCCTGCGGCACCGCAAGTCGCGCAGAATCATTCGGCACACGAGCAGTCCGCCGAGCAGTACCGCGCGGAGCAGGCGGCCGCCCGGGTGTCTCAGGCAATCGCGCGGACCAATGCCGCATCCGCGAATGAGGAGTGGCAGTCCGGATCCGCGACGCCCTGGGTCCCCGAACGCGTCGACCACTCGGCGTACGAGCCGACCCCGCGGATTGAGGTGCTGCCCGCCGCGCTCAGCTCGATCGACCTGCTCGCCGACATCTCCGCAGCGAAGCGGGCGCAGCTGCGTTCCAGCTCCGGCATGCGCGGCGCGCTCAACAAAGTCGGCTTCAATCTGGGGCTTTCGCCGGCTGAGCAGCGCGCCGAGGACCGTAAGACGCGCATTCGGCGCCAGCTCACCACGACCTATCAGATCGCGGTGATCAGCGTGAAGGGCGGCGTCGGGCGCACCACGACCGCGGCGACGCTCGGCTCGACCTTCGCGGGCCTGCGCCCGGACCGGGTGGTCGCGATAGATGCCAACCCGGACTTCGGGGATCTCTCCACCCGCACCTGCAGGCATCCGTACGGCCTGACCCTGCGCGATCTGGCACAGGCACAAAACCTGGACGCGTTCTCCGCGGTGCAGTCGTTCACCTCGATCAATTCGTCGGACCTCGCCGTGATCGCTTCGCCGTGGTCCACCGAGGCCACCGAGGCGCTGTCCGGTCGCGAATACAGCACCGCCGTGGAAACCTTGCGCAAGCATTTCAATCTGCTGGTGGTGGACTGCGGGACCGGCGTGCTCGATTCGGCGACGGCGACGGTGCTGCAAACCAGCGACGCCGTCGTGGTCGTCACCCCGGCCACCGTCGGCGGCGTGACCGGCGCGGTGGCCACCTTGAACTGGCTCAGTTCGCACGGCTTGCAACATCTGATCGCGAAGTCGATCGTCGGCATCGTGCATCACCAGCCGTTGAAGCCGACCGTCGACGTGGACGCGATCGAGAAGCTGTTCGAAACCGCGCAGCGCCCCACCTGCGTGCTGCCCTACGACGCGCATCTGGCCGAAGGCGGCGAGATCGACCTGCGGCTGTTGGAGAAGGAGACCGTGCTCGCGTTCGAGGAGCTGGCCGCCTGGCTGGCCGATGGATTCCCCGGATACCTCTCCAGTGGCGCCGACAACCACGGTGACCGCGGAGGGTGGCGATGAGCGAGCCGAGCGTCAGCGAGGCGGAGGCATGAGCGAGCGTAGCGAGCGAGCAATCGGTGCAGCCACCCCAGTGGTCATGCCGGAGCCGAGCGTCAGCGAGGCGGAGGCATGAGCACTGCCGTCGCGCCCGCGCCTGCCGGGACGCAGCCGTCGGCGGAGGTCGCACGGGCGCGGATCGCGGTGATGGTCTCCACGTATCAGGTCGATGTGGTGGTGCCGACCAAGTTCACCATCGAGACGTTCATCGACGACCTGCTGGTCGTACTGGCCTCGGCCATCGATGACGAGAGCGTCGATTTCACCCCGCCGCAGGGCCAGTGGAGCCTGGCCCGCCCGGGCGAGCCGCCGATTCCGCGCTGGCGCAGCCTCGCCGACCACGACGTCACCGACGGCACCGTGCTGATGCTGTCGGTCGTCGAATCGGCGGAGGTCTTCACGCCGGTGGTCGAGGACATCACCGACGCGCTCGCCCTGATCAACGAGCGCGAGTTCGCCGAGTTCGACGCGAACACCGCCGCCATCGTCGGGCTGACCGTCCTCGGCATCGGCGCCTCGGCGGTGGCCGCCATGCTGACCTGGTCGTGGACGATGACCGGTTCGACGTTGTGGTGCGGACTGCCCGCCCTGCTGCTCGGCGGGCTTTGCTGGGCGGCCGCCGCGCAGGCCCATCGGCGCAATGCCGCGGCAAAGCTCGCCCTCGGCTTGACGTTGACCGCGACGCCGCTGCTGTTCGCCGGAGGCGCGATGCTGGTGCCGCCCCCCTACGACCAGCCCGGCCCGCTCACCGCGGCCAATCTGGCGGCCGGAGCCGTGGTGGCGGCGATATCCGCAGCCACCATGATGCGCTTGAGCAAGATGGGCATCGCCACCTTGATGGCGGTGACGGTGCTCGGCATCATGCTCACCCTCGCGGCGTTGCCGGTGACCTACGCGGATCTGTCCGTCGGGCAGGTCGCGGGCGGCACGGTGTTCGTCGCGATAGTGCTGCTGACCGCGGCGCCACGCTTGGCCGTGGTCATCGCCCGCATCCGGCCGCCGGATCTGCCGGACCCGGGCAACGAGGTCGCGCCGACCACGCTGACCGATATCTTCGACGCGGAGACGGTGCGCGAAGGCGACGAGCACACCGCGGTCGGCGAGCAGCAGCGCAACGCCACCGAGGCCGGTATCGAGGGCCGCGCCCGACTGGCGGTGACCAGCCTGCGCGGTCTGATGGCCGCGATCTCCACCGTGCTCGCGGTCGCCGTGGTGATCGCGGCCGCGGTCAGTCCGGGCGGCATCCGGGAGATCGTCATGGCCGCCGCCATCGGCGGCCTGCTCGCGATGCGCGCACGCTGGCACCCGGATCGGGTCCAGGCGATCGCGCTGGTCGCCGGATCCGTGGTCACCGTCTGCGGCGTCGGCTTCGTCCTGGTGGGCGCGTACGAGAGCCCGGCCGCGCGTCTCATGGTCGGCCTCGCGGTGGCGTCGGCGGCTTGCCTCGCCTGCGTCGCGGCGCTGCGGCTGCCGGGCAAACGGCTGTCGCCGGTCACCCGCCGTGTCATCGACCTGGTGGAATACGCGCTGATCCTGGTGGTTCCGGTGATCGCCTTCTGGATCATGGGCGTCTACACCGCGATGCGAGGGATCTGATGAAGGTCGGCAGTGCCGCTGTGGCGGTTCTCGCCGGGGTGATGCTGGCTGTCCCCGCCGCTCCCGCGGTCGCGCTGGAGCCGCCCCAGGTCGTGGTCGGCGCACCGCCCGCGGATGACCCGCCGGGGCCCGAGCAGCCGATGAAGCAGGACAAGGGCTGCCTGGCCGCGGGTGCGCTGCCCGACAGCGACCTGACCCGCACTCCACCCGCGGAACTCGCGCTGGATCTGCGCCGCGCCAAGGCGCTGAGCCGGGGCGCGGGTGTGACCGTCGCCGTCATCGACACGGGAGTGCAGCCGCACCCGCGCCTGCCCAACCTGGTCGGCGGGGGCGATTATCTCGCCGCGGGTGGCGACGGACTGTCCGACTGCGACGCGCACGGCACTCTGGTCGCCGGGATCATCGGGGCCACTCCCGATCCAGGGGATGGATTCACCGGGGTGGCGCCGGAAGCCCGGATCATCTCCATCCGCACCCGCTCCGGTGCGTTCAGCCCCGAACGGCCGAGTTCTGATCCGAGCCAGCGGACCGCCATCGAGATCCGGACGCTGGCCCGGGCGATCACGCGCGCCGCGAACCAAGGCGCCGGTGTGATCACCGTGTCGCTGCCCGTCTGCCTCCCGGTGGACGCTCAGGTGGACCAGTCCATGCTGTCGGCGGCCATCGGCCATGCCGTCCATGTGCGCGGCGCGCTCATCGTGGCGGGCGCGGGCAACGCCGGAGGCGGCGCCAATTGCGCGCAGAATCCGGATATCGACCCGACGCGGCCCGCGGACCCGCGGAACTGGCGCGACGTGAAGACCATTTCCACGCCCGGTTGGTTCGGCGCCGACGTGCTCACCGTGGGATTCACCACCGCGACCGGCGCCCCCATGCAGGATTCGCTCACCGGGCCGTGGGTTTCGGTCGCCGCCCCCGGTACCGGCATCGAATCGCTCGGGCCCAGTGGCGGTGGCCTGATCAACGGCGTCGGTGAACCGGACAAACTCGTGCCGGTCGGCGGCGCGTCGTTCGCCGCGGCCTACGTCAGCGGTGTGGCCGCGCTGCTGCGGTCGCGCTTCCCCAACGAGACTCCGCGCGAGATCGCGGCCCGCTTGCAGGCCAGCGCGCACGCCCCCGCGCGCGGCATCGACAACGTGGTGGGCGCGGGCATGATCGACCCGCTCGCCGCCCTGAGCTACCGCACTCCGCCGCAGCAACCCACGGGCCTGTTCCGGTCCGCGGAACTGCCCGTGCCCCCTCCGCCGCGCCCGAAGGATCTGCGGCCCGCGATCACCGCGACCGTGGTCATCCTCGCCGCGGTGCTGCTCGGCCTCGTCGGTAGTCACATGAACTCCGTGATGCGGAGGCGCCGGTGAGTTTTCCGAGCGTACGGGTCGCCGGCGTCGAGCGTGGTCCGTTCGCCGCCTTCGTCGTCGTCGGCAGCCCGCTCCTGGTCGGGCTGTCGGCCAAGACGCCGTGGTGGGTGAGCGCGGTGGTGGTCACGGTCCTGGTCGTGACGGTGACCGTCCGGGTCAACGAACGGACCCCTGTTCGCTGGCTGCTCGACTGGGCGGCCTACCGGAAAGGCCGGACCGCCCGGGCGCGTGAACGCACGCAGCCCGCCGGGATCCGGGACGTGCAGGTGGCCGCAGGCGTGTGCGGCATCAACGAGGCGGGCAGCACGCTGATCGCGATGATCCAGCTCGCGCCGAATCTCGACCTGCCCACCGTCATCGCCGATCGAACCCTGTACACCGAGGACACCATCTCGGTCGACATGCTGTTCCCGATGCTGGATCAGTTCGGCATCGCGGTGGACATCGACATCGTCACCACCGGTCAGCGGGTCCGCTCCACCGGCAGCTACAGCATGCTCTACGACCAGTTGATCGGGACCCACCCGGTGGTCGGGGACCGGCTCACCTGGCTGGTTGTCCGGCTCGACCAGGAACGCAACCTGGCGGCGCTGAGCAAGCGCGGTCCGTGCGCGGTGGTCGCCCCCAAAGCGCTGGCCAGCGCCACGCATCGGATCGCGAGCCGCCTGCGCGAGCGGGGTATCGCCGCGCACGCGCTGCCCGCCGCGGCCTTGCGGGACGCGACGCGCCTGCTGCACGCCGGCGTCGAACTGTCCGACCTCCGGGAAACCTGGAGCAATCTGGAGTCGTCGGTGCCGGGCCGGTGTGTGACGAGCTTCCTGATCGACTGGACCCGGCTGGGCGGGGAGAGCCTCGACGACTGCTGGACCTGGAACCGCGGCCGCACCACTCTCGTGGTGAGCTTGACCGACGACACCGGGGGGCCGCGCGCGATCGTCCGGTTCATCGGCCCGGCGGTCACCACCGAACCGCCGGACTACATGCGGCTACTGCGCGGCGACCAGTCCAACGCCCTGCTGGCGTCGTTGCCGACCGGCTCCTCCATCCGAGCGCTACGCGGCTTCGAGTCCGGCGCCGACATCGCACCGGAGGAACTCGTCGCCGATCTGGCCATCGCGATCGGCCCGAACGGGCAGATCCTCGGCGCGATCAGCGGCCAGCCGCGCCACACTCTCGCGCTGCCGCTGTTCGATCCGGCCCGGTTCAACCCGCGCAGGCGCACCATCGATGTGCACGCCCGATTGCCCGTCGCCCAGCAGATCATCCTGCGGGCGATGGTGGTCGGCGCGGACGTGGAGATCCATTCGGCGCGTCCGGACAGCTGGCGCCAACTGGTGAGCGCCGTCGGCGATCCGCGGTCCATGCGCTTGGCCGATCCGGGTGACGGGCATACCGGCACGCAAACCACCGGGGCGGAGACACCGGCCACCATCGCGGTCTTCGATCACCTGCCGCCGCGTGCGTCGAGCGCGCACACGACGGTCACCATCAGCGAGCCCGGCGGTCCGCGCAGGCGTGCGGTCGATCTCGCGATCAACCAGGTCAGCGCGACCGCGGTGGACGTGAGCATTCCGATGCGCACGGTGCGGGTTGACCTCATCGAGCCGAGAGGCGAGACACGATATTTCGATACTGTCGACGGCCCGCCCGCGCACCACGCGGGGGCATCCGGACCCGTGGTTGCACCTCCGCAACCCGGTGGCCGTCGCGTGAGCTGATGGGAGCGGTCGGTTAATGTCTATCACCGTGGTAGCGGACACCCATGCCGATGGCGGCGATCTGACTCATCAGGACGCCGGGGACGCGCTAACCCCCAGACAGGCCGCGGCGGCGATCTTCTCCAGCCGGTTGTCGGAGCTGATCGCCGAATCCGTGGTCTCGACCGAGGACGGATCGACGCGGTCGCTGACGCTCTACTCGCTGGCGCAGCACTTGGAGTTGGCCTACCCGGACGTGCCGGTGTCGCAGTCCGGCCTGTACCGGCTGATCCACGGTGACGCGATCCCGCGGCTGGATTTGGTAATCGCGCTGGCCCGGGTGTTCGACGTGCCGCCGGAGTACTTCGTGACCGAGGAGAAGAAGCGCTGACCCGACCGGTCGGCTGTTCTCTCCAGCGGGAATAGCACCGGCTCTGCGGCCGGCTCGGTCCGGATACGATCCGGACCATGCCCGCCGAGGACCCGGGAGATGTTTTTCTCCGTCATCGAGGCGCGGTCCTCGACGCACTGCTCTCCGATTCTTCGTTCGGGTCTTCCGCCGCGCCGTCGACCGGTGGCATGGAACTCAGTGGCAGTACCGAGCACAGCGACAGCGTCGACTTCGCCACCGCGTCGCTCGGGTTGCCCGACCTCGACTCGGAGCCGCAGCAGGTCGCGCCGCGGCGTCGGGCCGGTGACGGCCCGAAGGCGAGCGAGCGAATCCTCGCGCTGCTGAACGGGCAGGCACAGGAATCGGCTCCGGCGATCGAACTGGGGAACGACTACTCCTCGGTCGCCGCCCGATCGAACGTGCAGGCCGAACCGGAACCGGAACCCTCGCGCGCATCCCCCGCACCGTCCGAGCGGCTCGCGCCCGTGCAGCAGATGGCCAAGGACGTGCTCGTCCAGCTGCGCAAACCCAGGGTCGCGCTGATCGTCGCCGCCGTGGTTGCCGTACTGCTGGTGCTGCTGCTGGTCACCACCGGCGGCAAGGAGAAGAACACGGCGAACGATCAGCTTCTGGTCGTCACGCCGCCGCCGACCTCGGCGGCGCCCTCGACCTCGGCCGCGCCGCCTGCGAGTTCGATCATCCAGCCGAAGTCCGCGACGTCGAAATGCCCGCCAGGCAGCACGTCGCCGATGGACGCTTTCGGCGGCCAGACGGGCAAGGCGTGGTCGTGCGTGCGCGCCTACAAGGTCGACGGCCAGGTCATCACCATCGACCTGGGCAAGACCTATCAGATCGACTCGATCGGCATCGTGCCCGGCTGGGACCACATCAGCGCCGACGGCACCGATCAGTGGGCGAAATACCGCACAGTGAGCCGGGTTTCGTACCAGTTCGACGACGGCAACAAGACCGTCTACACGCAGCCGACCCTCGATCAACGGACCTTGGTGGTGACCAAGACCGAGCCCACGGTGAGCGCCTCGAAGATCGTGCTGACCGTCCTGGAGTCCAAGGGCGATCCGTCGATCAACACCACCGCGATCTCCTCCATCGTCATCACGGGGCGCTGAAGTGTCCACGCTGCCCGAACTGGTCTGCCAGTACTGCTCGCATCGCAACACCGGCGCGGATTCCCGCTGCGCGCACTGCGGAGCGCCGCTGCGCAGTGCCGTGGACACGGCGCGAACCGTCGCGGAGAAGCTGCCCACTCCGGTCGCCGAAATCGCGGAGAAGGTCGGTAGCGAGGCGAAAAGCCTTGTGCACAAGGCCTATCCGCGCTGGCAGTGGTACACGGTCGGGGTGATCGCGCTGGTGATGGTGGCGGCCGCGGTTCTGGCGGTTCGGTCCTGTTCGCTGTCGCTGCCCTCGAATCTCCAGGGCACCGCGCCGGTCCGAGCCATGCCGGATCTGCTGCGCACGGCGGCGACCTGTCAGCCACTGGATTCCGGTGGTCAGCGGGAGAAGTGCGTCATCGCCGCCACGGACCCGATGCTCTTCGGTGGTATCGCGGGCGGCCGGGACGTGACCTTCTACGCCGAACTGGTTGCGCAGGATCGTTTGGCCGACAGCATTTCTCGATGGCGCGGGGCGGGCGGTTCCGCTCTCGTCGACGGACCCGTCTACGCCGCGATCGGTCCTTCGGCAACCGTCTGGTACGCGGATACCCGGACGGGTCTGCGATTGGAAACGGGTACCTTCGCCGGTCGGGCCGGCGCCCAGACCTTCATGTCGCGGGCGGGACTGGTCCGCTGACCTGATCGCGCCTCTTCCGCCGGACGCCAGAAAATCCCTGATCCGGACGGCGTTACCCATGTCCGTCCTGGCAAATTATTGTTACACTGTTGATTGTGCCGTTATCCAGCGGTACGTTATGTGAAGTACGAAACACGTACGAGCGCAGTTCTCGGGAAGGCAACGGATCGATGGTGGCAACCACCCAGCAGACGATTTCACCGAAGCGGTTCCGCGATGATCCGACCGACCTGGAGGCGGCCTACTTCCGGTGGATCCAGCCGGGTCCCGCGGCGTCGGCGATCACGGACCGGGCCGAGCGGATCTTCCGTCAGCATCTGGAGCTGGCGGCCACCCGCGCGCCCGGTTCGGCGACCACCAGGGTCTACCGTCCGGACGACAGCGCGGGAGTCGGCGCCGCGATCCAGATCGTCAACGACGACATGCCGTTGCTGGTCGACTCGGTGACCGCCGCCCTGCGGCGATTGGGCGCGACGGTCACCGAAGTCGTGCATCCCGTGTTCGACGTCTCGCGCGACGCCGACGGCCGGGTGTTGTCCATCGCGCCGCGTGACGGTGTGGCCGAGCCGGCCGGGGAGGCGGACGGACAAACGCTGCGCGAGTCGTGGATCCACGTGCAATTGGGCGCGGGCCTGTCCGACGAACTGGTGGACCGGATCGAACAGGCGCTGCCGCCGCTGCTCGCCGACCTGCGCCGGGTCGCCGACGACACGCCGACCATGGTCGAGGTGCTCAATACCGTTGCCGGCCAGCTGGATCAGGCCGCGCAGTGGGCCGGTGACGCGGAGATCCCGCAGACCGCCGGGTTGCTGCGCTGGCTGTCCGACGGGCATTTCACGCCGCTCGGCTACGGCTACTACCACTTCCGCCGCTCCGCGCCGAGCGCGAACGCCGACTTCGAACCGTGGCAGCTGCCGGGCACCGGGCTCGGCGTCCTCGGCAACGGCGCCGACGCCGATATCAGCGTGCCCGTGGTCGGCGCGAAGCGCACGGTCCTGCGGATGGCCAACGGGTCGGTGGACTCGCTGCTGCCCGGGTCCCGGGACCTGTACTTCATCAGCGTGGCCGATTACGGCTCGAGCGACCCGAGCGGCCGCGCGGCCTGGGGCGACACCGTCAAGATGGTCAAGGGCGAACACGTCTTCGTCGGCACCTTCACCGTCGCGGGCCTGCACGAGAACATCCTCGACATCCCGGTCATCTCGCGGCGCGTGCTGCAGGTCATCGAATGGGCTGGCTTCGGCCTCGACTCGTTCTCCGGCCAGGCCATGCTGGAGATGATGCAGTCGTTCCCCCGGGTGGAGCTGTTCTCCACCGACGCGCGCAGGCTGTTCGAAACCGTCTCCGCGGTGATGAATCTGGGCCTGCGGCGCCAGGTGCGGCTGTTCATCCGGCGCGATTCGCGCAGCGACACCATTTACTGCCTGGTCTACATGCCGCGCGACCGCTATTCCACCGAGGTCCGCGTGCGCATGGGCGACATCCTGCGCGAGCAGTTCGATGCCGAGCAGATCGCGTACTCGGCGCGGGCCACCGAATCGGAACTGGCCGTCGTCTACTTCACGGTGCACCGCAAGCCGGGCGCCGAGGCGGCCGACATCTCCGAGGAGAATCGCGAGCGGATCCAGGAGTTGCTGCTGGCGACGACCTGGACCTGGAGCGACCGTCTGGTCGCGGAGGCGGCGGGCGCCTCCGACATGCCGCAGGCGCTGGTCACCGAGTACGCGACGGCCTTCCCGGCGAGCTACCAGCAGGAGCACGAGCCCGCGCACGCGCTCAGCGATCTGCGCCGCCTCGAACGGCTGTCCGACGGCGCGATCGACACCGACCTCTACCGGCAGGGCGACCCGGGCGCCGCCGAATGGCGATTCACGCTCTACGTCGCGGGTGAGGGCGTCTCGCTGAGCCGGGTGTTGCCGGTGCTGCACAGCCTCGGCGTCGAGGTGGTCGACGAGCGGCCCTATCGCATCACGCTGGCCGACCGGCCGGACCGCTGGATCTACGACTTCGGGCTTCGGGTGACCGCCGCGCCGCTGCGGGAAGCGCTCGACAGCGAGCCGGCCGCGCAGCTGGGGCACTCGATGGACGCCGCGTCGCTGCCGGAAACCAGTGTGCGGCGGCGTTTTCCGGATGCGGTGACCGCGATGTGGTTCGGCCGCGCCGAAGTCGACGGCCTGAACGAACTGGTGCTGCGCGCCGGCTTGCACTGGCGTGAGGTGGCCCTGCTGCGCGCCTACGCGAAATACTTGCAGCAGGCCGGTTTCGCCTACACCTTCGGGAACATCACCCGCGTCCTGCTCACCCATCCGGCGACGGCGCGGTCGTGCACCGACCTGTTCGCCGCGTACTTCGACCCGGACGGCGTCGGCGCGCAGGCCGCGGACCGGGCGGCGGAGATCGCCGAACGGCTGCAGGCCGAGATCGACGCGGTGGTCAGCCTGGACACCGACCGAATCCTGCGCGCCCTGTTCGGCCTGATCGAAGCGACCCTGCGGACCAACTACTACCGGCGCGACGAGGCGGGCGACGCGCTGGACTACCTGTCGGTCAAGCTGAATCCGCACGCGATCGCCGAACTGCCGAAACCGAAGCCGCAGTTCGAGATCTTCGTGTACTCGCCTCGGGTGGAGGGCGTGCACCTGCGGTTCGGTTCCGTGGCCCGCGGCGGTCTGCGGTGGTCGGACCGCTTGGAGGATTTCCGTACCGAGATCCTGGGTCTGGTCAAGGCGCAGGCGGTGAAGAACGCGGTGATCGTGCCGGTCGGCGCGAAGGGCGGCTTCGTGGTGAAGCAACCGCCGGCGGCCACGGGCGATCCGGCCGCCGACCGGCAGGCGCTCGGCGCGGAAGGCGTCGCCTGCTACCGCACGTTCATCTCCGGCCTGCTGGATGTCACCGACAACGTGGACCGCGCGAGCGGGGAGGTGCTGCCGCCCGCGCAGGTGGTGCGCCGCGACGGTGACGACACCTACCTGGTGGTGGCGGCCGACAAGGGCACCGCCACGTTCTCCGACATCGCCAACGACGTCGCGCAAAGCTATGGCTTCTGGCTCGGTGACGCGTTCGCCTCCGGCGGTTCGGCCGGCTACGACCACAAGGCCATGGGCATCACGGCCAAGGGCGCGTGGGAGAGCGTCAAACGCCACTTCCGCGAGATGGAACTGGACACCCAGACCCAGGACTTCACCGTCGTGGGCGTCGGCGACATGAGCGGCGACGTCTTCGGCAACGGCATGCTGCTGTCCGAGCACATCCGCTTGGTGGCCGCCTTCGACCACCGGCACATCTTCCTCGACCCGATTCCCGACGCGGCGCGTTCCTACCGGGAGCGGCAGCGGATGTTCGCATTGCCGAGGTCGTCGTGGGCGGATTACGACACGTCACTGATCAGCCCCGGCGGCGGCGTCTACGACCGCTCCGCCAAGGCGATCCCGGTGACTCCGGAGGTGCGCGCGGCACTCGACCTGCCCGCGAGCGTGACCACCCTGTCGCCGCCGGAGATGATCAAGGCCATTCTGCAGGCCCCGGTCGATCTGCTGTGGAACGGCGGGATCGGCACCTACATCAAGGCGAGCACCGAGACCAATGCGGAGGTGGGCGACAAGTCCAACGACGCGGTCCGGGTGAACGCCGACCGATTGCGGGTCAAGGTGATCGGCGAGGGCGGCAACCTCGGTGCGACGGCGCTGGGCCGCATCGAGTTCTGCCGCAACGGTGGACGGATGAACACCGACGCGCTGGACAACTCGGCGGGCGTGGACTGCTCCGACCACGAGGTCAACATCAAGATCCTGCTCGATGCCGTCGTCTCCAGCGGTGAACTCGCCGTCGCCGAGCGCAATCCGCTGCTGGCCTCGATGACCGACGAGGTTTCCGACCTGGTGCTGCGGGACAACATCTCGCAGAATTTCCGGCTCGGGATGTCGCGTGCCGACGCGGCGGGCATGTCGGGAGTGCACGGCAGGATGATCAACGACCTCGAACAGCGTCGCGGTCTCGACCGTGAGCTGGAGGCGCTGCCGACGGAAGCGGAACTGGCCCGCCGCGCCGCCGAAGGAACCGGTCTCACCTCGCCCGAGCTGGCGAATCTCATGGCACACGTGAAACTTTCGCTCAAGGCCGATTTGCTGGCCGGTGATCTGCTCGACGGCCCGGCGTTCGCCTCGGTGCTGCCAGCCTACTTCCCCGCGCCGCTGCGGGAGCGGTTCGCGCAGGCGATCGGCAGGCACCCGCTGCGGCGCGAGATCGTGGCCACCGTCGTGGTCAACGAGATGGTGGACTACGGCGGCATCACCTACGCGTTCCGGCTCGCGGAAGAGGCCGGGGCGACCACCGACGACGCGGTGCGCGCGTACCGGGCGGCGGTGGAGATCTTCGACCTGCACGAGCTCTGGCAGCGGATCAGGCAGGCACAGATGTCCACGGCGGCGCGAAACGAACTGGAACTGGAGACCAAGCGCACCCTGGACCGGGCCGCACGCTGGCTGCTGTCCAACCGGCCGCAGCCCATCGCGATCGGCGCCGACATCGCCAGGTACCGCGACGGCGTGCGTGCCCTGTCGGGCAGAGTGCCCACGTGGCTTACCGGCTACCTCACCGAGGATCTCGCCGAGCGTTCGCGGCGGTCGATCAGCCGTGGCGCGCCTCAGGAGCTGGCCGAGGAGGTGTTCGGGCTGATCCACCGTTTCCCGCTGCTGGATGTGCTCGACCTGGCCGACATCGCCGACCGCGACGCCGCGGAGGTCGCGGTGCTGTACTACGCGCTCAACGAGCACTTCCAGATCGAGCGGCTGCTGACCGCGGTCGGCAAGCTGGAGCGTGGCGGGCGCTGGCGGGCGCTGGCCCGGCTCGCGGTCCGCGAGGATCTCTACGATTCGCTGCGGTCGCTGACCCTCGACGTGCTGACCGCCACCGAGCCGCAGGACAGCACGGTCGAGAAGATCGCGTACTGGGAGTCGACCAACCGTTCGCGGCTGGCCCGTGCGGGTGCGTCGCTGGCGCAGATCTTCGCCGCCGAAACGCACGATCTCGCCGCGCTCTCGGTGGCGGCACGGCAGGTCCGCGGCATGGTGAGCGGCGGTGATGCGACGGCCGTCGCACCGACGCTCGCGAGCTGATCGACCACACGATGCCCGGAGGCAGGCGCTCGGCGTCAGCCTCCGGGCATCGGCGTTCCGCACTCCCCGCAGAACTTGGCGCCGGGGCTCGACTCCGCGCCGCAGCTCGTGCAGTGCCTCGGTTGCGTCACCAGGCGCGCCCCGCAGTTCATGCAGAACTTCGCGCCCGCCGGATTCGCGCCCTGGCAAGCGGCGCATGACGTCTGAGCGGTCTCCGGCGCCGCGGCGGGAAGCTGCGGCGCGGGGGAGTGGTTACCGACCTGGTGGCCGATGGCGTTCAGACTCAGTGCCGCGCCGAGGAATCCGCCTTCCATGCCGTGGTGTCCGCGCGCGAAACCCTGACTCGCGCCGAGCGCGAGCTCGCCCGCGGCGTAGCGCTGGAAATCGCCGGTGAGGCTGATGTACTTGACGTCCTTGGCGAGTCGCTTGAGCCGGTCGGCGTCCTCCGGCGCCAGACTGATGTCGAAGTTACCCATTCGCGGGATGCGCAGCCCGTATTCGTAGAGCGCGGTGTTGGTCTGGCGCAGCACCGCCTGCTCGATCGGCTGCAGCTGTGCGGAGAGCCCGAGCACCGGCCAGTCGCGGCGCGCGACCCCTTGGGTCACCGCCATCTTCATGGACTTGAGCAGCAGGTCGGCGCACCAGCTCTGCACCCGGTCCGGGTCGGTGAGATCGGCGGTGCCCGCCAGCGCGGTCAGCAGCTCGGCCGGGTCGCGAACGGTCAGGGCGAACTCGCCGAAGACGCGCAGCGTCACCACCTGCTCGCTGACCGGATCGAGGATGTCGTCCAGCCGGCCGCCGAAGCGAATCCCCGGAAACTCCCTAGTGGAAACGAAATACAGTTCGGCCCGGTAGTAGTTGCCGCCGGTGAGGGTGTCGACGAGCGCACCGAGCACCGGGAGCTCGTCGGCGTCGATGCGGTGGCGTCCCGGGCCCATCGCGGCCACGACCCGCCCGGACTTGACGAAGAGGGCGAGCTGGTCGGCGTTGACCATCGCGCGGCTGTAGCGCCGGATGTTGACGTCCGGCCACTTGTAGACCAGCTGATTCTTGCGGTCCTCTGGGACCGCGATGAATTCCCGTTCGAACCAGGCCATCTGCGCTCCCTCGTCCCGTTTGTCCCACTGAGCGTACCGATATCTGGTGGCACGATCAACGAATCTTGTCGCGATCGCCGCTGCTCGGATGCCCTTTTCTCAAAGCTCCTGATGTCCAGCGTGTTACAACATGCCGATCGCTATTGAACGTGCCGCTATGTAACGGTACATTGAGCGAAGTTATGATCGCCGTCACCTGAAAGGCCATCGCCATGACCACAGTTCGACCACCAGCGGATGCGCCCGCGCAGGCTGCCGCGCTCGAAGACGAGGACTCGGGCTATCACAAGTCGCTGCGCCCGCGTCAGCTGCAGATGATCGCGATCGGTGGGGCGATCGGCACCGGGTTGTTCCTGGGTGCGGGTGGCCGGCTGGCCAGCGCGGGCCCTGGCCTGTTCATCGTGTACGCCATCTGCGGCGTGTTCGTATTCTTCATCCTGCGGGCGCTCGGCGAGCTGGTGCTGCATCGCCCCTCCTCGGGATCGTTCGTCTCCTACGCCCGCGAGTTCTACGGCGAGAAACTGGCGTTCGCGGTCGGGTGGATGTACTTCTTCCACTGGTGCATGACCGGGATCGTAGACATCACCGCCATCGCGACGTATGTCCATTACTGGGGAGCGTTCGAGGTCATCCCGCAGTGGTTGATCGCCCTGGTCTCCCTCGCGGTCGTGGTGAGCATCAACCTCGTCTCGGTCAAGTGGTTCGGCGAACTCGAGTTCTGGGCCGCGCTGATCAAGGTGATCGCCCTGGTCACCTTCCTGATCGTCGGCACGGTGTTCCTCGCGGGCCGCTTCAAGATCGACGGCCAGGTCACCGGCCCGAGCGTCATCGCCGATCACGGCGGGCTGTTCCCGGCCGGGTTGCTTCCGCTGGTCCTGGTCACCACCGGAGTCGTGTTCGCCTACGCCGCAGTGGAATTGGTCGGTACGGCAGCCGGTGAAGCGGAGAACCCCGAGAAGATCATGCCGCGCGCGATCAACTCGGTGATCGCCCGGATCGCGCTGTTCTACGTGGGTTCGCTGGTGCTGCTCGCCCTGCTGCTGCCCTACACCGCGTTCAAGAACGGTGAGAGCCCGTTCGTGACGTTCTTCTCGCGGCTCGGTGTGGACGGCGCCGGTTCCGTGATGAACCTCGTGGTGCTGACCGCGGCGTTCTCCAGCCTGAACGCCGGTCTCTACTCGACCGGCCGCATCCTGCGCTCGATGTCGATGAACGGCAGCGCGCCGACCATCGCGGCGCGGATGTCCCGCGGCGGCGTGCCCTACGTCGGCATCCTCGCCACCGGCGCGGTGGCGCTGATCGGCGTCGGACTGAACGCGGTGGTGCCGGAGCAGGCCTTCGAGATCGTGCTGAACATGTCGGCGCTGGGCACCATCTTCGCCTGGACCGCGATCGTGGTCTGCCAGCTGCAGCTGTGGCGCTGGTCGCGCACCGGCCGTGCGGAGCGTCCGTCCTTCCGGCTGATCGGCGCGCCGTACACGAGCTTCGCGACACTGGTGTTCCTCGCGACCGTGGTCGTGCTGATGGCGTGCAGCGATGACCACGTGCAGCGCGGTGCGGTGCTCGCGATGGTCGTCATCATGGTTCCCGCGCTGGTGGGCGGCTGGTTCCTGGCCCGCAAGCGGGTGCTGCAGATCGCCGAGATCCGCCAGGGCATCACGGGGCAGTTCCCGGTCCTGGCCGAGCGGCCGCGCCGCGAATCGGGCGACCCGGTGGTGATCCTCGACAAACCCGACGAAGAGTGAGGCAGTATCCGCCCCGGGCCGTTCGCCCGGGGCGGATATATTCCCAATGTCGGGAACAATACACGCGCGCATCGACAGGCGGCGGACCAGAATGAAACCGCGATTCAACGGCGGGTCTGAGAGGTTCGTATGCCGGAGCACCCCAGCGCATCCGACCGTCCACTTGCGCATCCGTGGGCGAATCGGCGCATGCGCGGCACCGAGGTGCCTCGGCGAACTTCCCACCCTTGGGCCACTCGGCATCTGCTCAAAACCGAGGTGGCCCCACGACTACCCAATCCGTGGTCGACACCTCGGTACGTCGAGAAACCACGTGCCGGCGCCGTCGACCCGGCGTCGAGCGACGGCGGACCGCCGACCGGCCCCGCCGTCGTGGGCGAGGAGACCATCGGCACCGCCGAGCGGCTGCTGCTCGGCGCACTCGAGGCCGAGTCCGAACCCGGTTCCGGGCGCAGCGCGCGCTCGCGGCCGAGCGCGCGACGATTGGGCGGCGGGCTGGTGTCCATGCCCAAGGTGAGCCCGCTCGATCCGCGCACCGCGGTGATGCAGAACCCGGAAGTGCCCGAGCACAAACGGTTCTGCTGGAAATGCCAGCAGCCGGTCGGCCGCACCGGTGCGGCCGGGTCGGGCGCCGTGGAGGGCGAGTGCGGCCGCTGCGCCTCGCCGTTCAACTTCCGGCCCCTGCTCCAGCCGGGGGAGATGGTCGCCGACCAGTACGAAGTCCAGGGCTGTCTGGCCCACGGCGGACTCGGATGGATCTACCTGGCGATCGACCGCAATGTGAGCGATCGCTGGGTGGTGTTGAAGGGGTTGCAGAACCCGCTCGACTTCGAAGCGCACGTGGTCGCCCTCGCCGAACGCCAATTCCTCTCCGAGGTGGCCTATCCCGGCATCGTCAAGATCCACAACTTCGTCAAGCACCGTTCCGGGCGCGACGTGGCCGACGGCTACATCGTCATGGAGTACGTCGGCGGGCGCTCGCTGAAGAGGATGCTGGATCTGCGTGCGCCCGAACGCATTCCGGTCTCCGAGGCGATCGCCTTCATGATGGAGATCCTGCCCGCGCTGGACTACCTGCACTCGTTCGGGCTGGCCTACAACGACCTCAAGCCGGACAACATCATGGTCAGTGAGGACGAGGTCAAGCTGATCGATCTCGGCGCGGTCGCCGCGATGGAGTCCTACGGCAGTATCTACGGCACTCCGGGCTATCAGGCGCCCGAGATCACCGAGACCGGCCCGACGGTCGCATCGGACATCTACACCGTGGGGCGGACGCTGGCCGCTCTGGTGCTGGACATGCCCAAGAACGCCGACGGACACCAGCTGCCCGGCATTCCCTCGCCCGAGGACGAGCCGCTGTTGCGGGACTATCCGGCGTTGCACCGGCTGCTGTGCCGCGCGACCCATCCGGAGCCGCGCCGCCGCTTCCCCACCGCTTACGCGATGTACGGCCAGCTCGCGGGCGTCCTGCGCATGGTGCTCGCCTACGACACCGGTAAGGAACATCCGCAGGCGTCGCTGGAATTCGGCGCCATGCGTGGCGATTTCGGCATCGAGACGTTGATCGGGCAGACCGACGGCATGACCGATGGGCGCCATCGCCTGCCCGCGCTGGACGCGCCGAGCGTCGTCGCGGCCCTGCCGGTGCCGATGATCGACGGTGAGGACCCCAGCGCCGACCTGCTGTCCACGTTGCTGCACGGCGATCCCCGGCATGCCCTGGACGCCCTGCGCCGCACCGCCGACCGGATCGTCTCCGGGACCATCCCGGAGCCGGAGACGTTCGAGCTGGAGGGCACGCTCACGGCGGTGCGCGCGCATCTGGACCTGGGTGAGGTGGTGCCCGCGTGCGATCGGCTCGCCGATCTGCGGCCCGACTACGGCACGGACTGGCGCCTGGAGTGGTATTCGGCGGTCGCCGCTCTGCTGGACGGCCAGTACGAGCGCGCCTACGAGTATTTCGATCTGGTGCACAGCATGCTGCCCGGCGAGATCGCCCCCGCGCTGGCGCTGGCGGCGACCGCCGAACTCACCCTCCAGCATCTGGGCGACCGCGCCGACGACCGCTGGCATCGGCTCGCCGAGGAGTATTACCGCACGGTGTGGCGGACCAATCACGGTGTGGTGAGCGCGGCGTTCGGACTGGCCCGCAGACTCGCCGCCGACGGCGGCTTGCTGGAGGCCGTGGAGGTCCTCGATCAGGTGCCGGAGGCATCGCGGTATCAAAGCGTGGCGCGCATGACCGGATGCCTGCTGCTGGTCTCCCAGCCGATCCCGGAGACCACGGAGGCCGACCTGCTCGAGGCGGCCGCGCGGCTGGACGCCGCGCCGGACGAACCGAGGGCGTTGCAGTTGCAGGTGATCGTGGTGGGTGCGGCGCTGGAATGGGTGCGCGGCGGCGGCCGGTCGGCCGATCCGGACGCGACCCTGCTCGGCTTCCCGTTCACCCTGCTCGGTCTGCAACGCGGGCTGGAGTCCAGCCTGCGGGCGCTGGCGCGCATCGCCCCGCATCGTCTGCACCGCTACCGCCTGGTCGACCTGGCCAACTTTGTGCGGCCGAAGTCGAGGTGGTGAACCGGTCTCAGGTGGTGCGCGCGGTGAGCATGAAAAGCGCGGGCGCGGCCAGGATCACCAGCAGCCACAGCCAGTTGCCGGTGGTCACCGCCAGCACCACCGAGAAGACCACGGCCGCGCCGGCCAGGACGACCAGGCGCGGCAGCGGGTTGGTCGGCGTCACCTCGGCCGGGGGCGGTGTGCTGCCCGGCAGGTCGGCGAACAGCTCGGCCAGTTGACTCCGCTGAGTCGCGGCAGCGACGGCCGCGCTGAGTTCGTCGAATTCGGCCAGGCTCAGCCGGCCCGTGCCCAGGTGGTGGGTCAGCTCGCGCATCGCGCGCTCGCGGTCGGCGAGACTGGCCGGAGGGCCCGCGGATTCACCCATGCCGGAAGGATAGGCGCGGCGGCGGGACCCGGCATCGAGGGGATTTCCAGAGGCGGGAAGACCGGTGGCGGGCGGGCGCCCGGAAGGTGGCGGCGGCCCGCGCGGACGATGTTTGCTGAAATGTCGCTATGGACCGGTCGGTCGCCCCGACAATGGCCGCGCACCGGCGGCCGTCCCGTGTTGCGATGTGGTTTCCTTGAGGTATGACTGCGGGTGTGGAGTACACGATCGACGAGCTGGCGCGGGAGGCCGGTACGACCGTGCGTAGCCTGCGCGTTTACCACGAACGGGGCGTGCTGCCGCCCCCGCAGGTCAAGGGGCGTACCGGTTTCTACGGCGCCGACCACCTCAACCGGGTGCGGACCATCAGCAGGTTGCTCGATCGCGGGATCAAACTCAACGGCATCAGGGAATTGCTCAACGCCTGGGATCGTGGCGACGATCTGGGGGATATCCTCGGTGTCGCCGAGCCCGGCTCGCCAGAGGCGGCCGTCGAGGCGGGCGAAACGATCGCGGCAACCGAACTGGCCGAGCGCTATCGCGACGTGCCCAACGGTCTGGCCCGGGTCGTCGCGGCGGGTCTGTACGAACCCGTCGACGCGGCGACCTACCGCATCGCGGATCGCCGTCTGGCGCACAGTCTCGAGCAGATGGCGGCCGTGGGCATCCCGGCCGACGAGGTGCTCGGCGAACTGGAGAAGCTGCGCGCCGACGCCGAGCGGATCGCGCGGCGCTACGTGGATCTGTTCCGGCGTACCGCGTGGGCGTCGTTCCAGGATTCCGATCGCGGCCCGGCGCAGGTGGCCGAACTCGCGCAGCGGCTGGAGGCGACCAGGGCGGTCCCGGCGGAGACCACCGCCGAACTCGTGAACCGGCTCATCGCAAGGTATCTCGACCAGGACGCCGAGCTAGCCGAGGCGCTGCCGGAGAGCTGACCGGCGGCGCGGACTCGCGGCGGGTCGAAATATTCCCGTTTCAGATTCCCATCATTGGCGATACGTAGCAGTAACGTGCCGTTGATCAACGGTATATTGGTGTCATCCGGCGCGCGTTCGCGTGCCGCGGGGCTACCTACGCTCGTCTACTTAAGTATGTCTTCCGGCGACCTACCGATGCGCCGAAGTGTCGCTCTCCCCGACAATCTGGAAGTCGCACAAGGGCAGCAGATGGGTGTGGGCACATGGGAAGCGTGACGCTGTGGATGCAGATGTCGCTCGACGGCTTCGCGGAGGGGCCGGATCAGGAGATCCACTGGCCGGTGGTGGACGAGGAACTGTGCGAGTCGTTCCTGGACGAATTACGCTCGGCCGACCTGTTCCTCTACGGCCGCAAAACATACGAGATCATGGCGTCGTTCTGGCCGACCGCCGACGTGGATCCCGCGATCTCGGAGTTCTACGTGGATTTCGCGCGGTGCTGGAAACAGACGCCCAAGGTGGTCTTCTCCCGCACCCTGTCCTCCGCGGGCTGGAACACCCGCGTGGTGCGCGACGACCTCGTCGAGGAGATCACCGCGTTGCGCGCGCAGCCGGGATGCGACATGGTCCTGTTCGGCGGCGCGGAGACGGCGTCGGAGTTCATGAAGCACGACCTGATCGATGAGTACCGGTTGTTCGTGCACCCGATCCTGCTCGGCGGCGGGATTCCGCTGTTCCCGACGCCCGCGGTGGTATCGGGGCTGCAACTCGTCGACGTGATGACTTTCGACAGCGCGGTGGTCCAGATGCACTACCAGCAGATGGCCTCCGCGAGGTAGCAATCGGCGCGGAAACGGAGTCCGTTGCCCTGGTAAACAGGGGCTTGACCTTTGCGTAACCTCTGATTGTCGAGCGCGTTGCCGCGTCGTCGGCTAACTTTCGTTTTATGTCCCTGGTTCAGGCACGTGGCGACGTGCTGCCTGCATCCACCAGTGAATTCTGCGGCCGGGAAACGGAATTGGACCGGCTGGGCGCGCTGCTGGACAGCGGCGCGCGCCTGATCACCCTGGTCGGCCCGGGCGGGATCGGCAAGACGAGGTTGGCCGCGGAAGCGTTGTGCCGCGGCGCGCACGCCCGGCGCAGGCCGGTGTACTGGGCGCGGCTGGCCGGGCTGGAGGCCGACAGCACCGCCACCGCGCAGGACGTGATGCAGTCGGCCGTGCGCACCGACCTCAGTTCGCCACCCACCCGTGACGCGCTGGTACGCACGTTCACCAGCGGAGACCGTTCCACCGAGCGCGCTGTCCTCGTCCTGGACAACTGCGAACACCTGCTCGGCGTGGTCGCGGCGATGATCGCCGAGTTGCTGGAATCCGCACCGGGCCTGACCGTCCTGGCCACCAGCCGCGAACCGATCGGCTGGGCCGACGAGTACATCCTGCCCGTGCCGCCGCTGTCGCCGCGGCAGTCGCTCGAATTGTTCCGGCAGCGCGCCGAACTCATCGGGCGGGCGATCCCGGACGACCGCGAGGCGGTGGCCGTCGCCGCCCGGATCTGCCGCCGGGTCGACCACAACCCGCTGTTCATCCGCCTGGCCGCGGCGCGTCTGCGGCACCAGCCGCCGGTCATGGTGCTGCGCGAACTCACCGGCGACGCGGACGATAAACGCTTGCACTGGACCCACGGCGCACGGGCAGGCGCCGAGCAGCGCCACCGCGGTGTCTACGACGTGATCGCCTGGTCGTTCGCGCTCTGCGGCTCCTCCGAGCAGTTGCTGCTCGAGCGACTGTCGGTCTTCGCCGCCGGGTACGAGACCGACGACGAGTCGCTGCGCGGGGGCATCGAGCTCGACGCCGCGATCGCGGTATGCGCCGACGACGCCCTGCCCGCGAGTGCGATCGAACACCTGCTGGAGCGGCTCACCGAACAGTCGCTGCTGTCGGCACATCTCACCGCGACCACGGTCAGCTGGTATCTGGTGGAAAGCGTCCGCGTGTTCGCCCGGGAGCGGCTGCGCCGCCGGGACCGTGGGGAGTTCGACCGGCTCGCCGCGCGCCACCGCCGGTATTTCCGGGACAAGGTGGTCGCCGGGCAGGCCATCTGGCTCGGGCCGCAGGATCAGGCCTGGCTGTCCTGGGCGCGCTCGGCGTGGAACGACATCGTGCTCGGCATCGAATCCGGTCTGGCCGACCCGGCGGAGGCCGTGGTCGCCCTGGAGATCGCCACCGTCCTGCTGTCGATGAAGGTGCCGTACGTCAAGTCCGGTGCGGGCGCGCTGACCCGGTTGACCGAACGCGCGCTCGAGGCCACCCGGGCCTCCGGGCTGGGCCCTTCCGGGCCGGCCGACCTGGCCACCGCGCTGCTCGGCTGGATCTCGCTGTGGCAGGGACGGACCGATCACATCCCGCAACTGCTCGCCGACTGCGCCGCCCTCCCACCGGGAGCCGGGCCGCGCTACACCGATATCGATTTCGGGCTGCCCGCCCCGGTCGAGTGGCTGTGGGGGCTCGAGCTGATGCTCGTGCGCGGTGACCCGCGCGCCGTCACCGTCCTTGCTCGGGCCCGCCGCAAATTCGCCGAACAGGGCGATCGCATCGGCGCCGAACGCAGCGACGTGTTCGCGGCGTTCTGTTCCGCCCTCGTCGGCGACCGGCGGGAGGCGCTGGAGAACACGGCGCGATTCCTGGATCGATCGGTGTCGTCCGGCTCGACATTGTCGCGCGCCTGGGCCGAGATCGCGCGCGCGGTGGCGCTGGCCAAACACGGGTCCGCCACCGAGGCGCTGACGCTGACCCACGGGGTGCTCACCCGCTACCGCGGCGAACCGGACACCTGGACGGCGAGCTGGGCGGTGGGCGCGCACATCGTCGCGCTGGCCCAGGTCCTCGTCGCGCAGCGGGCCGAGGGCGGTGATTCCGCCGCGGCCGCCGACACCGCGCGGGAGATCGCCTACCTGGTAGGCGGATTCAAGACGCGTCAGCGATCGATGGGCATATCCGTCGACCGGGTTCCGCTGATCGCCGCCGAGATGCGCCGCGCCGCGGAGGTCTCCCGCGCGGTGCTCGGCGACCGCGCCTACGCCTCCGCCGAACGCAGGACGCGGCTGCGCCCCGAGCTCGACGCGCTGTGGTCTCCAGCCCCGGATCCGGCGCCGCCCGCCCGTCGGCCGGACCGGCAGGGCGCTTCCCGGCCGGCGTCGCGGCGGCCCGCCACGCGCTGGAGCGACCTCTCGGAGGCCGAACGCGACGTCGCCGTCTTCGCGGCGGCGGGCTGGCCCAACAGCGCCATCGCAGGTCGCAGGCGCAGCTCCATCCGGACGGTCGACGCGCAGGTGGCCGCCATCCGGCAGAAGCTGATGATCGCCTCCCGCGCGGACATCGCGGCCCACATTCCCGACGAGCTCGCCGACCGGGTCCGGTACGAATCCGAGCGGCGGCCCAGCCGTAGCCGCAAAGGCAGGACGGGACGCGCCCATTAGGCTGCTCGAGCAGTGGTTTTCCGGATCGGTAGGTGCGTCGGCATGTCGGAGGTGAGCAGCGGCGGCGGCAACGGCCCCGTCGCGCCCGCGGAGTTCGTGGGCAGGCATGCCGAACTGCGGCGGATAGACGCCTTGCTGAACTCGTCGAGCGCCCGGCTGATCACCCTGGTCGGGCCCGGTGGCATCGGCAAGACGACGCTGGCGGTGGAAGCCGTGCGCAGATACCGAGGCGGGGCACGGCACACGGTGTACTGGACGCGCCTGGCCCGTCTCGCGCCCGGCGCGGAGACGGGAGCGGTCGCCGAGGAAGTGCTCTTGTCCGTCGCGAAGAACGGCATAGTGGGCCGCTCCGCATGGGACGGCTTGCTGGAGACCCTCACCGATGCCGGCGCCGAGGACGAGACGCACCGGACCATCCTGGTGCTGGACAACTGCGAACACGTGCTGGGCGGCGTCGGTCCGCTCGTCGTCGGCCTGCTGCAGGAAATCCCCGGCTTGACCATCGTCGCGACCAGCCGCGAGCCGGTCGGCTGGATCGACGAGCAGCTGGTGACCGTGCCGCCGCTGTCCAGCGTGCACGCCCTGGAACTGTTCCGGCGGCGAGCCGAGCGCACCGGACGGCCGATTCCCGAGGACCCCGGACAACTGGCCATCGCCACCCGGATCTGCGGGCACGTCGACAACAACCCGCTGTTCATCCGCTTGGCCGCCGCACGGCTGCTGCACCGGCCACCCGCGATCGTGTTGCGCGAGTTGTCCGGCGACACCGACGATCGCCGACTGCAGTGGACGCACGGCGCCAGGGGCGGTGTCGGCGAACGGCACCGCAGCGTGCGCGACGTGATCGCCTGGTCCTACGGTCTGTGCACCGCACCCGAACAGTTGCTGTTGGAGCGCTTGTCGGTCTTCGCCACCGGTTGCGACGCCGAGAACGACGAGACGCAGTCCGGCGGGGCCGAAGTGGACGCGATCGTGGCGGTGTGCGCGGACCCTGCGCTACCCCCCGAGCGGATCGAGGGGCTGCTCGAGCGCCTGGTCGAACGCTCGCTGCTGTCGGCCCACATCACCGCGGCGACGGTGCGCTACTACCTGCTGGAGAGCGTCCGGGTCTTCGTGCGCGACCGGCTGTCCACCCGCGGCGACCACCTGGACGAAGCGCGACTGCTCGCCCGGCATCGACGGCACTACCGCGACCGTGTCGCCGCGGGGCCCGCCACCTGGTACGGCCCGCGAGAGCAGGAGTGGATCGCGTGGGCGCGAGCGGCGTGGGACAACATTCTGATCGCCGTCGAGACCAGCCTCACCGACCCGGAGGAGGCGGTGGTCGGACTGGAGACCGCCGCGACGCTGATGGCGCTGCGCGTGCCGTTCATCACCGGCTCGAACCGGGCAATCACCAGTCTGACCGAGCAGGCCCTGGAGGTCACCGCGCAGGTCGAGCCGCCGCCGACCCGGCTGCGGATCAATGCGACCGCGCTGGTGGGCTGGATCGCCATCTGGCAGGGCAGGCACGCCTACACCGCGCAACTGCTGGACGAATGCGCCGCGGAGTGCCTGCCCTCGGAACTGCGGGCCGGCTGGCGTGCGACGACGGCGACCGACCTCGGTCTGCCCGCCGCGGTGGAATTCACCTGGGGCCTCGAGCTCCTGCTGATCCACCTCGACCTGCGAGCGGTGGACGTCTTGGCCAGGGCGCGCCGGAAGTTCGCCGTTCTGGGCGACCGGGCGGGGGAGCAGCGCAGCGAACTGTTCGAGGCCCTCACCTACGCGAACCTGGGCGACGCGGACGTCGCGCTCGGGGCCGCGCGCGGGCATCTCGACCGGGCCGTGGCTTCCGACGCGGGCTGGGCGACCTCCTGGGCGGAGCTGGCCTGGATGATCGCGGTGTCCCGGCACGGCGATCCGCGGGAGGCGGTGAAACTCGGGCAGTCCACCCTGGAGCGCCTGCTGATCACCGGGGACACCTGGACGGCGGGCTGGGTCGCGCACTTCAGCATGATGGCGCTGACCTATCTGCTGTCCGCCCGGATCGAGGCGGGCGACACCGGCAGCGCCGAAGCCATCGCCGCCGCCACCGAGATCGCCCATCTGCAAGGCGGAATCGCCACCCTGCACCGCTCGATGGGCATCGTCGCCGACCGGGTGACGCTGGTGGCTCGCGGCACCGCTCGAGCCGTCGCGGCGGTCACCGCGGTCATCGGTGCCGAGGCCCACGCCGCGGCCGTCCAGCGCGGCGCCCGGTTGCGTCCCGAACGCGACGAGCTGCAATTGCTGCTGCTCGGCAGATTGCCGGTCGACAAGCTGCCGAACCCGCGTCCGCAGGCGAGGTCCACCGCCTCGCGCTGGGAGGAGTTGACGCCTGCGGAACGCGAAGTGGCGGTGCTTGCCGCGGCGGGCTGGGCCAACAGTGCCATCGCCGCGCGCCGGGGCAGCTCGATCCGCACGGTCGATGCCCAGGTGGCGTCCGTGCGCAGGAAGCTGATGGCGGCCACCAGGGCCGACATCAGCTGGCACGTGCCGGATCACCTCGCCGAGCGGATCCGGCTGGAATCGGAGCGGCGGCCCGCGCGAACGCGAGCACGCCCGTGACCGTCGTGACGGTCACGGGCGTGCGGTAGCCGGGATCGGGCAGGTGTCAGGTCAGCGAGCCGTCGTAGCACAGGCTCGACGACCGCCAGGACCGCTGCGGGCCGCTACCGGGATCGAAGGCCCACTGGTCGATCGAGCCGGCGGCCTTCCACCACAGCGCTCCGTGTCCGTCCGAGACCACCTGGTAGACGTCCTCGGAACCCTCGATGAGCTGGCTGCCGACGCAGTAGTCGTTGTACTCCGTGCCGTACTGCCGGGCGCCGGGGCTGAACAGGCCTGCGGGGTGGGCGTAGGCGCCCGGGTTCGGCACGGTGCTGGCCTGCCGCGCGGGGGCTCCCCGATGCCAGTACGGCGCGCCCAGTCCGTCGGTTCCGCAGGCGAAGGTCCATCCCCCTGCCACGACCGTGGTGCCCTGGCCGTAGGCGCCCCCCGCCCAGAGGCAGGCAGCGCCCTGAGCCTCGGCGGTGCCCGCGCCGAGGCCCAGGCCGCCCGCCGCCACCGCTGCCGCCGCCAGCAGGGTGAGCGTCCGTACCGTGCCGCCGCGCTTGTCGTCACACGCGGTCGGCCGGCGAAGCCCGCTAATCTTGATCATGAGTGTTTCTCTTTCGTGCGTTATCCCGGTCGGAGTGGATTTCCGGGAATGGTGATACTTCAAGTAATGTGCCGCTAGATAGCGGGACGATCAGTCCAGGGGGACGTCACGGAAGGTTTCGAGTGCGAGAGGGTGTGCCGGTCCTGCGGTCACCGGCACCAGGTGGCCTGCGCCCGGCAGACGGTGTAGCCGGTGCCGTCCGGGCGGGCCACCCGCGACCAGCTCGAACCGTCGGACTCGTCGCCGGTGGGGACGTCGGCCGGTGCCGCCTGGTTCTGCCGCTGGCGGTAGTCGCGGACGGCCTGGTCGGCCTCGTCGGCGTCCAGTCGGTCGCTGTCGCGATGGTGGTAGCCCATGGGGTCGATGTGGTGCCAACCGGTGGTGTCGCCCGTGCCGTTGCGCGGGTTGGACGGACCCGAATGCGACTCCGCTCCGGCGATGCCCGCGGCGCCCGCGGTGAGCGTGCCGACGATCGCGGCACAAGCGAGCAGTCTGGCGGCGAGATGAGTGGTGTTGGCGATCATCGTAAGTCTCCGTTCGGATTTCGCGCTGTGCACGGCGGTACGGCGCGAGCTGCGGCGGTGCGGCGAACGTCGGTGGTCGGGGTTGCCGCGCGAGGTGGGGGCGGGGAGGGGATCGGGGTGGCATCCGTCGCGGACATGTCGTCCGCGGGGCGGTGCCGATCGGCTCGGTCCCGGTCGTCGGAATGGGGAGAGCCCGGCCTGTCGTATCCGTGGCGGCCCGGGTCTGCTGCGGGGCGCGGGGCGACGGTCGTGTCGGGCCCGGCCAGCGCTTCGGTCGACGCCGGGGTTTCCGGCGTGGCCGCTATCGCGCTCACGATCAGCGGGCGGACGAGCCAGGTCTGTGTCCGTCGCTGGTGCGGCGTGATGCCGGTCATCGTTCGCGTCCGTTCATCTCGCCACCTCGGGATGGGGATCGGTCCGGTGTGGTCCGATCCGCGGGTCCCTATCTATCGTGCCGTTGGATAACGTCACATTAATCGACGGGTCGATATTTTGTCGAGTGGTTTCTCATACGTGGGAAGGGGTTTTGTCTTCCCTGGTGGGAGCAAGCGCCCTGACCAGCGGCGGCGCAGACGCGCAGCGCTCGGTCCGCGGAAAACCGAAGAGGTGGCTTCAGCACGTGCGCAGGATCGGGACGGCTGAACAGAGGATGGGCCGCGGTGCTCGTCCGCCCGGTTGCCGCTGTGAGCGGGATGATTCCGCTGCGGTAGCACTGCGCACGGCGATGCCGGCGACACGTTGGTGGTCGATTGTGAGGGGTCGCGGCCCGTCGTGGTGCTGGGAGACCGACTGTCGTCGCAGGATCCGGTACCACGAGCTTTTCGATCGGCCGTGTCGGGCTTCGGGCCGCACTTCTCGCTTCGGTCGGCAGTGTGTTCCGAAGGCTGCTTTATGCGCGAAAAAGGGCGTCCGCCGGGATGGCGGACGCCCTTTGCTTCTGTGTCGGAATGCCGCTACGCCGCTACGCCGCTGGTGCGCCGCGTCGAGGCGTGCGGGATCGGTCGATCGATCAGGCTTCGGTCACCGCCGCGAATGCCGGGGCACCCGAACCCTCGGCCGCGGCCGGGGCGCGCTTCGGCTTCGCGGCGGCGGGGTCGCGGAACGGGGCTTCGATCACCGCGCGTTCGCGCCACAGGTGATATAGCGCGACGGCGAAGATGGTCGTGCCGATCACGTTGGCCAGGAAGTGCCACCAAATGCGGTACGTCGCCGCGCCGGGGCCGGGGTCGAGCAGGCCGAAGATTGTCGACAGCCCGATCGCCTTGGTGCCGAAGGCGACCGTCAGGGTGAGCGCGAGATGCTCGAGCCCGTGGATGCCTTGCATCAGCACGCCCATGCGACCCCACTTGCGTGCCTTGCTCTCCAGGGCGTGGTGGGTGACCAGGGCGATGCCGACCAGTCCGGCGAGGAAATGGAAATTGCCCACCAAGTGCAGAAGTTCCATGCCGAGCGCCGGCTTCATGTGGTCGACCCGACCGAATCCGTTGGCGAGGCCGGTGCCCCACGGGGTCATCCACGCCGGTGAGTTCGGGTGCTGGATCCAGTACCCGACCTGTGCCACGTGCTCCTGGAAGTGTCCTATCTGGGCTACCACGCCCAGAGCGATGACACCGAGTGCGGTACGGAACATCCATGGTCGCAGGGGTTTACGCAACGCGACGACGAGTACGCCGACGGCCGCCCACATGACGACCATCCAGGCCACCATCAAGATCGCACCTAGGATTTCCAACCCGGTCGCTTCGGCTGTGTGGTTCATGAGAACCGCCCTTCTGCGCGCCCTCCGGCAACGGCGACGGATGGGGGGACTGCTACGGAAACGCGTGGAACGCGTTGTCCGCAAGATACAAGGTGCCGACGCCATCTGTCCGAGATTTCCGAATGCGCTGGATCAGCGACCAGTTGGTCCGTGTCATACCCGAAACGTATGGCGCTTGCTCAGAGCGGTCGCAGAAAGCCTTCGACGATGCGATGGGCGCGGTCGGCGGCCTCCGGATCGCCGAGTCGCAGCGCGGTATTGGTGGCGCACAGCACCGCATCGATCTGGAACGCGACCAGATCCGCGTCCAGTTCGGCGATCTCACCGGCGGACGCCGCCGAGCGCAGCTCCCGTGCCAGCAGCCCTACCCACGCTCGCTGATCGCGGAAGAGGGCATCGCGCACCGGGCCCGGCTTGCTGTCGCATTCGGCCATGGTCGCGACGCGGAAGCAGCCGCCAGGGAACAGCGGCGTCTCGGCGTAGACCATCCAGTGGTCGAGCAGGGCTCGCAGTCGGGCGACGCCGTGCGGCGCGGAACGGGCCGGTTCGACGACCGCTTCCACGAACCGGTCGCGCGCGTGGTCGACGGCGGCCAATTGCAGTGCTTCCTTGGTGCGGAACAGGGTCTGGATCCCCGCCTTGCTCAGCCCGGTTTCGGCGGCCAGCCTGCCGAAGCTGAGGCCGTCCAATCCGTCCAGCGAGGCGATGTCCACCGCCTGCCGCAGCACCGTGGCGCGAGTTCGCGCACCGCGCAGCAGTCGCTTGTCGGTGATCTCGGCGGTGTGCGAGCCACTTTCCATACGGTCGATCGTACTTACTCGTGGCCGCTCCGGTAAGGCCAGCTCCAGTCGGCTACCTCGGGGATGTCCGCACCGTGTTCCCTGGTCCACGCGCGAGCCGTCCAGCGCGCGTCGACCATCTCCTGCCGCAGCCCGGCGGCGCGCTCACGCAGACTGGGCACCCGATCGATCACGTCCATGACGAGGTGGTATCGGTCCAGGTCGTTGAGCATCACCATGTCGAACGGCGTGGTCGTCGTGCCCCGCTCCTTGTAACCACGGACATGCAGTGCGCCGTGGTTGGTGCGCCGATAGGTCAGCCGGTGCACCAGCCACGGATAGCCGTGGAAGGCGAAGATCACCGGCCGGTCCCGCGTGAACAGCGTGTCGAACTCGCGGTCGGGCAGGCCGTGCGGATGCTCGTCCTGCGGTTGCAGCCGCATCAGGTCGACCACGTTGACCACCCGGACGCGCAGCTCCGGCAGCCGCTCGCGCAGGATCGCGGCGGCGGCGAGGGTCTCCAATGTCGGTACATCACCCGCGCAGGCGAGCACCACGTCCGGCGTGGTGCCCGGCTCATCCCGGTGGCCCGCCCACGGCCAGATGCCGATCCCGCGCGCGCAGTGCTCGGCGGCTTCGGAGACCGACAGCCAGTCGGCCTGGGGCTGCTTGCCCGCGACCACCACGTTCACGTAGTGCCGGGAGCGCAGGCAGTGGTCATAGGTGGACAGCAGCGTGTTGGCGTCCGGCGGCAGGTACACCCGCACGATGGAGGCCTTCTTGTTCAGCACCACGTCCAGGAAACCGGGGTCCTGGTGGGTGAAGCCGTTGTGGTCCTGGCGCCAGACGTGCGAGGACAACAGATAGTTCAGGCTGGGAATCGGGCGCCGCCACGGCACCGCCGAGCTGGCGTCGAGCCATTTCGCGTGCTGATTGAACATCGCGTCGACGATGTGGATGAAGGCCTCGTAACAGGTGAACACACCGTGCCTGCCGGTCAGCGTGTAGCCCTCCAGCAAACCCTGGCACATGTGTTCGGACAGCACTTCGATCACCCGGCCGGTGCGGTCGAGTTTCTGATCGCGGGGGTCGATCTCGGCTTGCCAGGCGCGGCCGGTGACCTCGAGGATGTCCTGTAACCGGTTGCTGGCCAGTTCGTCCGGCGCGAAGGTGAGGAAGTTGTCCGGATTGCGCCTGGTGACCTCCCGCAGCCAGCCGCCGAGCACCCTGGTGGCTTCGTGCTCGGTAGCGCCCGGCGCGGGCACCTCGACGCCGAAGTCACGCCAGTCCGGCAGGCGCAGGTCGCGCAGCAGCGCGCCGCCGTTGGCGACCGGATTGGCGCTCATCCGCCGATCGCCGCCCGGTACCTGGGCGATCAGTTCCGGCGCCGGTGCGCCGCTGTCGTCGAACAGCTCCTCCGGACGGTAGGAGCGCAGCCACTGCTCCAGGACCGCGCGGTGCTCGGCATCGGTGCGCGCGCCGGGCAACGGCACCTGGTGCGCCCGGAAGGTGCCCTCGACCTGGTCGCCGTCCACCACCGGAGGACAGGTCCAGCCCTTGGGTGTGCGCAGCACGATCATCGGCCAGGTGGGCCGCGCCCCGTCACCGCCGCCGCGCGCGGCGCGCTGGATCCGGTCGATGCGTTCCATGCTCGTGTCCACCGCCGCGGCCATCGCCTGGTGCACCGCCGCCGGATCGTCACCCGCGACGACGATCGGTTCGTAGCCGTATCCGCGCAGCAGGGCGAGCAGTTCCGATTCCGGGATGCGCGCCAGGATGGTCGGATTGGCGATCTTGTACTCGTTCAACGCCAGGATCGGCAGCACCGCGCCGTCGCGCGCCGGGCTGAGGAACTTGTTCGCGTGCCAGCTCGTGGCCAGCGGTCCCGTCTCCGCCTCGCCGTCGCCCACCACGCAGAACACGGTGAGATCGGGATTGTCCAAGGCGGCGCCGAACGCGTGCAGCAACGAATAGCCGAGTTCGCCGCCCTCGTGGAAGGAGCCTGGAGTCTCCGGCGCGCAGTGACTCGGCACCCCGCCGGGAAAGGAGAATTGGCCGAACAGCGCGCCCATGCCCGCCGCGTCCTGCGAGATGTGGCTGTAGAGCTCGGAGTATGTGCCCTCCAGCCAGGCGCACGCGTTCGGGCCGGGACCGCCGTGCCCGGGGCCCGCGACGAAGACGGCGTTCAGCCCGCGTTGCCGGATCGCGCGATTGGCGTGCGCCCAGACCAGATTCAAGCCGGGCACCGTGCCGAAATGCCCGAGCAGCCTGGGCTTGATGTGCTCGGAGCGCAGCGGCTCGCGCAGCAACGGATTGGCCATCAGATAGATCTGGCCGACCGCGAGATAGTTGGCGGCCCGCCACCACGCGTCGATCGACGTCAGTTCGTCGCGTTCCAACGGGCCCGGCACGTCCGCGAGCCGGTAGGGACGCGGGGCGACCGTCCGGCCGCCGGTGCTGCCGACGTTGTCCGCCGAGGTGTCGCCACCCGCACTCGCCATGTGGGTCATACGCCGACTCTCCTCACGTTCGGGTATCGAGGACAGCGGCGCCACTAGTGACCGCCGTCCCGGTCCTGCAACGGTTGCCGATCGGAATCGGCAACGCCGGATGGAGATTCATCGCCAGCCTAGCCGGAGCGGGCGCCCCGCGGCGGTCCGCGCGTGTCGCGGGAAGCTCGCCCCGCCCGGCGCCTGTTCGTGGTCTAGGGTCCGCGGCATGCACATTCTCGGAAGGATCATCGGTATCGGCGCCCTCGCCGCGACGACCATCGCGCTGGCGGCTTGCGGCTCGGACGACGAGCCGACCGCCACGACCGTCTCCGCGACGAGGACCACCGCGGCGGCGGGGCCTTCCCCCGCGCAGCGCCCGGCCACGCAGAGCAAAGGCCGGGAGTGCACCGCCGAGGACATCGGCGTCACCGGTGGCTTCGGCGCCGCGCCCACCATCACCATCCCGGACGACTGCGACCCGCCGAAGCAGTTGATCGTCAAGGACCTCATCCAGGGCAGCGGGCCGGGCGCCGTGGCGGGGCAGCAGCTCACCATGAACTACGCGCTGGTCACCTGGTCGGACAAGAAGACGCTGGACAGTTCGTTCGGTCGCGGCAAGCCGTTCCAGCTCGACCTCGGCGCAGGCCGGGTCATCGACGGATGGGACCAGGGTCTCGTCGGCGTCCGGGAAGGCTCGCGCAGGTTGTTGATAGTGCCGCCGGAGCTGGGCTACGGCGCGGGCGGGCGGGGCATCGCGCCGTACGAGACGCTGGTCTTCGTCACCGACGCGGTGTCGGTGGGGAAGTGACCGCGGCCCTCGCGGCCCGCGGAGCCACCGCCGGATGCAGGTCCGCTCGGCCGGTCAACTAACCTGGTCGGGATGCGTGGCGTACGCCGCATTCCTCGTCGTCTCGGCCGAGGCCGGGACTCCGGTCCGGATCTGCGCCGGTCGGGGGAGTGCGGCAGCCAGCGTAGGGCCGCCTCATCCGCCGTTCCGACTTCGGAGTGCCGGGGAGGCACCGCACACCGAACGTCAACCAGTACGAACAACGAACAAGGAGCATGTCCGTGAAGAGCACCGTCGAGCAGCTGAGCCCGACCCGGGTCCGGATCAATGTCGAGGTGCCCTTCGAGGAGCTGAAGCCCGATTTCGACCGCGCGTACAAGGCACTGGCCAAGCAGGTCCGTATCCCCGGCTTCCGTCCCGGTAAGGCGCCCGCGAAGCTGCTCGAGGCCCGCCTCGGTCGCGGCGCGATCCTGGAGCAGGTGGTCAACGACGCGCTGCCGGGTCGCTACAGCGAGGCCGTCACCACCTCCGAGGTGAAGGTCATCGGCCAGCCGGAGATCGAGATCACCAAGATCGAGGACGGTCAGGAGCTCGCCTTCACCGCCGAGGTCGACGTGCGTCCGGAGATCACCCTGCCGGACTACGAGAGCATCGCGGTGACCGTCGACGCGTTCACCGTCGGCGACGAGGACATCGAGGAGCAGTTGCAGTCGCTGCGCCAGCGCTTCGGCACCCTGACCGGTGTCGAGCGTCCGGTGCAGGACGGCGACTTCGTCTCCATCGATCTCTCGGCGACCGTGGACGGCCAGGAGGTGGCCGAGGCCGCCACGACCGGCCTGTCCCACGAGGTCGGATCCGGTCAGCTCATCGAGGGCCTGGACGAGGCGCTGGTCGGATTGTCGGCGGGCGAGTCGAAGGAGTTCACCTCCACGCTGGTCGCGGGCGAGCACGCGGGCAAGGAGGCGGTCATCACCGTCACCGTGCAGAATGTCAAGGAGCGCGAGCTGCCCGAGGCCGACGACGAGTTCGCCCAGCTGGCCAGTGAATTCGACACGCTGGAAGAGCTGAAGGCCGATCTGCGCAGCCGAGTCGAGCGGGTCAAGAAGGTGCAGCAGGCCGGCGAGATCCGCGACAAGGTGCTGGACACCCTGCTCGAGCAGGTCGAGGTGCCGCTGCCCGACGCCGTGGTGAAGGCCGAGATCGACGCCGTGACCCACGACGCGGTGCACGGCTTCGATCACGACGAGGCCAAGTTCGCCGAGGCGCTCGAGGCGCAGGGCAGCACCCGCGAGGAGTTCGACACCGAGACCAAGGAGGCCGCCGAGAAGTCGGTCAAGACCCAGCTGCTGCTGGACGCGATCGCCGAGGCGGAGGGCACCCAGGTCGGCCAGGACGAGCTCACCGAGCGGATCCTGTTCCAGGCGCAGCGCTACGGCATGTCGCCGGAGCAGTTCATCCAGCAGGTGCAGCAGGCGGGCCAGCTCGGCGCGGTGTTCGCGGACGTGCGCCGCGGCAAGGCGCTGGCGGGCGTGGTGGGCAAGGTGACCGTCACCGACTCCGAGGGCAACACGGTGGACACCGCCGAAATGTTCGGCGCTCCCACCGATTCCGCGGACGAGGACCAGGCCGTCGAGACGGCCGCGGCGGACGCCGAATAATTTCATGGAATGTCGGCGTGCTCGACGCCCGAGAGGTGCGCTGATTGCGCTGTGAGCGAAGAAAGGGCGGTACCGGGAGTTCGGTGCCGCCCTGCTTCGTTACTGTTTGTGACGACAAGTCGGATAGCCCGCCCGATGGGGTGCGGCATATCCGACCAGTGATGGCTATGTGGCACTCCGCAACGAGCCGGCGAGAGAAGGCAGGTATCCGTGACAATCAACCAGGCAGGGGTCATGACAACCGCGACTGCTGGTCTCAACCTCAGTGATTCGGTGTACGAGCGCCTGCTGCGTGAGCGCATCATCTTCCTGGGCACGCAGGTGGACGACGACATCGCGAACAAGCTGTGCGCGCAGATCCTGTTGCTCTCGGCGGAGGATCCCACCAAGGACATCTCGCTCTACATCAACTCGCCGGGCGGCTCGGTGACGGCGGGTATGGCCATCTACGACACGATGCAGTTCGCCGAGTGCGACATCGCCACCTATGGCATGGGCCTGGCCGCGTCGATGGGGCAGTTCCTGCTCACCGCGGGCACCAAGGGCAAGCGCTACGCGCTGCCGCACGCGCGCATCATGATGCACCAGCCGTCCGCGGGGATCGGCGGCTCCGCGGCCGACATCGCGATCATGGCCGAGCAGTTCGCGCACACCAAGCGTGAGCTGAACGAGCTGCAGGCGCTGCACACCGGCAAGTCGGTCGAGCAGGTCACCACCGACGCCGACCGCGACCGCTGGTTCACCGCGTCCGAAGCCCTGGAGTACGGCTTCATCGACCATGTGATCAGCCACGCGAACCAGGCCAACGGCGCCAAGAAGTAACGCACCGGATCACCCACAGGCCCCCGGACACCTCGAACGTCCGGCCGCCGCACCGACTTTGGAGACGAAGATGGCCAATTCGATCGACCCGCGCGCCGGCCTGTCCGGCATCGCGCCGCAGAGCCCGCAGGCTCGCTACATCCTGCCGTCGTTCATCGAGCACTCGAGCTTCGGCGTCAAGGAGTCCAACCCGTACAACAAGCTGTTCGAGGAGCGCATCATCTTCCTCGGCGTGCAGGTGGACGACGCCTCGGCCAACGACATCATGGCGCAGCTGCTGGTGCTGGAGTCGCTGGACCCCGACCGCGACATCACCATGTACATCAACTCGCCGGGTGGCTCGTTCACCTCGCTGATGGCCATCTACGACACCATGCAGTACGTGCGCGCCGACGTCGCCACGGTCTGCCTGGGCCAGGCCGCCTCGGCCGCGGCGGTGCTGCTCGCCGCGGGCACCCCCGGCAAGCGGGCCTGCCTGCCCAACGCCCGCGTGCTGATCCACCAGCCGTCGCTGGAGGGTGGCATCCAGGGTCAGGTGTCGGACCTGGAGATCCAGGCCGCCGAGATCGAGCGCATGCGTCGCCTGATGGAGACCACGCTCGCGCGGCACACCGGCAAGGACGCCGACACCATCCGCAAGGACACCGACCGTGACAAGATCCTGACGGCCGAGGACGCCAAGGAATACGGGATCATCGACACGGTGTTCGACTACCGCAAGCTCAGCGCGCAGAAATAACGCGCGAACAGTCGTTCCCGGCCCGGCCGGGACGACTTGGGCGGATCGCCGATCCCGGCGGCGGTACGCTCGGAAATCGTTCTATGACAGGGAATTCCGGCCGGGAAGCATGCCATGGGTATGCCGCCCGGCCGGACCGCTTGTCGCGCTGCCACGGTTCGAGAATGTGTTCGAACCACGCGGCGGCGCGAGGTGCGGTTCGGAGTGTTCGAATGCCGATCAAGCGGGCGGTCCGCCTTTCGGCGTCGTGACAACCCGCACAACCCGCGCGAGAAACATGCGCGAGTTGTCGACCTCCGTCCCGAACACCGGGTACGGTCAACCTAGGGACCTTTGCTCCCGGTTGACAGCACTGCCCACCGGCCACGATTCAGTCGATGCGTTTGCGGCTGCGAAAGTGGTGGACAGCTGGCAACCTGGACGGACGGTTGCACGCGGACAAGGAAGTAGGGACCCACGAGATGGCGCGCATCGGAGATGGCGGCGATCTGCTGAAGTGCTCGTTCTGTGGAAAGAGCCAGAAGCAGGTCAAGAAGCTCATTGCGGGACCAGGGGTGTACATCTGCGACGAGTGCATCGATCTCTGCAACGAGATAATCGAGGAGGAACTCGCCGAATCGAGCGAGGTCAAGCTCGATGAGCTGCCCAAGCCTGCCGAGATCCGGGACTTCCTGGAGAACTACGTCATCGGCCAGGACACCGCCAAGCGCACTCTCGCGGTGGCCGTCTACAACCATTACAAGCGCATCCAGGCCGGTGACAAGGGTCGCGACAGCCGCGGCGAGACCGTCGAGCTGGCCAAGTCCAACATTTTGATGCTGGGCCCCACCGGCTGCGGCAAGACCTATCTGGCCCAGACGTTGGCGAAGATGCTGAACGTGCCGTTCGCCATCGCAGACGCCACCGCGCTGACCGAGGCCGGGTACGTCGGCGAGGACGTCGAGAACATCCTGCTGAAGCTGATCCAGGCCGCCGACTACGACGTCAAGCGCGCCGAGACCGGCATCATCTACATCGACGAGGTCGACAAGATCGCCCGCAAGAGCGAGAACCCGTCGATCACCCGCGATGTCTCCGGCGAGGGCGTACAGCAGGCCCTGCTGAAGATCCTGGAGGGCACCCAGGCGAGCGTGCCGCCCCAGGGTGGGCGCAAGCACCCGCACCAGGAGTTCATCCAGATCGACACCACCAACGTGCTGTTCATCGTCGCGGGCGCTTTCGCGGGCCTGGAGAAGATCATCTCCGACCGCACCGGCCACCGCGGTATCGGTTTCGGCGCAGAGGTTCGGTCCAAGGCCGAGATCGACACGACCGATCACTTCGCGGACGTCATGCCCGAGGATCTGATCAAGTTCGGCCTGATCCCCGAGTTCATCGGCCGTCTGCCGGTGGTCGCCTCGGTGACCAACCTGGACAAGGAATCGCTGGTCAAGATCCTCTCCGAGCCGAAGAACGCGCTGGTCAAGCAGTACGTCCGGTTGTTCGAGATGGACGGGGTCGACCTCGAGTTCACCGACGACGCGCTGGAGGCGGTCGCCGATCAGGCGATCCTGCGCGGAACCGGCGCGCGTGGTCTGCGGGCGATCATGGAGGAGGTCCTGCAGCCCGCGATGTACGACATCCCCAGCCGCGACGACGTTGCCAAGGTGGTCGTGAACGCGGACACGGTCAACGACAACGTGCTGCCCACCATCGTGCCGCGCAAGGCGCAGCGGCCGGAGCGTCGGGAGAAGTCGGCGTAATACGGGTGTGGCGGCCCCATCCCGTGGGTACACCTTCGTGAGGGTTGAGCAAACAGCCTAGCTCCGGCGGCCCGGTCCTCCGGAGCGCATCAGCATCCCGCAAGCACCTCCTCGGGAGATTGTTGCGGGCGACAGGACCGAGGTCCTCATGTCGGCAGGCTTGGCCAATCCCACGTACGTTCTCACCGCCGCTCGCAATGCCGATCACCCTGCGGAGCGGCTCAAGATCTCCGTCACGGCCCCGAGCGACGAGGTCACGCTATGCGCCCTTGCGGGTGAAGTCGACTATTACACCGTCGAGGTGTTCCGTCGCAGACTGATCGGTTCACTGGGTACGGCGGCGCCCCTGGTGGTCGTCGATCTCTCCAAAGTCACGTTCTTCGGCGTCGCCGGGCTGTATGTCCTGGTCGACGCGCGGAGCATGCTGACGCAGACCGGTCGCCGGCTACGCCTGGTCACCGGTACGTGGTGCGTGGACCGGCTGCTGCGACTGGCCGAGGACCTCGGGCGTTTCGAAACCAGGACGAGTCTCGCCGACGCCGTGCTCGACGCGGCGTGAGGAGCGGCGCCGATCGTTACGATGGGTCATGTTTGCCAACCGGCGCTTGGAGCGCAAGGTCGACGCGTTGCACGTCAAAATCGATCTGATCATGACCCAGCTCGGCATCGAGGCGCCGGCCCCGGCCGCACCACCGCGCGTCGTTCCGTCGGTCCCGCGGGGTGACGGCATGGCGGAGATCGACGGATTACTGGCGCAGGGCAGGAAGATTCACGCGATCAAGCGGTACCGGGAACTCACCGGGTGCGGGCTCAAAGAGGCCAAGGACGCGGTCGAAAGCCGGCTCCCGTACTGAACACCGGTGTGGTGGACGAGGGCCGGTCTCCACTCGACGGCTCACGTCCACCACACCGGCCCTGACTGTCGTTCGCACCCGCCGGACGCCGTGCTCGGCGACGACTTCTGTTGCGCCGCTGAGCGATAGATCTAGCTGTGTGCGCCCTGAACCAACGGCGCGCGCAGATTCATGGGGAACTCCGCCTCCGCGCCGGAACGGATGTCCTCCGAAGAGGGTTCCGGCAAGGGGTCGTGCCCGGTCGGGTCGGGCAGGTTGCGCACCTGCTCGGTGGCGTAGCTGATCGCGCGTCCGTATCGCGCGCTCGCGGCGTCGTGGATGAGCAGCGCGACGCCGATCATCACCGGGGCCACCCCGTGCACGGCGGCGTCGAACCACCGCCCCTCGCTCACATACGGGTAGGTGTTGAGGCCCACGGTGAGCGTCAGCAGGGCGACTTCGGCCGCCGCCACTTGGCTGCGGTTGTCCAGCACGCCCCACTCGGTGACCTTGTTCGTGCCGATCATGATGATGATCAGCGACACGCTGATCATCGCCTCGAGCAGGTAGCTGAACCAGTACAGCGGGTCGGTCGGGCCACCCGGCGCGATGTTGTGCTGGACGTTGACCGCCGACCACAGCATTCCGGCGGCGACCACGCCGGCCAGCGAGCCGAGTGACCACGAACGGTGCCGGTACAGCGACGCCAGCCTGGCATGCGGGCTGGACGCGCGCCGTTGCGCGGCGATGGCCTTGCGCGCGAGCAGCAGGTCCCTGATCTCGGCCTTCTCGATGGCTTCCGAGGTGTTGCGTGCCCGGTCGGATGCCGCGGCGGACGCCTCGGCCTGCTTCCAGCGCTGGTCGCGATCCTGCGTCCGGATGCGTTCGGCCAGTTCGCGTTCCTCGACCAGTTCCTCCTCCGACAGCGCGCCGGTCAGCGCCGGGTCGAACTGGTAGGCGAGACGGCCCCGGGCCTTCTCGACTCGTCTCGCCAGCCGCGCGACGTCGTCGTCCGAGGTCTGTTCGTCGAGCATGCGGCTCCAAAGGGTTGAACGGAGGGGAACTCGAGAAATCGAAGACGCCGACCCGGCCTGCCGTTGCGCGAAATTCGCGACGGCAGCTCATCGACCGCGGCACGGCCAGGCGACGTCAACACCTCCTATTCTTAGTGCATTCCGGGCTTTAACGACAGTCCGGAGTGCCCGTGGCGCCGAAGTGCCAGGTCGCCCCGCGCGTTCCGCAGCGCCACGGCCCCTTTCACGCCCAGGGCACCCGGCAGGAATCCGTGCTGAAACCCTGTGCGGTGATCCCGAGCGCCGAATTGAACCGGGCGCGTGAGTTTTCCAACGCGATGTGATAGCTGAGCTCGACCACGCCCGCTCGGCCGAAGCGCCGCTCCAGGTCGGCGACCTGCTCGTCGGTGGCCGTGGTCGGGGTGGCGGTCATCGCGTCGGCGTAGGCGATGGCGGCGCGCTCGTCGTCGGAGTACAGCGGCGAGGTCGCGTAGTCGGCGATGTGTTCCAGCCGCGCGACGTCCAGTTCGCCCAGGCGCATGAGCATGGCGCCGAAGTCGACGCACCACGAACAACCGATCGTCCACGCCGTGCGGTAGACGGCGATCTCACGGATGACGGCGGGCAGGGCGGTGCTGGCCTTGCCGACCATGGTTTCGTGGACGGCGTTGGCGGTGAGCAGTTTCGGGTGGTTGGCGGTGACGGCGAACGGCTCCGGCACTTCACGGAAGCGGCGCTTGGCCAGCCGGTACAGCAACTTGGTCATCGGGCCGGCCTGCTGCGGGGTGACGGCGGCTATACGGGTGGCGCCCATGTCGATCTCCTTCGATCAGCGGATGTGGTTCCTACTTCTCGGACGAGAGACCGTGCCGGAATGTGATGGGGCCGCGATGTGATGTGGCGCACCCGGCCGCCGCGCGACTACTCGGGTTCGACCCGCATGTCCTCCTGACCCCAGTAGGCGCGCATCCCGGTGATCCGGCCTTCCTCGTCGAACTCCATCACGTCGATCGGCGACAGGACGAAGCGCTGTCCGCCGACCTTGGTGACGATGGTGAACGGGAACGCGGCCTGATTGCCCGCGATCCTGATGTTCTCGGGCCGCAACTCGGTCTCCCGATCCAGCGCGGCGATCACTTCGTAGAACTCGCGGATGGCAGCGTGGCCGCGCTTGGGCGGGGTGCCGACCGGGTCCTCCACGATCGCGTCGGGCGCGTACAGCGCCACGATGTCCTCGGTCGGGCCGGAGCCGACCAGCTTGACGTACTGCTCGACCACGTCGCGGATCTGCTTGGCCATCGAGTCTCCTCCGAAGTGAAACGTGTTCTAGTTTTTTCAGCCTAGCAAGTTCTCGTGCCCGATTCGATCCCCTCGGGCCCGTCCAGCACGACGATCCGGACGCCGGTGGCGAGCAAATCGGAAGCGGACAGCCCGAACAGGGTGCGGAACGCGTCGCTGAAGTGCGAGGGGCTGGCGAATCCGGCCTCGGCCGAGGCCGTGGTGAGGTTCGCGCCTGCGGCGATGGCGCGTCCCACGGCGAGCATCCTGGCCCAGAGGCGGTAGCGCCGGAACGAGGTCCCCGTCTGGGCGGCGAACAGGTGCAGGAAGCGCGATTCCGACAGATGTGCCGCCGCGGCGAACCGCGCGGCGGGGAACGTGGCGGCGGGATGTGCGTCGAGGTCGGCGAGCGCCGCCGCGATGCGAACGTCCAGCGGGGGAATCGGCGCCGTACCGGCGAGGCGCGCCAGCGAACCCGGGTCGGGGCGAACGCTGCCCGATGCCGTGACCAGTGCGTCCTCCGCCGCATGGCAGAGCCCGAACTCGTTGTCCCACCGCGTCATTCGCTCGCGGCAGACGCGAGCGGCAGGCGAACCGGGATCCGAGTAGCAGAACATCATGTGGTCACCGTCGGTTACCACCCGGTGGACCCGGCGCGGCGGCACGAGGGCGCTGCGCGCGGAACGTGCGATGCCATCGGCCGCGAGGGTGAACGGAGCATCGATCCCCACCGCCAGGCAGTCGACCGCGGTCGAATGCGCGTCCAAGCGCAGTGACGGCCCGCGATAGATCGCCCGCCCGGCCCACAGCCAGAGCATCGCGGGCAAAGTGTGCGGGGCGTTCGGCATGCCGCCATGCTGGCACGGCTCTGCGGGGGTGACCGTCTTCGGTTGTCGTTCACCGCGGCGGATACGGGGGATCGCCGTTGATCCCCCCCGGTTCGACGTTGAACCGTCTCCGTGCTCGGTGTTCGCTGAGTCTGTCGGGGAAGCCGCCGCCCGTGTTACCGCCGCTGTTCCTTTCGTCCTTTTCGCCCGTCGAGCGTCGGCCGTTCACCGGTTCCGACGGCGCGAACCCGGGAAATTCATCGCTATTTCCGCTGTTCGTGCCCCGGTGTGTCGAGCTTGCGCTCTCGGTGGCGTGCTGTTTACTCGGTCCGGTCAACCAGATGTTCGAGTGACGAGTGAAAGCGGAGGAGACATGGCACTGCCTACCATGACCGCAGAGCAGCGCACCGAGGCGTTGGCCAAGGCGGCTGCGGTCCGCAAGGCACGCTCCGAACTGATCGGCAAGGTGAAAGAGGGCAAGGTCTCGGTCGCGGACCTGCTGAAGAAGGCCGATTCCGACGAGCTGGTCAAGAAGACCAAGGTGGCCGCGGTGATCAAGGCCCTGCCCGGTGTCGGGCCGGTGAAGGCCGCCAAGCTGATGGACCAGGCGGAGATCCCCGAGGATCGCCGCATCGGTGGTCTCGGCGCGCGTCAGCGCGCGGCACTGCTCGAAGCGCTGAAGGACTGACGGGCGGGGAATTCGGCGGCGCATCCGCGGACGCACCGGATCACGCCCGTGGTGATCTCCCACGGGCGTCCCGCACTCGCAGACCGACCCGGCCGATCAACGGGACGGCCGCGTACGGCGGCGCGGGAAACGCACCGTGACCGGCTGCGGATCCGACAAGGGAAGGTCGCCCCGCGGCGGGGCGAAGACGCAGACCGCTCCACCGGCCACGAGCAGGAACGCCGCGATCAGGCTGGCCGCGAAGCTCGTCGCGCCCATTTCGGCGGGCTTGTGCAGGACGTGGTACAGAAAATGGGGGACACCGAAGGTCAGCCATCCGATGCCCGCCATTCGGGCCGCCGTCGTCCGGTCGAGGACCAGCGCGGCGATCGTCACCGCGGTCAACGCCAGGAAGAAGGACCCGACGTCGGCCGCCAAATGATGGTTGTACGGGCCGTCCGCCGCCACCCACCGCATGCCGAACCCCGGAAAACTGGTGTACCAGGAATGCGGCGCCAGGGTGGCCCAGAGGCCGACGACGGCTCCTTGCACCGCCAAGACGGCCAGCACGATCCGCGTGAGCAGCAGGCGGCGGTGCTGCTCGAACCGCATCCGCACCCGCAGGCCCTCGGAGTTCCCCTGCACCGAGATCCGCATCGGCCGCTCCGTTCTCGCCGAACCCGTTTCGGCTCCGTGCAGTCACGGTAAAACGGGTATCCGGCGCGGGCAATAGTGAGTCAGGCCAACAACGAGTCGGCGCCCGGCTCGACCCGAATCCGCTCGGGGACGCTGTAGACGTTCATGGTGTCGCCGCGGAGGAAGCCGACCAGGCAGAGCCCGGCATCGATGGCCAGGTCGACCGCGAGCGAACTGGGTGCGGAGACCGCACCGAGCATCGGGATCCCGGCCATGACGGCTTTCTGCACCAGTTCGAACGAGGCGCGCCCGCTCACGATGAGCACCAGATCGTGGGCGGGGACCCGGGATTCGCGCAGTGCCCAGCCGATCACCTTGTCCACCGCGTTGTGCCTGCCGATGTCCTCGCGCACCGCCAGCGGCCGGCCTTCTGCGGTGAACAGGCCCGCCGCGTGCAGGCCGCCGGTGGCGTCGAACACCGACTGCCGGTCACGCAGCATGCCGGGCATGGCGGCCAGTGCGCGGGTGTCCACCGCGGGCACGCCGGGCGGCAAGGGAAACCGGGTGCGGGTGCGGACCTCGTCCAGGGCGGTCTTGCCGCACAGCCCGCAGGCTCCCGTGGTGAGGAAGGAGCGGGTCGGCGCCCGGACCGGGGTGCGCAGGGTGACGTCGAGGACGTTGTAGGTGTTGCGGCCCTGGTCATCGGTGCCCGCGCAATAGCGGGCCGCCACGATGTCCTCGGCGGAGCGGATGATGTCCTCGCTCAGCAGGAAGCCGTGCACGAGGTCGATGTCGTCGCCGGGGGTGCGCATGGTGACCGTCAGCGACTGGCCGCCGATGCGGATTTCCAGCGGCTCTTCGACAGCGAGGGTGTCCGGACGCTGGATGTCCGCGTCCGGAGTGATCCGTCGCATCCGGCGGCGGGCGGTGACGCGACTCATGCGGTGTGCCTCTCGCCCCGCGTGGTTACGCTGCGCTGCCGCCTCCGGGCCTGACCGCTCATGCTGTGCTTGTCGTCGGCATGGGCGGGGCCCTGCGTGGTCACGCTGCGCTGCCGCCTCCGGGCCTGACCGCTCATGCCGGGCGGGCTTCGAGCCGGATGGTGACCGCCTTGGAGACGGGTGTGTTCGACCGTTTCGCGACGTGGTCGAGCGGCACCAGGGGATTGGTTTCGGGATAGTAGGCGGCGGCGTTGCCGCGCGGCGTCGGGTAGGAGACGAGGCGGAAGTTCTCGACACGGCGTTCGGTGCCGTCGGTCCATTCGGAGACGATGTCGACCGGATCGCCGTCGCTGAAGCCGAACGCGGCGATGTCGTCGGGGTGCACCAGCACCACCTTGCGGCCGTTGTGGATGCCGCGGTATCGGTCGTCGAGGCCGTAGATAGTGGTGTTGTACTGGTCGTGGCTGCGCAGGGTTTGCAGGATCAGCCTGCCCGCCGGGACCGGCAGCCAGGTCAGTTCGTTGACGGCGAAGTTCGCCTTACCGGTGGCGGTGCGGAATTCGCGAGCGTCGCGCGGCGGATGGGGAAGCTGGAATCCGTTGCGCTCGCGGACTTTCGAGTTGTAGTCGGAGCAGCCGGGCACCACACGGCCGATGGCGTCGCGGACGCTGTCGTAGTCGCGGGCGAAGCGCGCCCACGGCACCGTGTGATCGGCACCGAAAAGCGCTCGGGCGAGTTCACAGACGATGGCGACCTCGCTGCGCAGTTGCTCGCCGACCGGCTTCAGCCGTCCGGTGGACAGGTGCACCATCGACATCGAATCCTCCACCGAGACCTGCCGTTTGGTGCCGTCCGGGGCGAGGTCGAGATCGGTGCGGCCGAGAGTGGGCAGGATGAGGGCGGTGCGGCCGTGCACGATATGGCTGCGGTTGAGTTTGGTGGACACCTGCACGGTGAGGGCGCAGCCGCGCAGCGCGGCCTCGGTCACGGCGGTGTCCGGGGTGGCGGAGACGAAGTTGCCGCCCATGCCGAAGAAGACCTTCGCGCGGCCGTCGCGCATGGCGCGGATGGCCGCGACGGTGTCGAGGCCGTGCTCGCGCGGGCTGGTGATGCCGAACTCGCGGTCGAGGGCGTCGAGGAAAGCCTCGGGCATCTTCTCCCAGATGCCCATGGTGCGGTCGCCTTGCACGTTGGAGTGGCCGCGCACCGGGCACACGCCCGCCCCCGGCTTGCCGATCATGCCGCGCAGCAGCAGCAGGTTGGTGGCCTCCTCGATGGTGGCCACGGCGTGGGTCTGCTGGGTCAGGCCCATCGCCCAGCACAGGATGATGTTGCGGGAGCGAGCGAACGCCTCGGCGGTGCGCTCGAGTTCGTCCCGGCTCAGGCCGGTGGCCTCCAGCACGGTGGCCAGATCGACCGCGCGCACGTGCTTTTCGTACTCGGCGTAGCCCGCGCAGTGGGCGTCGACGAACTCGCGGTCGACGACCGTGCCGGGCGCGCGATCCTCGGCTTCCAGCAGTAGGCGGCCCAGCGCCTGGAACAGGGCCATATCGCCGCCGAGGCGGATCTGCAGGAAGTCGTCGGCGATCGGCACGCCGGTGGTGACGCCCTTGACCGTCTGTGGGTCCCGGAAACCGAGCAGCCCGGTCTCCGGCAGCGGGTTCACCGCGATGATCCGGGCGCCCTCGGCCTTGGCGGCGGCGAGCGCGCTGAGCATGCGCGGATGGTTGGTGCCCGGATTCTGTCCCGCGACGACGATCAGATCGGCCTTGGCGAAGTCGTCGATGGAGACCGAGCCCTTCCCGATCCCGATCGAGCCGATCAGCGCCGCGCCGGAGGACTCGTGGCACATGTTGGAGCAGTCCGGCAGGTTGTTGGTGCCGTAGCTGCGCACCAGCAGCTGATAGAGGAACGCGGTCTCGTTGCTGGTGCGGCCGGAGGTGTAGAACACCGCCTCGTCGGGGGAGTCCAGGCCGCGCAGCGTGTCCGCGATCAACCGGTAGGCCTCGTCCCACGCGATGGGGGAGTAGTGGGTGTCGCCGGGCCGCAGCACCATCGGGTGGGTCAGCCTGCCCTGCTGCCCGAGCCAGTAACCGGACTTCTCGCTCAGTTCGGCGAGGGAGTGGGTCGCGAAGAACTCCGGGGTCACCGTGCGCAGCGTTGCTTCCTCCGCGACTGCCTTCGCGCCGTTCTCGCAGAACTCGGCGGGCCTGCGGTGACCGGTCGGCTCCGGCCACGCGCAGCCGGGGCAGTCGAAGCCGTGCACCTGATTGACCCGCGCCAGGGTGCGGGCGGTCCGGATGACACCCATCTCCTCGACCGAGCGCTTCAGCGCCACCGCCACGGCGGTGACACCCGCGGCCTGCTCTTCGGGCGGGGTCACCGTCAGCTCGGACTCGTCGATGTCCCGCTTCGGTCCGTTTCGGTGCATGCCGCCATTGTCCTCTCCGCGCGGCCGGAACCGGGCGGGGGCCGTCTGACCGGCCGTCGCCACACCCGAGCCGTGGCATACCGCGACGCCACCCGCCGCGGGAGCGGCGAGACGTGGGCCGTGCCGTGGCAGCCCTGACACTTGTCGGCCCTGGTGAACAGCCATCACCGTGGCCCGATCGGGTCGGTCGTGCCGCGGCCGTTGTGGACGCATGCCGGACCGGCTGTTCCAGCGTTATCCCGCGCGCCTGTGCGCTGCTCGTCGCCGGGGTGGGTGAGGACTGGTTCGCTGGTGCGGACGCGCGGGCTCGGCGGGAGCTCGGTCGGGGCGGTGCTGATCGGGGTCCACCTGCCGGATCCGGCGGTCAGGAGCGGCGGCGCGCTCCGGCGATATCCGTCGCGCCTGGGCGCTGTTCGGCGCCGGTGAGGAGTCGCTCGCTGACGCGGGCGCGCCGGCCCCGGCCGGAGTCCAGTGGGCAACCCGGGCCCACTGGCCGTCGCCGGAACCGGTCGGTCGAGCGATCCGGCGGTCAGGAGCGGCGGCGCGCTCCGGCGCTATCGGTCGCGCCCGTGCGCTGCTCGTCGCCGCGGTAGGTGAGGACTCGTTCGCTGATGCGGACGCGCCAGCCCGGCGGGAGTTCGGTCGGGGCGGTGCTGATCCGGGTCCACTGGTCGGTGCCGGGACCGGCGATGAAGGTGCCCGAGGTCGCGGCGGCGTCCCGGACGTACACCTTGCCGCCGTCGACCGATACGTAGGCGTGCACGCGCGAGACGTGTCGGTCGCGCTGGATGACGATCGGGGTGGCGGTGGCGGCGCGGACCGATTCGTCCACCTGCGGCCCGCGCCCGATCACGTAGGCGCGGTTCAGCGGGTAGGCCGCGCCCTCCTCGGTGACCAGCGCGCCGACGGCGGCCTCGCCGGACAACGTGGCCGGGTGCGCAGTTCGCGGTCCGCTGTGCTCGAGCGGATTGCGCAGGGCGACCGATTCGTGCGCGGGCTGCACCTGGGACCACGCGAGCGGTCGATCCGTGGCGGGCCGTGGCGGTCGTGGTTTGGCGAGGGGTCTGGCCGACTCGATCGGCCGGACGGTCGGCGCCGCGTCCATGCCGGTCGGCGCCGCCTGCGCGACGGCGTCGGCGGCACCCGTGGGTTCGGGCGTCGCCGCGAAACCGGCCGCCGCCGTCGCCTCGGGCTCGGCCTGCGCTGAGCGCGCGGACGTGCGCGGCTCGCCGGCCTTCCCGGCGCGTCGCACTGCTGCCTGTAAGACGAAGCCGCCGCCGGAAACCACGCCGGCCCGCAAGTCGGTGCGCGGCAGCGCGGTCGGCGGCGTGCCGGTGTCCGCGCCGATCGCGATGCGGCGCACCGGTTCGCGCACGATCTCGTCCACCCAGGTGAACGCACGGCCGCCGTGGAGCAGGCGGGTGCCTTCGGCGCCTTGGATTTCCGCGATCACCGATCCGCGCAACAGGATGAGCATGCCGTCGTCGGTCGGCGCGACCACCCCGAACGGCGGCGGCCGCACCGTGCTGCCGAAGATCACCGCGGCCAAGCGTTGCGCCAGTGCGGCGCCGGGATGCTCCCCTTCGGCCACGGCTTCGATGGTGCCGAGTATTCGGTCCGTGGAAGTCGTTTCGGGCCCGAGGTAGGCGACGACCGCGCCGAAGCGGGCGACGAGCCCGTCGCCCGGTGCGACTCCCACGGTGGACGGTTTACTGCGCACCCGCGCCCTCCTTCCCGGCGCACTACCGGCATACCGAAGCCAGCATAGAGCGTCGGCGACGGCCGAACCGGGGTCTGCGAGGATCGCGAAGTGGAATGCGGAGATGGTCCGCCGCCCCGCCCGGCGGCCGAATCGCATTCTGTCGCGTGCGTTCTCGCGCGCGGTCCCTGCCGCCGTCGCGGGGGCTGTGAGCTGCGCTTTGTGGTCTTTTCCGCAGTCGGCGGCGGTTCATGCCGGAGAATCATTACTATGTCGTGAGTCACAACGCGAAGATGCTCGAAACGCCACAAGGGTTCGCCGCGCGTCCGCGGTTCGAGTCGTCGGCGAACTTGTTGTGGGCGTCGTCGCGCCGAGAAGCTGCGTCCATTGGGGAACTGGGCCCCTCCCCGGTGGGTGCCCGCGCCACGCACGGTCACGACGATTGGGTTGCGGCGCCCGTCTCGCCGAGGAATTCAGAGTCGGGATGATGGCTGGACCGCTTGCCCCACCCCAGGCAGGTGCCGCGCACGATCACGGCCATCAGGGTCGTGGCGGTTACCGAGAAGCCGGCCCGTGGTGAACCGGGCCCGCGCTGGTGAGTGCCCGCGCCGCGCATAATCACGGCGGGCGGGCGCCGGTCCCCCGAACGGCGTTCGTCCCTGGTTATGCTCGCCTGATGAGCGCAGCAGCCGTCAGCCGCCGGGCCCGCCCGGCCAAAGCTCCGCTGAGTCGCGAGGTGATCGTCGAGACGGGCCTGCGCGTCCTGGACCGGGATGGTGCAGCGGCGCTGACCATGCGCCGGGTGGCGCAGGATTTGGATACCGGCGCGGCCTCGCTGTACGTGTACGTCGCCAATCGCGACGATCTGATGGCAGCCATGCTCGACCACGTCCTCGGTTCGGTGCCGGAACCCGCCGGGGCGGGCTGGCGGGAACGGCTCACCGCGCTGGCCGACGCCATGGTGGCGGCGATGAGCAGGCACGAAGGGCTGGCGCTGGTCGCGCTCGGGGTGATTCCGAGCAGTCCGAACGCGTTACGGCTGATGGAACTCATGCTCGGCTCGCTCATCGAGGCGGGACTGGACGATCTGACCGCGTCATGGGCGGTGGACCTGCTCTTTCTGCACATCACCGCGTCGGCGGCCGAACAGAGCGCGCACAATACCGGCGGCGGCACCGAGCAGGAGTACCTCGCGGTGATCGAGCGGCGCTTCGCCGAGTTGCCAGCCGACCGTTATCCGACCGTCGTGGCCATGCGGGACACCTTGCTGTCGGGCGACGGGGACGCGCGGGCGGCCTGGGCGGTGCAAGTGCTGATCAACGGCATCCTCGCCACGCGGGCGCAGTGAAATTCGCTGGTCCGCGCCGCCGTTGCCGGATCACAATGGGCCGATGATCCGGGCCGCGACAATCGAAGACCTCACCGTGCTGCAAGACATCGAACGCGCGGCGGGCGCACCGTTCGCGGAGATCGGGATGACGGCCGTGGCCGACGACGAACCTCCTTCGACGGCCACCTTGCGCGAGTTCCAGCGGGCCGGACGGGCCTGGGTGTGGACCGAGGACGACCTGCCGATCGGCTACCTGGTCGCGGGCGTGATCGACGGAAACGCGCATATCGAGCAGGTCTCGGTGCGCCCGGACTACGCGGGACGCCGGATCGGCAAGCGGTTGATCGACCGGGCAGCCCGATGGGCAACCGGCGCGGCGCTGCCCGCGATGACGTTGACCACGTTCACCGAGGTGCCGTGGAACGGCCCGTACTACCGGCGGCTCGGCTTCCGGTACCTGTCGGCGGACGAGGAGACCCCGGGGTTGGTCGCCGTGCGTGCCGCCGAACAGGCGCACGGCCTCGACCGCTGGCCGCGCGCGTGTATGCGCGTGGAGCTGTGCGACTGGTCGATGGACTGAGCCCGCTGGGTCGTCAGGCGACGGCGCGCACGGCCGCGGCCGTCGCGGCGGCCCGGTCCTCGTCGATCAGGCCGACACGTGTGCGCCGATCCAGCAGATCCCCGGCCTCGAGCGCCCCCTCGTGCGAGACCGCGAACGCGAATTCGGCGCCGAGCACGTCGATGCCGGGCGCCACCGGCTCGGCGAGCGACGGATCGCGGCGCGCCGCGGCCAGCACGGTGGCCGCCTCACTGCCGTAGCGCTCGATCAGCACGGGCGGGGCGTCGATGCGGTCGCGCGCCGCGCCGGAGACCGCACCCACCAGCGGCAGCCGCCGGGTGCGGCACGGCCCCGCGGCGAGGTCGCCGTGCGCGACCGCCGCGTCGATCACGTCCTCGGCCATCTTCCGGTAGGTGGTGAGTTTGCCCCCGACGATGGTGATGATCCCGGTGGGGGAGCGCAGCACTGCGTGCTTGCGGGAGATGTCGGCCGTGCTGTCGTCGGCGGTCTGTAACAGGGGACGCAATCCGGCATACGAGCCGCGAATATCGTCGCGGGTCAACGGCTCACGCAGGGCGGGATTGATGGTGTCGAGCAGGAAACCGATCTCGTCGTCGGTGGGCTTCGGCTCGTCGGGTACCGGGCCCGGCGCGTCCTCGTCGGTCAAGCCCAGATATACCCGGCCGTGCGCGGCGGGAAAGGCGAAGACGAAGCGGCCGACGCTGCCGGACACCGGCACGGTCAGCGCCGCGGTGAGGCCGCCGAAGGACGCGGCGGAGAACACCAGATGGGTGCCGCGGCTCGGGCGTAACCGGATGCTCGGATCCACCTGATCCGCCCAGACGCCGGTGGCGTTCACCACGGTGCGCGGCCGCACCGTGAGGGTCTCGCCGGTGCGGGTGTCGCGTAGGATCGCCGAATTCCCGGTCACCTCGCTCGCTTCGACGCGGGTCAGGATCCGCGCGCCGTGGGCCGCCGCGGTGCGGGCCAGCGCGACGACCAGGCGCGCGTCGTCGACCAGTTGCCCGTCCCAGGCCTGGAGGCCGCCGCGCAGGTCCGCGCGGCGCACGGTGGGCGCCAGCCGCACGGCCTCCGCCGCGGCGACGCGCCGGGAACGGGGCAGGATCGCCGCGGGGGTGCCCGCGCCCCGCCGCAGCAGATCACCGGCCAGGAAACCGGCGCGCACCAGCGACGCCTGCGCCGCACCGACATTCGGCAGCAGCGGCACCAGTTGGGGCAGCGGGCGCACCAGATGCGGCGCCGTGGTGCGCATCAGGATGCCGCGTTCCACCGCGCTCTCGTGTGCGATGCCGACCCGGCCGCTCGCCAGATAGCGCAGGCCGCCGTGCACCAGCTTGGAACTCCAGCGGCTGGTGCCGAATGCCAGGTCGTGGCGTTCGACCAGCACGGTGCGCAGTCCGCGGGCGGCGGCGTCCAAGGCGGCGCCCGCGCCGGTGACGCCTCCGCCGATCACCAGGACGTCGATCCGGGCGCCGTGGCCGAGCCGGGACAGATCCGCGGCGCGGCGCGCGGCGTTCAACGCGGAATCTCCGGTTTGCCCCGAATCAATAGTCATCACAATGCCTTTCGGATGCGGCGGAACCGGGCTGACGTGTACTCATCACGGCCGCTTCCGGGCGGAGTCTTCGACCGCTTCGCGGGCGTGGTCGTCGAGATACCCGTCGATGGCGCGACGGAGTTCGGTGTCGAGGTGCTCACCCGCCAGCAGCGGCGCGACGGTGCCCGCCGACTGCACCGCGGACTGCGCGATCAGCAGCAGCATCGTGGCCATCCGCTCCGGATCGCCCGCGCGGATGGAACCGTCCCGCTGCCCGTCGCGGATGCCCGCCGCGAACAGCTCGATCAGCGTGCGCTGGTTGCGCCCCAGTCTGCCGAAGACGTAGGTGAGCATCAGATCCGTGTCAGTGCGGAAGATCTTGCCGAACAACGGATTCGACCGGATCATCGCCGCTCCGGCGACCACGCCCTCGACCAGCCGGAGGCGTGCGCTGCCCGTGGAGGGCATGGTGGCCGCCACGATGCCGCGCAGTTCGCGGACCAGCAGTTCGGCCACCAGCGCACCGGTATCCGGCCAGCGGCGGTAGACGGTCGGCCTGCTGACGCCCGCCCGGCGCGCTACCTCGGTGAGCGTGGTGCGGCGCACGCCGAACTCCTCCACGCAGGCGCGGGCGGCGTCGAGAATCGCCAGGTCGGTCGCCGAGAGGGCGGTCTCGTCGGGAGCGGTCAAAAATCACCACCGGTGGTAGGTCGGCCGACGGCGAGTCGTCGGCGAGGTCCGAGCATTCGTTACTGCTTGACAGTCTATGTCAAACTGTAACGCATGGTGGACACGCAGCAGCAGACCGACGGCGATCCGGCTCCGTCGGCGAAGACCGGCCCGGCCGGGTCGGCCGCGAGTATGGTCTGGGATGCTTGGGGTATCCCGGCTGGGCACCAGCCACTTTCGGAGCGGATCCGTGGTCTGCTGACGCAGGTGTTCGGAGTGTCCGGCGATCCGGTGGCGCGCCGCGATGAGGGCGACGTGCCACTGCGCGAATCGGCGTTGACGCCCGCGCGGCGAGCCGGGTTGGTCGAGGTGGTCGGTGCGGAGAACGTGTCGGCCGACCACCGCGATCGGCTGCGGCACGCTGGGGGGAAGAGCACACCCGATCTGCTGCGCCGCCGGGCCGAGGGGCTCCAGGACGCGCCGGACGCCGTCGTCTTCCCCGCCGACCACGACGAGGTTCTCGCCGTGCTCGCCTACTGCGCGCGGCACGCCGTCGCGGTGGTTCCGTTCGGCGGCGGCACCAGCGTCGTCGGCGGCGTCGATCCCGTGCGCGGCCGCTTCGACACCGTGATCGCTCTGGATCTGCGCAGGCTCGACCGGCTCACCGAGATCGACCCGATCAGCGGCACCGCCACGCTCGGCGCCGGTCTCACCGGTCCGCGCGCGGAGGAACTGCTCGGCGCGCACGGACTGTCCCTCGGCCACTTCCCGCAGAGTTTCGAGTTCGCCACCATCGGCGGCTTCGCGGCGACGCGGTCGTCCGGCCAGGCCTCGGCGGGCTACGGCCGCTTCGACGACATGGTGCAGCGGCTGAAGATCGCCACGCCGGGTGGCACGCTCGAACTCGGGCGCGCCCCCGCTTCGGCCGCAGGGCCGGACCTGCGCGAACTGTTCGTCGGATCGGAGGGAACGCTCGGTGTGATCACCGAGGTCACTCTGCGGGTGCACCCGGTCCCGGAAACCGTTGCGTACCAGGCCTGGTCGTTCCCGGATTTCGCCACCGGCGCCGCCGCGTTGCGCGCGGTGGTGCAGGCGGGCGCGGCGCCGACGGTGCTCCGGCTCTCCGACGAGGCGGAGACCGGGATCAATCTCGCCCGCTCCGGCGATATCGGCGGCAACCCAGTGGCGGGGTGCCTGGCCGTCACCACCTATGAGGGCAGCGCGGCGCATGTCACCGCGCGCAGCGCCGAGGCGGGTGCCGTGCTGGCCGCGGCGGGCGGCTCGGCCCTGGGCGAGACGCCGGCCCGGGAGTGGGAGCACGGTCGTTTCGCCGCGCCGTACCTGCGTGACGCGCTCTTGGATGTCGGCGTGCTCTGTGAAACCTTGGAGACCGCCACCACCTGGTCGAATCTGAGCGGGTTGAAGGCGAAGGTGACCGCTGCGCTGACCGAGTCGCTGGCGGCGCAGGGGACCCCGGCCCTGGTCATGTGTCACATCTCGCACACCTACCCGACCGGCGCGTCGCTGTACTTCACCGTGGTGGCCAGACAGTTGGACGACCCGCTGGCCCAGTGGCGGGCCGCCAAGCGCGCCGCGGGTGACGCCATCGTCGCGGCGGGTGGCACCATCACCCACCACCACGCGGTGGGCACCGATCACCGTCCCTGGGTCCCGGACGAAGTGGGTGACCTCGGCGTGCGCGTCCTGCGGGCGGTGAAGGCCGAACTCGACCCGGCCGGCATCCTGAATCCCGGAAAGCTGGTGCCGTGAACGACTATTCACCGGTGCGCATGGTCACGGTGGTGACCAATCCGCGGTCCCGGCACGGCAAGGGAAGTGATGCGGCGACCGCCGCCATCGCCCGCCTGCGCGCGGGCGGCGCCGATGTCACCGAGGTGTGCGCTCCCTCGGCCGCCGAAACGGTTCGCCAGGTGCGGGATTCGGTCGCGGTCGCGGCACCCGATGCCGTGGTCTGCATAGGCGGCGACGGGCTGATCAACGTGACCCTTGCGGCCGTCGCGGAGACCGGGGTTCCGCTCGGCATGATCCCCGCGGGCACCGGCAACGATCTGGCCAGGGAACTCGGAGTACCGACCGACGATCCGGTCGCCGCCGCCGCACTGGTGTTGCGCGGGCGGACCAGGACGATCGATCTCGGCCGGATCGAGTCGTCCGTGCCGCCTATGTGGTTCGCCACGGTGGCCGGTACCGGATTCGACGCGCGGGTCACGCTGCGCGCCAACAAGATGCGCTGGCCGAGAGGCAGACTGCGCTACACCGCCGCCGCGCTGGCCGAGATCTCCGGGCGCTTCACGGTGCCCTACCGGGTCGAACTGGTGGACGCGGTGACCGACGGGCTGACCAACCCCGGCGCGGGCTCGGTGCTGGAGACCGAGGCGGTCATGGTCGCCGTCGGCAACACCCGCACCTACGGCGGCGGCATGCTGATCTGCCCGGACGCGCTCATGGACGATGGCCTGCTGGATCTGACCGTGGTCGGCGCGTTGTCGCGCGGGGAGATGCTGCGCCTGCTGCCCGCGCTGTCGGCGGGCAAACGCCAGGATCACCCGGAGGTCAAGCAGTTCCGCGCCGCCGCGGTCACACTCACCGCGGCGGGCGCGCCCGCCACCGCCGACGGCGAACCAGCGGGCACCCTGCCGGTCACCATCCGGGCGGTCCCAGCGGCGTTGACCGTTCTGGTGCCCTGACCGGCGCCGTTCAGGCGAAAGTCACGCAGCGCAGGTGGTTCACGGTCGCGCGGTCGACGATGACCACCGACCGTGAGGCGCGGGCAGCCGAGCGATGCTCCGTCGACACCGCGCGGATCAGCCGCCGCCAGCGCCGCACGTGCAGCCGGAACGCCACGTGGTTGATCCGCCTGCCACGGCTGTGCTGGCCTGCGCGCGCCACCGCCGCGGGCACGTCGACCATGAGCAGGTGCAGTTCGCGATCCGCCGCCCAGCGCTCGATCAGGGTGCGCGCCCAGCGGAACGTGGCGCAGTCGTGGATGACGACCGGGCCGGTGACCTCGCGCAGCGCGGTACGAATGGCCAGGAAGTGCGCGGCGTGCACCAGCGGGCGCCACAACAGGTAGGGCAGCCACCACAGCTTGGGCCGCCAGCGATTGCGTGCCTGCATCGAGTCGAGCACCAGTACCCCGGCGGCGCTGCGCGACGGCGCGGTGGCCGCGGCATCGGCGCCGAAGAACTTGCGCAGCGCGGTGCTCTTGCCCGCGCCGGGGACGCCCGCGACGATCAGCGCCGCCGCGGCGGGGTACCGGATCTCCGCGATCGCGCGACCGCGCAGATCGTGCAGCGCGTCCGGGACCAGGATCGGCAGCCGGGGTTCGGGAGCGTACGCGTGCACGGATTCCAGCGGGGGGTTCACCTCTCCCAGCGTCCGCAGCCGACGCGTGTTCGGCAACCGGGAAAACCCTGGTTTTTCTTGGGGATTCACCGGAGGTGGGACGCTTGGAGTATTCACCCCCTCCAGGGTCCTTCGTTTTCACCGTTTCGGCAATATCGGACATTTCAGACAGTGTGATCACCCCGGTTTGCGACCCGCCGACCGCGCGCGCAGATGCATTCGTTCACCCTGCGACCCGAAAAGGCTCAGGATTTCCACCGGGCCCCGGCCCGCGCTGCCGAACCAATGTGGTTGGCGGGTGTCGAATTCCGCGGCCTCGCCGGGGCCGAGCACCAGATCATGCTCGCCGAGTACCAGCCGCAGTCGTCCGGAAAGCACGTAGAGCCACTCGAAGCCCTCGTGCACCTTCGGGTCGGGGTCGCAGCGCTCGGGCGGAATGACGATCTTGAACGCCTGTAGCGGTCCCGGCTGCCGGGTGAGCGGAAGGATGGTGATCCCGTTCAGCTTTCGCGCCGTGGAGTGGACGCGGGGATCGGCGATCTTGGGCGCGGCCACCAGTTCGTCCAACGGAACCTGATGGGCCATCGCGATCGGCAGCAGCAGTTCCAGACTGGCTTTTCGCTGGCCGGACTCCAGCCGGGAGAGCGTGCTCTTGGAGATTCCGGTGCTCTCCGCCAGCGCGGTGAGCGTGACGTTGCGGCGGGTGCGCAGCGCTTTCAGCCGTGGGCCTATGTCGGCGAGGGCCTGGGTGACGGCCGGTGGTGTGGACATGTCCCCAGTGCACTCCGATTTCCCTGCTTTGGCAATTTTAGTTGCTGAATCGGGACGGTGACGGCACGGTATCCGTGGAGGTGATCGCGAATGAGCGAGACATATGACGTAGTGATCGTGGGCGGCGGTGCGGCGGGACTGTCCGGGGCGCTGGTCCTGGCCCGCGCGCGGCGGCGAGTCGCGGTGGTCAGGGGCGGTGCGCCGCGCAACGCCCCGGCCGAGCACATGCACGGGTTCCTGTCCCGGGACGGGATGCCACCGGCCGAGCTGCTGGCCACCGGGGCCGCCGAGGTCACGAGCTACGGCGCGGAACTGATCGATGACGTCGTCGTCGGCGCGGAACGGACGGCGGAGTCGGACTACACACTGCGGCTGCGCGGCGGCGGGGCGTTGCGGGCTCGCCGCGTGCTCGTGGCCACCGGGCTGCGCGACGAACTCCCGGAGCTGCCCGGAGTGCGTGCGCGCTGGGGCCGTGACGTGCTGCACTGCCCCTACTGCCACGGTTACGAGGTCCGTGACCAGCCGATCGGGGTGCTGGGCGGTGCGGAATCCGGCGCCCTGGCCCGTGCGGTTCATCTGGCGCTGCTGCTGCCGCAGTGGTCGGACGACGTCGTCTTCTTCCCGAACACGATGCCCCTGTCCGAGAGTGATCGCGCTCGCCTGGACGCGCGCGGGGTCCGGCTGATCGAGGGCGAGGTGGCCCGGCTCGTGGTGGACGATCGGCTGCGCGGCGTGGAACTGGCCGACGGGCGAGCGGTGCCGAGGACGGCGATGTTCGTCACGCCGACCTTCCGTGCCAACGACGACGTGCTGGTCGGGCTCGGCTGCGCGTTCGACGCCGACGGCTGGGTGGTGACCGACGCGACGGGGCGCACCAGCGTGCCGGGTGTCTGGGCCGCGGGCAACGTCGCTAATCCGGCAGCCCAGGTGATCTCCGCCGCCGGGGCGGGCTCCACCGCCGGGATCGCGATCAACGGTGACTTGGTGTCGGCGGACGTCACCGTGCTCGCCCGTTGAGGGGGAATATCGAGGTACGAAACGCGGAAGCTGAGAATTACTTATGGATTCCAGGCCCGGCCTCGGATCGCCGGTAAGCTACTGACATAGGCGGAGTGTTCGGTGTCCCTCATCCACCGAAGACTCCGCCTTCCTTTGTCTCCGTCGCGTAATGCAGCTCCGTAGGGTTCGTATCGAGCGCCACTCGGCAGGCGGATATGCCTCCGATTTCCGGCGTGGCGCCGACGGGCGGATCCGCGGGAGCGGTGACCGGGCCGACCGACCCGAAGTCGGCGGATCGCAGCGCTCTAGAATCGCGGGGTGACCAGCGCAGCCCCTGACAACACGCGTAATCGTGCCGATGCCCTCCCCAAGAGCTGGACTCCCAGCGAGGTGGAGGCCGAGATGTACGAGCGCTGGGTAGCCGCGGGCTATTTCACCGCCGATCCGGGCAGCGGCAAGCCGGCCTACTCGATCGTGCTGCCGCCGCCGAACGTCACCGGCACCCTGCACATGGGCCACGCGCTCGACCACACCCTGATGGACACGCTGTCGCGCCGCAAGCGCATGCAGGGCTACGAGGTGCTCTGGCTGCCCGGCATGGACCACGCGGGCATCGCCACCCAGACCGTGGTGGAGAAGCAGCTCGCGGTGGACGGCAAGACCAAGGAAGACTTCGGCCGCGAACTGTTCGTGCAGAAGGTCTGGGACTGGAAGCGGGAGTCCGGCGGCGCCATCCAGTGGCAGATGCGCGCGCTCGGCGACGGCGTGGACTGGAGCCGGGACCGCTTCACCATGGACGAGGGCCTCTCGCGCGCCGTGCAGACCATGTTCAAGCGGCTCTACGACGCGGGCCTGATCTACCGCGCGGAGCGGCTGGTGAACTGGTCGCCGGAGCTGCGCACCGCGATCTCCGACATCGAGGTCAAGTACGAGGATGTGGAAGGCGAGCTGGTCTCGCTGCGCTACGGGTCGCTGGACGACGACCAGCCGCATGTCGTCGTGGCCACCACCCGGGTGGAGACCATGCTCGGCGACACGGCGGTGGCCGTGCATCCGGAGGACCCGCGTTACCGGGCCTTGATCGGCACCACCCTGGAACATCCGATCACCGGGCGGCAGATTCCGATCATCGCCGACGACTACGTCGATCCCGAATTCGGCTCGGGCGCGGTGAAGATCACACCGGCGCACGACCCCAACGACTTCGAGATGGGTCTGCGGCACGGCCTGCCGATGCCGACGATCATGGACGAGCGCGGCCGGATCACCGGCACCGGAACCGAATTCGACGGCATGGACCGGTTCGAGGCGCGCGTCGAGGTGCGTGAGCGGCTCGCGCGGGAGGGCCGGGTGGTCGCCGAGAAGCGGCCGTACCTGCACAGCGTCGGGCACTCCGAGCGCACCGGCGAGCCTATCGAGCCGCGCCTGTCCATGCAGTGGTGGGTCAAGGTCGAGTCGCTGGCCAAGGCGGCCGGTGACGCCGTGCGCAGCGGCGACACCGTGATCCACCCCAAGAGCCAGGAGCCGCGCTGGTTCGGCTGGGTCGACGACATGCACGACTGGTGCATCTCGCGTCAGCTGTGGTGGGGCCACCGCATCCCGATCTGGTACGGGCCCGAGGGCGAAGTGGCCTGCGTCGGGCCCGACGAGCAGGCGCCCGAGGGCTGGGTGCAGGACCCGGACGTGCTCGACACCTGGTTCTCCTCCGGCCTGTGGCCGTTCTCCACGATGGGCTGGCCGCACGCCACCGCCGAGCTGGAGAAGTTCTATCCCACCAGCGTGCTCGTCACCGGCTACGACATCCTGTTCTTCTGGGTGGCGCGGATGATGATGTTCGGCACCTACGTCGCCGAGGACGCCGCGCTGACCGCGGGCAAGAGCGGCGAGCGGCAGGTGCCGTTCAAGGACGTGTTCCTGCACGGCCTGATCCGCGACCAGTTCGGCAAGAAGATGTCCAAATCGCGCGGCAACGGCATCGACCCGCTGGACTGGATCAACACCTTCGGCGCCGACGCCACCCGGTTCACCCTCGCTCGCGGCGCGCAGCCCGGCGGTGACCTGTCGGTCGGCGAGCCGCACGTGCTCGCCTCGCGCAGCTTCGTGACGAAGCTGTTCAACGCGACCAAGTTCGCGCTGATGAACGGCGCGCGGGTGGGCGATCTGCCCGATCGGGCGCAGCTCACCGACGCCGACCGCTGGATCCTGGACCGGCTGGACGCGGTGCGCGCCGAAGCGGACGCCGCGTTCGACGCCTACGAGTTCGGCAAGGCGTGCGAGGCGCTCTACCACTTCGCCTGGGACGAGCTGTGCGACTGGTACCTGGAGCTGGCCAAGGTGCAGTTCGCCGCCGACGGCGCCCGCGCCGAGGCCACCGAGCTGGTGCTCGGGTGGGTGCTCGACGCGGTGCTGCGCCTGCTGCACCCGGTCATCCCGTTCGTCACCGAGTCGTTGTGGCAGGCGCTGACCGGCGGTGCGTCGGTGGTGATCGCGCCGTGGCCGCAGGCCTCCGGGGTGCCGGCGGATCAGGAAGCGGCGCAACGCGTCTCGGACACCCAGCGGTTGATCACGGAGATCCGGCGCTTCCGCAGCGATCAGGGCCTGGCCGACAAGCAGAAGGTCGCGGCCAAGCTGATCGGCGTGGACGAGGCGGGGCTCGGCGAGCAGGCGGCGTCGGTGGCGAACCTGGCGCGGCTGACCGAGCCCGGCGCCGACTTCGCCGCGACCGCGTCGGTGGAGGTCCGCCTGAGCGCGGGGACGGTCACCGTGGAGCTGGACACCTCGGGCGCGGTCGACCTGGACGCCGAACGCCGCAGGCTGGAGAAGGATCTGGCCGCCGCGCAGAAGGAATTGCAGGGCACCGCCGCCAAGCTCGGCAACGAGGCGTTCCTGGCCAAGGCGCCCGAGCACGTGGTCGACAAGATCCGTGGCAGGCAGCAGGTCGCCTCCGACGAGGTGGCGCGCATCGGGGCGCGACTGGCGGAGTTGAGCGGCAAGTGAACCACGAGCCGGAACCGCAATACGGCGACGACGAGCGCCGTGGCGGCGGAGCGCGGCTGGGCTCCGGCCCGTCGCCGGTGGAACTGGCCGAGATGGCGCTGGTCGAGGCCGAACTCGACCGGCGCTGGCCGGAGACCAAGATCGAGCCGTCGCTCACCAGGATCGCCACGCTGATGGACCTGCTCGGTTCGCCGCAGCAGAACTACCCGGCGATCCACATCGCGGGCACCAACGGCAAGACCTCGGTGACCAGGATGATCGACGCGCTGCTCACCGCGCTGCATCGGCGCACAGGCCGGATCACCAGCCCGCATCTGCAGCTGGCCACCGAGCGGATCAGCATCGACGACGCGCCGATCACCCCGGCCCGGTACGTGGAGCTCTACCGCGAACTGCTGCCTTTCGTCGAGATGATCGACAAGCAGTCGGCGGCCGCGGGCGGGCCTGCGATGAGCAAGTTCGAGGTGCTCACCGGTATGGCCTTCGCGGCCTTCGCCGAGGCGCCGGTCGACGTCGCGGTCGTCGAGACGGGGATGGGCGGTTCCTGGGACGCCACGAACGTCGTCGACGGGCAGGTCGCGGTGATCACACCGATCGGTTTGGATCACACCGACTACCTCGGCCCGGATCTGACCTCGATCGCGGGGGAGAAGGCCGGGATCATCAAGCGGGCACCGGAGAGCCTGGTACCGCGCGACAACGTCGCGGTGATCGCGGAGCAGGACCCCGAGGCGATGGAGGTGCTGCTGCGCCGCGCCGTGGCGGTGGACGCCGCGGTCGCGCGTGAGGGCGCCGAGTTCCGCGTGCTCGCCCGGCAGATCGCGGTGGGCGGGCAGCAACTCGAATTGCAGGGCCTGGGCGGGGTGTACGACGAGATCTTCCTGCCGCTGCACGGCGAGCACCAAGCGCGCAACGCGGTGCTCGCGCTCGCGGCCGTGGAGGCGTTCTTCGGCGCGGGCGCGCAGCGCAAACTGGACATCGACGCCGTGCGCGCCGGTTTCGCGAGCGTCACCAGCCCCGGGCGGCTGGAGCGGATGCGCAACGCGCCGACCATCTTCATCGACGCCGCGCACAATCCGGCGGGCGCGCGAGCGCTGGCCGCGACGTTGAACGAGGAGTTCGACTTCCGCAAGCTGGTCGGTGTGGTCGCGGTGCTCGGTGACAAGGACGCCGAGGGCATCCTCGCCGCCCTGGAGCCGGTGTTCGACGAGATCGTCGTCACCAGCAACGGTTCGCCTCGCGCACTGGACGTGGAGACCCTCGCCGACCTCGCGGTGCAGCGGTTCGGCGACGAGCGCGTGGTCTCCGCCGCCACCCTGCCCGACGCGCTGGAAACCGCCATCGCGATCGCCGAAGAGGTGGGCGAGGCGGGCGAGATGGTCTCCGGCGCGGGAGTGGTGGTGACGGGGTCGGTGGTCACGGCCGGGGCAGCCCGCGCGCTGTTCGGGAAGGAGCCGGCGTGAGCGCCGGGCTCACCGACGGCGGCCCAGGTGACCACGGCGGGTCCGCGCTCATCGAGAACCGCCGCACGAACGCCGGACACCCCGAGTGCCCGGCGGATGCCGAGGAGGGCACACCATGAGCGAACCGGCCGACCGAGGCGAGCAAGCGGTACCCGCGCCCGCGACCGACCCGTGGAAGGGTTTCCGCGGGGTGATGGCGGGAACGTTGGTGCTCGAGGCGATCGTGGTGCTGCTGGCGCTACCGGTGGTCGCCGACGTCGGCGGCGGGGTGACCTGGCTGTCCGGCACCTACCTCGTGGTTCTCGCGGTGGTGATGTTCCTCGGGACGGGGGTGCAGCGGCGTTCCTGGGCGCTCCCGTTCAACCTCGGGCTTCAGGTGCTCGTTCTGCTCGGCGCGTTCATCCATGTGTCCATCGGCGTCATCGGCGTGGTGTTCGGCGTGGTCTGGGGCTTCCTGCTGGTGCTGCGCGCCGACGTGCGCGGCCGGATGGAGAAGGGCCTGCTGCCCAGCCAGCGCATCCAGCGGTCGTAGCCGCAGGGCACGCGGGCACGGCCGCTTGCGCCACCGGGACGCCGGTCGGTCCGACCGCTGATGCGGTGCCCGGAAGTGTGCCGGATAGGCTGTGCGCCGTGACTGAGCAGACGTTGGTACTCATCAAGCCGGACGGTGTGGCCCGTGGCCTTGTCGGCGAGGTGCTGGCACGTATCGAGCGCAAGGGCCTGAAGATCGCCGCCCTCGAACTGAAGCACGTATCCGTGGAGCTGGCCGAGGGCCACTACGCCGAGCACGCCGAGAAGGCGTTCTTCGGGTCCCTGATCGAGTTCATCACCTCGGGCCCGGTCGTCGCGGCCATCCTGGAAGGCCCCCGCGCCATCGCCGCCTTCCGTCAGATCGCGGGTGGCACCGACCCGGTGGAGAAGGCCGTGCCCGGCAGCATTCGCGGAGACTTCGCTCTGGAGACCCAGGAGAACCTGGTCCACGGCTCGGATTCGCCCGAATCGGCCAAGCGCGAGATCGCGCTCTGGTTCCCCGATCGGCCCGCCTGACCGAGTCTCGAGCGCCGTGCCCGCGCCGCCGCGACCGGCGTGTTCGCGCCGCGGGCCGGACCGGTTCGAGCGCCGATGGCGAACGCCCGGCGCGCGGTGTGGGATACTGGCATCGGCTGCTTTCGATGCCGACTGTTCGTGCAGGTGCGCGAACGAGACGTGACGAGCGCAGCCGGATGACACCACGGTTCGATGCCGATCATCGCTGCCATGGACAAACGGCCTGGTTACAGGGTCGGTTGTCCGCGCAGGCACGCTGGATGAGCGCTCGGACCGCGGAGTTCAGCCATACAGCCAGGCGCCGCGTGACCAGTTAGCCCGAACGACGAAAAACCGAGAGATAACCGGGCACGCGGGGCGAGACCACTTGAACTCGCGCCCACCGGGTGCGGGTCGAACGGACAGCGCCCCCGCGTCGGCCGCGTCACTCCCGCCGGGAGGGACGCGCCCGGGGGCCCGAGGAGACTTCGTGGCCGATCAAGAGCCGCTGGAAACAACATCACAGGATGCCGAACAATTGCCGGAGCGAATCCGAGTTCATGCACTCGCCAAGCTGCTGGGGGTAACGAGCAAGCGCATCCTGGCCAAGCTGACCGAGATGGGGGCGGACGCGCGCAGCGCCCAGTCGAACGTCGACCGGGCCGTCGCGGAGTCGGTGCGCGACGCCTTGGGGACGGTCGAGGCGGACGCCGCGACCGCGCAACCCGCCGCGGGCCAGGTAGACGCCTCTGCACCGGCGCAGACCGCCGAGCCTCCCGAAGACGCCACGAACGCCCCGGTCGCGGGCGGACAACCGGCTGGATCCGGGCGGGAAGCGCCCACCGAGACGCCCTTCACCGGGGCCGGGGTCCTCTTCTCCGCGCCGGAGGTGCCGGGCGCCACGCCCGTGCCGACCGGTACTTCGGCTACCCAGCACACGCAACTGTTCACGCACTCGGAGCGACCGGAGCCCGAGCCGGTGGCCCCGGCGGTGTTCGAGGCCGCCGCCGCGGTGCAGGCGCCGCTGTTCCTGTCGCCGGACGCCGCAGCGGCCGAGCAGGCGCGTAAGCAGCGTCGCGCCGAGCGCGACACTCGGCGTACCGAGGAGCGGGCGCCCGAGCCCGCCGAGGACGAGACCGAGCCCGCCGAGGACGAGCACGAGGCGGCCGACCAGCAGGATGACGAAGATCAGCCCCGCCGCAGGCGCCGTGGTCGCCGCGGACGCGGACGCGGCCGTGGTGAGCAGCAGTCCGACGGCGAGGGCGACGAGAACGAGTCCGAGAACGAGGACGAATCGGTTCCCGAGACCACCGAGTCCGCCGAGGCGGCGGAGTCCGCGGAGACCGCCGAGGGCGAAGGGGACGACGAGGACGGTGCGCCGGAAGGCTCCACCCGTCGTCGCCGTCGTCGCCGTCGCCGCAAGGTGGCCGGTGAGTCGGGCGATAGCGAATCGGCCGACGACGATCCGCCGAACACGGTCGTGCACGAGCGCGAACCGCGCAACAAGGCCCGGAGCCGCGCCGCCGCGGCCGACGAGGTGCAGGGCATCACCGGCTCCACCCGGCTGGAAGCCAAGCGGCAGCGCCGTCGCGACGGACGCGAGGCGGGCCGCCGCCGTCCGCCGATCCTGACCGAGTCGGAGTTCCTGGCCCGGCGCGAAGCCGTCGATCGCGTGATGGTCGTGCGCGAGAAGTCCTTCCCCGACCACCCCACCGCGACGCAGGTGGCCGTGCTCGAGGACAACGTCCTGGTCGAGCACTTCGTGACGAGCACCGGTTCGGCGTCCATGGTCGGCAACGTCTACCTCGGCAGGGTGCAGAACGTCCTGCCCAGCATGGAGGCCGCGTTCGTCGACATCGGCCGCGGCCGCAACGGCGTGCTCTACGCCGGTGAGGTCAACTGGGAGGCCGCCGGGCTCGGCGGCAAGGAGCGCAAGATCGAGCAGGCGCTCAAGCCGGGCGACCAGGTGCTGGTCCAGGTGAGCAAGGACCCGGTCGGCCACAAGGGCGCTCGTCTGACCACGCAGATCAGCCTGGCCGGGCGCTTCCTGGTGTACGTGCCGGGCGGCACCTCCACCGGGATCAGCCGCAAGCTGCCCGACACCGAGCGCAAGCGCCTGAAGGAGATCCTGCGCGACATCGTGCCCTCCGACGCCGGTGTGATCATCCGCACCGCCTCCGAAGGCGTCAGCGAGACCGAGCTGGCCCGCGACGTGGAGCGGCTGCAGGCCACCTGGCGCACGATCCAGCAGCAGACCGGCAAGGACAACAACGGGCCCAAGACGCTCTACGAAGAGCCGGACCTGCTGGTCAAGGTCATCCGCGACCTGTTCAACGAGGACTTCTCCAAGCTGGTCATCGAGGGTGACCGGGCCTGGAGCACGGTGGAGAAGTACATCGGCACCGTCGCGCCGGACCTGCTCGCCCGGGTCAACCGGCACGAGAACAACGGCGTCGACGTGTTCGAGACCTATCGGATCGACGAACAGCTGGCCAAGGCGCTGGATCGCAAGGTGTGGCTGCCCTCGGGTGGCACCCTGGTGATCGACCGCACCGAGGCCATGACGGTGATCGACGTGAACACCGGCAAGTTCACCGGTTCCGGCGGCAGCAACCTGGAGGAGACCGTCACCAGGAACAACCTGGAGGCGGCCGAGGAGATCGTGCGCCAGATGCGGCTGCGCGACATCGGCGGCATGATCGTCGTCGACTTCATCGACATGGTGCTCGAGTCCAACCGCGACCTGGTGCTGCGCCGCCTCACCGAGGCGCTGGGCCGGGACCGCACCCGCCACCAGGTCTCCGAGGTCACCTCGCTGGGCCTGGTGCAGATGACCCGCAAGAAGCTGGGCACCGGCCTGGTCGAGGCGTTCTCCACGACCTGCGAGCACTGCCACGGACGCGGCCTCCTCGTGCACACCTACCCGGTGGAGCCCGGTTCCGGCGAAGAGGCCGCCGGGCGCACCAAGGAGAGCGGTTCGCGCAGGCGTCGTGGCCGGGACAAGACCGCGCAGGCACCGGCCCAGCCCGCCAACGGGTCCGGACCCGCGGTCGAGCTCGAGGAAGATGCCGCCGTCAAACGGGCGCATCCGGTCGCGCTCGCGATGGCCGCGCACCACTCGGAGGAGACCGACGAGGAGCCGGAATCGGCCGAGGAGACCGCCGCCGAACCGCGGGCCGCGAGCGCCGAGCAGCCCGCCGACGAGCGAGTGGTCGCCGAGACCGTCGAGGCCGCCGTGGCGGTGCCCGCCGAGGAGCCGGAGACCGAGCCCGCCGAAGTGGTCGAGGTCATCGAGGAAGTCGAGCGGGTCGAGCCGGTACCGGCGCAGGAGCCCGCCGCCGTCGAGAAGTCGGTTCCGGCTCCCGAGGCCGAGCCCGTCGCCGAGCCGGTCCCGGCTGCCGAGTCCGTCCCGGTATCGGAGAACGGTGCCACCGCCAACGGTGTCGCCGAACCCGGCGCGGGCCGTCCGTCTCGTCGCCGGAGGGTTGCCCGTTCGGCCGCGGCGCCCGCCGCGGACAGTTCGGGAGCGGTGTTCGTACTGCCCACCGGGGAGCAGGCGCCCGCGCCCGCGATCGACTACTCCCAGCCGGAACCGGTCGAATTGCCGCAGCGCGGTCGGCCGCGCAGGCGGGCGGTCGGCCGCCCGGCGGGCGCGCCGGACGCGTCGCACTGAGTCATCGCGCACGTTCCATGGCCCCCGCCGGCGTCTCCGGCGGGGGCCACGTGCGTCTCGGCAGCGAACCGGTGGCATCGCCCGGCAGCGGGGGTGGGCGCCGGTTTGGTCGTGGCGGTGGCCGTCCTGTAATCTTGGACAGTCGCTGCCCGGTGACAACATGTTTTGTCTCCGTGGCCCGGTTCTCGACAGTTCAGTACCGAGAGCCACCAGATGCCGAGGCGGTGACGATTACCAGACCAGTCGTGTGGCGGTTTCCGGTGGCATCAAACCGGAGGTGTCGCCGCGTGAACGAGTGCCGAGCACTACAGGAAGAAGGGCAGCCGACCGATGGCAACGTACGCGATCGTCAAGACCGGCGGAAAGCAGTACAAGGTCGCGGTCGGTGACCTGGTGAAGGTCGAGAAGATCGAGGGCGCGCCGGGCACCGCCGTGGCGCTGAATCCGGTCCTCGTCGTCGACGGCGCCGAGCTGACCACCGACGCCGCGAAGCTGGCCGACATCTCCGTGGCCGCCGAGGTGGTCGAGCAGACCAAGGGCCCGAAGATCCGCATCCACAAGTTCAAGAACAAGACCGGCTACCACAAGCGCCAGGGTCACCGTCAGCCGCTGACGGTCCTCAAGGTCACCGGCATCAAGTAAGACATCCCGAGGAGAACCAGCTATGGCACACAAGAAGGGTGCGTCCAGCTCCCGCAACGGGCGTGATTCCAACGCCCAGCGACTCGGCGTCAAGCGCTTCGGCGGCCAGACCGTCAAGGCGGGCGAGATCCTCGTGCGTCAGCGCGGCACCCACTTCCACCCCGGCGTGAACGTCGGTCGTGGCGGTGACGACACCCTGTTCGCCCTGTCGGCGGGCGCGGTCGAGTTCGGCACCAAGCGTGGACGCAAGACCGTCAACATCGTGGCCCCGGAGCCGGTTCAGGCCTGACCGCCGAACCACTTCCGGATACACAGCGAGCGGGTCAGGGTCTCGAAACCCTGGCCCGTTTTTCGTGTTCTCGAACGAGCAGTCCCAGTACGACCAGTCCCGAAGGAGGATGATTCGGCGTATGTCCAAGTTCATCGACCGTGTCGTACTGCATGTGCGTGCGGGTAAAGGCGGCCACGGTTGCGCCTCGGTGCACCGTGAGAAGTTCAAGCCGCTCGGCGGCCCGGACGGCGGCAACGGCGGCAACGGCGGCGACGTCATCCTCGAGGTCGACGCCAATGTGCACACCCTGTTGGACTTCCATTTCCACCCGCACGCGAAGGCGGGCAACGGCAAGCCGGGTGAGGGCGGCAACCGCGACGGCAAGCAGGGCGCCGATCTGGTGCTCAAGGTGCCCGACGGCACCGTCGTACTCGACGACGACGGCAAGGTGCTCGTCGACCTGGTCGGTTCGGGCAACCGCTTCATCGTCGCGCGCGGCGGCCGCGGCGGGCTCGGCAATGCCGCGCTGGCTTCGAAGGCCCGCAAGGCGCCGGGTTTCGCGTTGCTCGGCGAGGACGGCGAAGAACTCGACCTGGTTCTGGAGCTGAAGTCGGTCGCCGACGTCGGGCTCGTCGGGTTCCCTTCGGCAGGCAAGTCCTCGCTGGTCTCGGTGCTGTCGGCGGCCAAGCCGAAGATCGCCGACTACCCGTTCACCACACTGGTGCCCAACCTCGGCGTCGTCGCCAGCGGTGACACCACCTTCACCGTCGCCGATGTGCCCGGATTGATCCCTGGGGCCAGCGAGGGGCGCGGTCTGGGCCTGGACTTCCTGCGGCACCTCGAGCGCTGCGCGGTGCTCGCCCACGTGGTGGACTGCGCGACGCTGGAGCCCGGCCGCGACCCGGTGTCCGACGTCGACGCGCTCGAGGCCGAACTCGCCGCTTACAAGCCCGCGCTGAGCGCGGACGCCGAACTCGGCGACCTGGCGAGCCGGCCGCGTGTGGTGATCTTGAACAAGATCGATGTGCCCGACGCGGCCGAACTGGCCGAGATGGTGACCGCGGAGTTCGCCGAGCGCGGCTGGCCGGTGTTCGAGATCTCCGCGGTGAGCCGGGCGGGCCTGCGCCCCCTGACCTTCGCCCTCGCCGACCTGGTGCGCCGGTACCGCGAGGAGCATCCGCAGGCCGCGCCCAAGCGCCCGGTCATCCGCCCGATCGCGGTGGACGACACGGGGTTCCGCGTGCTCGCCGACCCGGAGGAGCCGGGTGGCTTCATCGTGCGCGGCACCAGGCCGGAGCGCTGGGTACGGCAGACCCAGTTCGACAACGACGAGGCCGTCGGCTACCTGGCCGACCGTTTGGCCCGCCTCGGCGTGGAAGACGAGCTGGTGCGGCTGGGCGCGGAGCCGGGAGCGCCGGTGACCATCGGCGATGTGACATTCGAGTGGGAACCCCAGATTTCGGCGGGCATCGACATGGTGCCCACCGGGCGCGGCACCGACATCCGGCTGGAGCAGACCGATCGGGTCAGCGCGTCCGAGCGCAAGCACGCGTCCCGGGTGCGCCGCGGTTTGGTCCGGGAAGACGAGGAGTAGACGTGGACGACGGTCGAGTCGTGCGCTCGCGGCGGGCGCCGCGTTCGGCGGGCTCGATCGCGGGCGGTCCGGGTATGGTCGTGGCAACGGTCCCGGCTGACGTGGATTCGATTGTGGCGCAGGGAGTTCGGTGGCGATGCAGATGAAATCGGTTACCGCCGAGGCGGATTCGTCGGGCCTGAGCGAGGCGCGGCGGGCGATCGCGGCGGCGCGCCGGGTCGTGGTGAAGATCGGTTCGTCGGCGCTGACCAGTCTGAAAGGCGGCTTGGACACCGCGCGGCTGGATCTGCTCGCCGACGCGGTGGAGGCGCGGATGCGCGCCGGATCCGATGTGGTGGTGGTCTCCTCGGGGGCGATCGGCGCGGGCATCGCGCCACTGGGCTTGACCAGCCGTCCGCGTGATCTGGCGACCAAGCAGGCCGCAGCGAGCGTCGGGCAGCTGGCCCTCGCGCACGCGTGGGGCACGTCGTTCGCCCGGTACCACCGCACGGTCGGGCAGGTGCTCCTGAGCGCCGATGACTTCGCCCGCCGCGAGCATCACCGCAACGCCCAGCGCACCCTCGATCGCCTGCGCTCGCTCGGCGCGGTGGCCGTGGTGAACGAGAACGACACCGTGGCAACGGAAGAGATCCGCTTCGGTGACAACGACCGGCTCGCCGCGCTGGTCGCCCACCTGGTCGGCGCCGACGCGCTGGTACTGCTGTCGGATGTGGCGGGTCTCTACGACGGCGACCCCCGCAAGGGCGCGGCCACGCTGATTCCCGAGGTGCGCAGCAGTGCCGACCTGGACGGCGTCATCGCGGGCAGCGGCGGCGCGCTCGGCACCGGCGGCATGGCGTCGAAGTTGTCGGCGGCGCGCCTGGCCGCGGACGCGGGTGTGCCGGTGCTGCTGGCCGCCGCCTCGTCGGCCGCCACCGCCCTGACCACCGGCACCGTCGGCACCGCGTTCGCCGCCCGCCCGGTGCGCCTGTCCGCCCGCAAGTTCTGGGTCCGGCACGCCGCCGACAGCCGCGGCGCCCTGCTCATCGACGACGGCGCCGTCCAAGCGGTGGCGCACCGGCGCCGATCGCTGCTCGCGGCCGGAATCGTCGGCGTGCGGGGCCGCTTCTACGGCGGTGACGTGGTGGACCTGGTGGCCCCCGACAGTCGTGTCGTCGCCCGTGGCGTCGTCGAATACGACAGCACCGAACTGGCGGGAATGCTCGGCCGCTCGACCGCCGAACTCCCCGACACGATGCAACGCCCCGTGATTCACGCCGACGACCTGGTCAAGGTCTGATTTCGCACTGGCTGCGGGCATGTCGGGCATGTCGGGCACAGTCATGCGCTCTTTCGTCCCCGACCTGACGTCCCGGGCCCAACCTGAGAAACTCGTCTGCTCGTGCACTCCAGGGGAGTAGTTCGCGAGCCCGGGCGGGTCGATCGCGGCTCGGCCGAACTCTGTCCGCCGGTGGTTGTCGCGGCGACGCGAAGCGGTTCCGGGGCTCAACCGGTCGGCATCAAGTTGTGCGGTGTAGAGACGGCGTGGTGACACCATCCACATCCGAGATGCGCTGAGCGCCCGGCGCGATGCTGCCGGGAACTCCCCGCCACCCCGGCGTGGTGACCGAGGCGGCGGACCGGCCTCAGGACGGGACGACGCCCGGTTGGTTGGTCGTCGGTATCTGCTGCTGGTTGCCTTCCACCGGGCCGGTGACGCCGGGTTGACCACCCGGATCGGGCAGTGGAACCGCGGGGCCCGGAGCCGGGGGTTGCGGGGGCGGTGCTGGGCTCGGTGCGGGTGGTGGCGGCGGGGGTGCCGATGAGCTCGGTGGTTGCACGGGTTCCGGGGTTTGCGGTGCTGGCGGTGCGGGCGGTGGCGGTGCCGACGGGCTCGGCGGTTGCGCCGGTTCCGGAGTTTGCGGTGCGGCCGGTGGCGGTGGGGGTGCCGACGAGTTCGGCGGTTGTGCCGGTTCCGGAGTTTGCGGTGCGGGCGGTGGAGGTGCTGACGAGCTCGGCGGTTGTGCCGGTTCGGGAACCTGTGCGGGTGGTTCGGTAGGCGGTGGCGGCGCCGACGAACTCGGTGGTTGCACGGGTTCCGGGATTTGCGGTGCGGGCGGCGCCGACGAGCTGGGCGGTTGCACGGGCTCCGGAATGTCCGGTGCGGGAGCAGGACTCGGCGGCGGAGGTGTGGTCGAGGGCGCCTGCTGTGTCTGCGGTGCAGGCTCGGGGGACGGCGACGGCGTGGGTTGTGGCGTCGGTGTCTGGGTGGACGGAGCTTGCTGCGGCGCCGGGGTCTCGGTGGAGGGGGACTGCTGCGGTGGTGGCGTCTGCTGGGTGGGTGGCGCCGAGGGAGTCTGCTGTGCGTCCGGCACCGGTTGTGTCGGCGATGACGGAGGGTGGGACGGCGCGGACGATTCCGGAGCGTCGGGTGTGGGTCGCGTGGTATCAGGTGCGGGTTGCGTTGTGTCCGGCGATGATTCGTCGTCCGATAGCACCGGCTCGGGTGTCGAGTACCTCGGCGTGCCTGGGGAGAGCGCCTGTGGTGCGGCCGGCGCCGTGACAGCGGGTGGTTCGGGCAGCGCGGGCACGGCGGTTCCCGCGGCGGAGTAGGCGGGCTTGTAGACCATGTTCATCGCGAGCACGGCTTCCTGGCGCAGCGCCTCCTGCGCCATCTGCGCGTTGATGACGTGCGCCGCTTCCAGCAGTCGCGCGATCGCGCCGACCGGCCCGGAAGCGCCCGGCGGCACCACCGCGAGTTTCACCGCCTCGGCGGCCGCGGCGACCCCGCCGAGCCGGGCGCCCACTTGACCGAGCACCGCTGCCAGCTCGTCGGCCGAGGCCGCGAAACTGCGCGCGCATGCCTGCGCGGCGTCGGCGGCGGCGCCTTTCCATCCGGCCGTGTCCATCACGCGGTCCACACTGCCGCGAGTGAGTGGGAACGACGTGGTGAGCGCCCCTGCGGCCTCGAGCCAGATCGTCGAGGCGCGCAGTACCTGCGCGGCGTCGATCTGCTGCGCCTTCGCGTAGATCTCCTCGTGCCGCAGGGACTCGAAATGCTCCATCGAGCTGATGTGGGTGGGATCGGAGCCGCTCATCGGGGCAACCTCGTCTGGACCGCGCGCAGTGCGGCGGCGCTCGCGGCGTCGGCCTCTTCGAACAGTCCTCCGCTGATCAAGAACGCTTCCTTCATGCGGTAGGCCGCTTCGATGTAGTGGTCGAGCAGTGCGGCCGCGTCCCGCGCCTTGTGGCTGAAACCGGCCTGCAATTGCTGTGCGGAGACGAATCCACCGAAACCGCCCAGATCCGCGGCGGATTGGAGGCGCTGCTGTAGGTGGAGCAGCCGATCGGCCTGCCGCTCGTACATTTCAGCGCACTGCCGAGCCGCCGCCGGATCGAACTGGACGGTCCCGCTCTGCGCGGCCTCCTTGAATCGGGCGATATCGGCTCGGCTGGTCTCGATCGTCATCGCTCACCCCTGAGATCGGTCGGTCCGCCTCAGACTAACCGGAAGCTCGGTGCCTGGTCAGCATTAGTCGGCGGCCACGGCCGCGAAAACGAGCTATACCGGTATGCGCTTTTGCAATTGGAGGGCGATCTGCTCGGCGGAAGCGGGGGCGATCCGCACTTCGTCGCCCGCTTTGATCAGGTATCTTCCGTCGTCGCGTACATCGATCCAGGTGTAGTGGATCGGTGGCGGCGGGGTGGGACGATCCAGTCGCGGTTCGATTCTGATGTGGCCCTCGGCGGTATGCGGTTCGAGCAGCAGCTTGCGGATCCGGGGCGCCGCCTGCTGCCGCGCGCGCACGGTCTCCTGGTCGCGAACCGCGTCACCGGACGCGACCCGAGCGGGTTCGCGGCCCGCGGGCGTCCTCGGCAGCAGCGCCGCGATCCGCCGGCCCAGTTTGGCGCTGTGGCCGATCGAAACGCGAACGCGGCCACCGAAATCCGGGCCCGCGCCCGGTTCCTGCACCGCGAGCACGGCGCGATCGTAGATGGCGGCGGCGAGCAACCGTAGTTCACTGCCCGGTTGATGCGCGCCGCCGATCGCCACGATCCTGGTGTGCGGTTCGGCCAGAATGCGCAAGCATGCCGATAGGTCGGGGTCGGAGCGCAGCGGCAGCCGCTCGGCGAGGGCGATGCGCAACTTCTCGGCCTCGTCCTCGGTGCGGGGCGTCTCCAGGATGCGCAGCGGGTAGGGGTGGCGATCCAGGTCGGTCTCGCGCCAGATATAGGCGAACTCGTCCGGAGTGAAGGTCCATTCCACGGCCGAATCACATCCTCACCGAACCCGCCAATGCTGCTCGTAGCCTAGCGTTCCCGACGCCGGGACAAGAGATGTACCGCACGGGGACGCCACGGCCCTCCGGCATCCGTCCTGAAAAACCGCGATTTCGAGGCGGTGTCGTGCTCGACCGTCCGCTCCGGTTCTGCTGGAATATTCGAAGGGATCGCGACGCATGGGCGAAGCGACTACCCCGCACGGCAACAACCGGGTATGGCTGAGATCTGCCGAGGAGGGATTGCGGTGCACACCACGATACGGCGAGTGGGCGCGGGAACTGTTCTGCTGTTCCTCGCGGGCGGCCTCGTCTGGGCCGGAGCCGGGCCCGCGGGAGCGGAGCCGGCCGGTTGCTACGTCGACCGAGGCGTCACCGACGCGGCCGCGCTGTGCCACAGCGGCGAGGGAGCCTCGGTGCTGGAGGCCGAATGTCTCGGCTTCTTCCAGCCGTCGGGGCGGTCCGGGCCGGTGTTCGGCTACTACAGCGGATTCGAATCGCAACAGACGCCGGTCGGCAAGCCGATGCGCGTCACCTGCGTGGCCGACGGCGCCGTGGGGATCGCCACCCTCGCGTTCCTCGTCCCCGCCACGACGCCGTAGCCGACGATCAGCGAACACGTTTCGGCTGTCGGCGTTTCCGGAATCGCGGCGGTCAGCTCGGCCGCGCCTCCAGCACGTTGTCCGGTGAGACCGTCGGCACGCGCCTGGTCAGCGTGAATCCGTGCCGCGCGAGGAATTCGCGGTACTCGGCCTCGGTGCGTTCCCGGCCGCCCGCGTTGACCAGCATCTCCAGGTCGATGTACTTGCTCGGATGCGGGGCGGTGTGTTCGGGGACGACCAGTTCGACGATCAGCAACCGGGCGTCGGGTTCCATGGCCGCGCGCAGCGTGCGCAGAATGCGCCCGGCGTCCGCGTCGGCCCAGTCGTGCAGAATGTGCTTGAGGAGGTAGGCATCGCCCCCCTTGGGGACGCTGTCGAAGAACGATCCGCTGTGCACCGCGCAGCGATCGGCGAGACCGAGTTCGGCGAGCCGATCGGGTGCGTCGGCCACCACCTCCGGCAGGTCGAACAGAATCCCGCGCGATCGGGGCGCGCGGCGCAGGATTTCGGTGAGCAGCGTCCCTTCGCCCCCGCCTACGTCGACCAGGGTCTCGAAACGGCCGAAATCGTAGGCAGCGAACAGCGGTTCCATCGCCAAGGTGCCGATGCTGGTCATCGCGCGGTCGAACAATTCGCCGAGTTCGCGATCGTGCTGGACGTAGTCGAAGAACGGCATCCCGTCGAGTTTCTCGCCGACCGGCTTCCCGGTGCGCACCGCGTCGACCAGATGCGACCAGTGATTGCGGTGCCCGGGCGAGCCGAAGAACAGCACCGCGTCGCGCAACGACACGTCGGCATCGCGGCGCAGGGCTCGTGCCATCGGCGTCAGCGCGTAGCGTCCGTCGCGCTGCTGGGTGAATATGCCGTGACTGATCAGCAGTCGCAGCAATCGACGCAGGGCGCCCTCGTCGGCGCCGACCGCCGCCGCGAGCTCCGCACCCGAGCGCGGTCCCGCCGCGAGTTCGTCGGCCACGCCGAGCACCGCGGCGGCGTGGATGGCCTGCGTGATCCACCCGGCGGCGATCAGTTCCATCAGTGCGACGTGTCCGGGCACCAGCTTGCGAAACGCCAGAGCCAAGGCGCCGCGCACCGACTCGACGGCCCGTACCAGCGGAAGCGGAGGGATTCTCGGTCGGTCGGACGCCACTGCGACTCCATCCGTCGAAGGTCGGCACTCTGCGCTTGTCTAGGAGGGTACGTCGCGGCCGGATTCGCTGCGCTGTTTCTCTCGCTCGGCCGCCGTGGCGAGATAATCGCCCAGTTCGCGGCGCAGCGTGACGTCCAGTGAGCGGGCGAGCGTGGCGTGCACCGAGGCCACCGCCAGTTCGCGCATCTTGTTGAGCATCGTTGTGGTCTCGGCGATTTCGCCGCTGGTGTCGGGCATCCAGCCGGGCCCGCGCTCATCGATGATGTGCTGCTTGGCCGCGGTGATCATGATGTGCGTGATGTCATCGATGCGGTCGGCCACCTTGGCGTAGATCTCGATGAGCGTGCGCAGTTCCAGGCCGTACTCGTGCAACTCGGCGAACGAGGTGAGCAGCTGGGTCTCGGTGAACACCACCGTGTCGCCCTCCAGCCGGACCAGCTTCATCTCGCGCAGCCGGTCGACCAGTTCGTCGGCGTCGGCGCCGAGGATGGTGCCGATCAGCTCGCGGGGCACCTCGAAGGTCTCGTCCTTGGCCCAGGACGCCGTCACGGCGTGCTGCAGGCCGAGCACTTCGGTGAGGTCCTTGCCGGTCTCCCAGCTGGTGATGAAGTCGGCGATGTGCGCGGTGGTGAAGCCGCGCTGCAGCAGCGCGTCGATCAGGCGCAGCCGCTCGAGGTGCGCGTCGTCGTAGATGCTGGCCCTGCCGTCCTTGCCGACCGGCGGCGGCAGCAGTCCGCGTTCCTGGTAAGCGCGCACGTTACGGGTGGTGGTGCCCGCGGCGCGCGCGAGGTCATCGATCCGGTACTCCGGCGTCGACCTCACCTCCCTCGCTGACCAGGCGCCGATGGACCGGCGGCGCGCCGCTGAACTGCCTGCGGACCGAGTCTATCGTCCGCGCCGCCGGTCTCCCGGCACCTAGGAAACCGGTGCCACCCGTTGTCGCCGCTGGTCGGCGGTCTGCTCGATGACGAGGTAGTCGTCGAGATCGACCGCGCGCAGCTGATGGACGTACTGCGTGGCGAAGCCCGGATACATCGTCGCGTTGAAGCCGTCCTCGGTCAGATACCAGCTGCGGCATCCCGAATTCCAGGTGGTGGCGGAGAGCTTGCGCTGGATGGCGGCGTTGTAGCGGTCCTGCCGATCCTGCCGCACGTCGAGCATGCGCAGGTCCCGGTCCAGGATGACGCCGATCGCGCCGACGAGGTAGTCGATCTGGGCTTCCATGTACACCAGCGCCGAGTTGTGCCCCGGCCCGGAATTGGGTCCGAAGGTGAAATACAGGTTGGGATACCCGGAGACGGCGACGCTCTTGAAGGCGTAGGCGCCACGCGCCCATTCGTCGGCGAGAATCCGGCCGTCGCGCCCGGCCACCGGAATTGGCGTCCCGGTCTTGGAGACGTCGAACCCCGTCGCGAAGACGATGCAGTCCGCCTGGTGCTCGATGCCTTCGGCGGTGCGGATGCCGTGCTCGGAGATGCGGGCGATCGGCCAGGTGATCAGCTTGCAGTTGTCCCGCTGTAGCGCGGGGTAGTAGTCGTCGGTCATCAGCAGGCGTTTGCAGCCCGCCCGGAAGTCCGGGGTGAGCTGGCGGCGCAGCCAGGGGTCCTTGACCTGCCTGCGCAGCTGTGCCTTGCCGACCAGCTCGACCACCCTGGTCAGCGGCGTATTCCACACCACGCCCAGCGCCACCGACTCGTGTCCGTAGAACCAGGCGCGCCGGGCCAGCTGTTCGGCGGCGGGCACGCGGCGGTAGAGCTCCTTGGTCAGGCCGTTGGTCTGCCGGTCGACCCGCGGCAGCACCCAGCCGGGCGTGCGCTGGAACACCTTCACCGAGGCGGCCTTGTCGACCAGCTCCGGGATGATCTGGACCGCGCTGGCCCCGGTGCCGACGACCGCGACTCGCTTGCCGGTGAAGTCGTAGTCGTGATCCCAGCGAGCGCTGTGGATCTTGTGACCCTGAAACGTCTCGATGCCGCGGATATCCGGGAGACTCGCGTTGGCCAGCGGCCCGGACGCCAGCACCACGGTGCGGGCGAGGATCGGCTCGGCGTGGCCCTCGATCGTGATGTGCCAGACTCCGGCCTGCTCGTCGAACACGATGCCGGTGATGTTGTGCCCGAAGCGCAGGTGCGGACCGAGCCGGAATTCCGTGGCCATCGCCTCGATGTAGCCGAGGATCTCGTTGCTCCCGGAATAGGTGCGCGACCAATCCGGGTTCGGCGCGAAACTGTAGGAGTACAACCGCGACGGAATGTCGCACGCCGCACCGGGATAGGTGTTGTCGCGCCACGTGCCGCCGATCGCGGCGTCGCGCTCGAAGATCGCGAAATCATGGATGCCGCGCTGCTTCAGCCGGATGGCCGTGCCGATTCCGGCGAACCCGCCGCCGATCACGGCGACGTCGAGGGTGTGGGTGCTCATCGGGTTCCCTGTCATGCCGCGGGCTCGTAGGTCAGTTCCTTCGACCAGGTCGGGTTGTTGCGCAGCAGTGCCCTCGGCAGCAACCCGGTGATCTTCACCAGCGCGTCGGCCACCAGGTGGTAGGGGTGACCGCGGTCGATAACCCAGCCGCCGTGCGTCTTCACGATCTGGTACATCGGCAGCCTGCGCGCGAATTCGCTGCGCTCGCCGACGTTCGCGTACCGCTTGAGCGCGCCGTAGAGCTTCTCCTCGTCGACGCCCATCGCGACGATGTTGTCGCGCATCTTGTTCAGCAGCGGCACATAGCTCAGCACGCCGATGATCAGCGAGGGCTTGGCCCAGCCGCCGACCAGGTCGATGAACAGCTTGCGCATCTCCGCGTGCCCGAGCAGATCCATCACGGCGAAATCGACGGCAAGGTGCCGGGATTCGTCGGAGTTGATCTTCTTGAACGCCTCCTGGCAGACCGGGTCCTCGATCTCGTCCATGATGAACTTGATCAATGCGCCGTCCAGCGCGACCTCCAGCATCGGGATCACGGTGCCGAGGAACGACAGCGACATGTCGTCGGAGTACTTGTCCAGGAAGTCGATCACCAGCTTGACGTTCACGTTCGGCTGCGGGATCTCGTCGCCGTCGAGCATGCCCCACCGGCGCATCAGCGCGAGCTCGGCGTTGGCGTGCTTCTGCTCCTCGGCGTGGAAGTAGCGGTAGATCTCGCGCAACGTCTCGGTGGGCGCCTTCTTGGCCATCGCCGCGAAGCCGCGCGCGCCGACGTTCTCGATCCACATCAGATCGGCCATGAACGGCTTGAGCTTGGCGTGCAGTTCGGGCGTGATGGTCTCGCGGCCCGGCCCGTCCCAGTCGATGTCGGCCAGCGCCCACTGGCGATCCTTGATCTTGCGCAGCATGTCGTCGAAGTCCATCGCGATGGCAGCCATGTCAGACTCCTGTCTTGTCGGTGACCGGCGTGCGGTCGGTGGTGGTCGAGTGGTCCTCGGGCAGCAGCCGCTCCAGGAGTCCGAGGACGTAGGTGTACTGCGCGGGGAAGCACCGCTTGAGCAGCCATACGGCGTGCGCGTCCAGTTGGGGGAGCACATAGAGGCGGCCGCGGTCGTGCGCGTCCAGGGCGGTGCGCGCGACGCGCTCGGGGGAGAAACCGGTCCAGCGCATGAGGAAGTCGGCCAGTTGCGCCGATTCCTCGGTGATCCGGCCGTCACGCGCGACGTTCGTGCGGACGAACGTCGGGCACAACACCGTCACCGCGACACCGGTGCCGCTCAATTCGGCGGCCATGGTCTCCGACAGCGACAGCACACCGGCTTTGGACACGTTGTAGGCGGCCATGGAGGGCGCGGCGGCGAATCCGGCGGCCGAGGCGACGTTGATGATGCCGCCGCGTCCGGCGGCCCGCAGGCGCGGGGCGAAGACCTCGCAGCCGTGCACGACTCCCCACAGGTTGATGCCCAGTGCCCACTGCCAGTCGTCGAAGCCGATGCGCCCCACGGGTTTTCCACCGATACCGACGCCCGCGTTGTTGATCACCAGGTCGACCGGGCGCTCGAACAGTGTTTCGGCGAAGCGGGCGAGCAACTCCACGTCCTCGCGTTGCGCCACGTCGCAGCGGAAGGCGTGCGCGGCGCCCGGGTGGGCGCGTTCGATCAGGGCGACCGTTTCGTCGGCGCGCGCCTCATCGATGTCGGCGCAGATCACCCGGCCGCCGCGAGCGGCGATCTCCAGCGCGAACGCGCGGCCGATGCCGCTGCCCGCGCCGGTGACCACGGCTCGCGCACCGTGCGTGCGCCGAACCCGGCCCAGGGCCACCAGCTTGTCCAATCCGAACATCTCAGCTCACCTTTTCCGTACCGGAGGTAGCGACCAGCGCCGCGCGCAGGAAGTCGGCGGCGCGCGCGAGGGCTCGGTCGGCCTCGGGCACCACCAGGGGAAGGGCCTGGAAGACGTGTAGTTGCCCAGGCCAGATCTCGAGTTCGCAGCTGCCGCCCGCGCGCCGGACCATCTCGCACAGCGCCCGCGCGTCGGCGGCGAGCATCTCGGTACCGCCGACCTGCACCAGGATCGGCGGCAGCGCGAGACCCTGCGGGATGGTCAGCCGCAGGCGCGGGGCGTCGGCCGGGTGACCGTCGGTGTAGGCCGCGGGCAGCCTGCTCGCGGCGGCGGCCGAGATCAGCGGATCGGGCCGGACGCGTTCCCGCTCGGCCGCCAAGCCGAGGGTCAGATCCAGCAGCGGGGAGAACATCGCGACGGCCGCGGGCTGCGGGCGGCGGTGTCGTCCGTTCTCGACGAGCAGGTCCAGTACGAGATGCCCGCCCGCGGAGTCGCAGGCGATCACCAGGTCTTCCGCGGCGATGCCCCGGCCGAGCAGCCAGCGGTAACCCGCCTCGACGTCGTCGGCGGCGGCGGGGAACCGGTGTTCGGGCGCGAGGCGATAGTCGGTGAGGAAGATGGGAAGGCCGGTCTTCGCCGACAGCCGAGCCGCGAGAGCGCGATGCGTGCGCGCCGAGCAGATCACATACCCGCTGCCGTGGATGTAGTAGACCGCTCGCCTCCCGAACGGCACGCCCGCCGCCCGCACCCATTCGCCGCGCACCGCGCCCGACCGGACCTGCGTGACGGACGTACCGGGCGGCACGGTACCGCCGACGGCCATCAGCGTGGCGATGAGCTTGCGCGCGAACCAGACGCCCGGCGCGTTCATCGGCACCGCGCAGTTCACCGGCCGAAGCGTGAGCCTGGTGGCCGCCGCGGCCACGGTGGCTCGGGTCGAGGGCGTGGTGGGAACGCCGGGGACCGAGGTCCTCGTTGACCTTGTCATGCGCTAAGAATCAGCCATGAATGTGCCAGTTGTCAATGGCACATTTGTGGAAGGTAATCCGGACCGGCTACCGTGACGCGTGGCTACGTTGGACGACGACGAGATCGCGGCGGCGATGGTCGGCGAGGTGGAGCCCTATGCGGTCGAGGTGGTTCTGGAGGACTACAACCCCGCGTGGCCGGACTGGTATGCCGAGGAAGAAGCCGTGATACGCGCGGCACTCGGCGAAGTGGCGCTGCGGATCGAGCACACGGGATCCACGTCGGTTCCCGGTCTCGCGGCCAAGCCGCTGATCGACATCTTGCTGCTGGTTCCCGACCCCGACGACGAAGCCGCTTATCTACCGGCTCTCGAAGCAGCCGGGTACGCGCTGCGCGTCCGGCAAGCGGACTGGTATCAGCATCGCTGTCTTGTCCGCCGGGTGGAGAGCGGTGCGCGCCGAAGCGTGAATTTGCACGTGTTCGCGCCGGAGTCGGGCGCACCGGAGATCGAGCGGATCCTCGCCTTCCGCGACCGGCTGCGCGCGCACGACGAAGATCGGAAGTACTACGACTGTACGAAAAGAGCTCTCGCGCTTCGCGACTGGAAATTCGTGCAGCATTACGCGAACGCCAAGAGTGAGGTCATCGAGGAGATCCTCGGCCGAGCGCTGTCCGGCTGATGCCGATCGCGAGCCGACTCGTCACCGGACAACGACCGCCCGACCGGCACCGCCGAGCGCTTTCCGCAGTGGCGGGCACGCTGCGCCCGGCAGCGGACGGGTCGCGCGGATCATGCCCGGCGCGTCCGTCGCCGCCGGATGACAAGGCCCTCTCGGCTCGAATTCTGTTGTGCGCGAACGCTCTCAGTACCCGCGCGCGGGGTCGATCGGCGCCAGCAGCGGGCGTCCTTCGAGGAATCGAGAGACGTTCGCTTCGACATGGTCGGCGAAGGCCGCCAACCGCAGCTGCGGCGGATTCGAATCATGGGGAGTGACAATGGCATTCGGTAGCGACCAGAGGGGATGACCGGCCGGGAGCGGCTCCGGGTCGGTGACGTCGAGGCCCGCGCCGCCGATCGCGCCGGAGGCCAGCGCGGCCACCAGTGCGTCGGTGTCGATCAGGCTGCCGCGCGCGACGTTGATGATCCACGAGGACGGCTTGAGCCGCGCGAGTTCGTCCGCGCCGACGAGATGCCTGGTGGCGGGCGTGGCGGGCGCGGCGATCACGACGTGATCGGTGTGCGGCCAGACCCGGCCGAGATGATCGGCGGAGATCGTCTCGACCGAAGAAGGGATGCCGGGGCCGGTGACCGGACGCCCGCTGCGGTTCACCGCGATGATGTGGGCGCCGAGCGGAACCAGCATCGGAATCAGCGCGCGGCCGATGCCGCCCGCGCCCACGATCGTCACCGTCTTGCCGCGCAGCGTGCCGACGTGCGGAAAGAAGTCCTGTTGCCGCCAGTCCGACGCGCGCAGATGCTCGGGCAGGTACCGGACACCCGCGAGCAGCAGCATGAGCGCGTGCTCGGCCACGCTCGCCGCGAAAGCGCCTGCGGCGGAGGTGAATCGCACACCGGGATGCCTGGCGATGACGCCCGCGGCGAACCAGTCCTCGACGCCTGCGGCCGGAAGCTGCACCCACTCCACACCGGCGGGTAATTCGTCCGGGAACTCGCCGGCGTCGCCGGCCCAGATCAGCCCGCGCGCCTCGCCGAGATCGGAGAGGGTGGCGCCCGCCCCCACGACGGCCTTCTCCAGCAGCGTGGGAGGTGGGTCGGCGGGGCCGATCGCGATCGTCACTGCCGGTCGGTTCATGGACGGACCTCCTTCGGAGCAGTAGGAACGTGGGTCGCGAGCGAGACGTTGCGACCGTAACACCGCCCGGCGTGCGCCGACCGGCCGCAGGGTGTGCGTTCGGCGCGGCGCTAGGCCTCGCTCTGCTCCTCGTCGAGCTCCACGTCCACCTTGTCCCGCTCGGCCCACTCCAGGAGAGGATCCAGGTGGAACACCGCGTCATCCATGCCCGCGTGCAGATCGCCGATTTCGGCGAAGCGAGCGGGAACGGAGGCCATGGTGAAGTCGCGCGGATCGATGTCGGGAATTTCGTCCCAGCGTACCGGTGTGGAGACCGTGGCGGCGGGGACGCCGCGTACCGAGTAGGCGGCGGCGACGGTGTGATCGCGGGCGTTCTGGTTGTAGTCGACGAACAGCATCTTCGGATCGCGGTCGCGCCGCCACCAAGTGGTGGTCACGTCGTCGGGCGCCCGCCGCTCGACTTCCCGGGCGAACGCGAGCGCCGCGCGGCGCACGTCCTGGAATCCCTGATCCGGCGCGATCCGCACGTACACGTGCATGCCCTTGCCGCCAGAGGTCTTCGGCCACCCGACGGCGCCGATCTCGTCGAGAACCTCGTGCACCACCCCGGCGACCCGTTGCACTCGTGACCACGGGCAATCCGGCATCGGGTCGAGGTCGATGCGCCACTCGTCCGGACGCTCGGTATCGGCGGCGCGCGAATTCCACGGATGGAACTCGACCGTGGACATCTGCACCGCCCACAGGACGTCGGCGAGCTTCTCGACGCACAGCTCGTCGGCATGCCTCCCATAGCGCGGGAAGTACACCCGCACAGTCGGAATCCAGTCCGGCGCGCCGGCGGGAAGCCGCTTCTGATGCACCTTGTCGCCCGCGAGTCCTTTGGGAAAGCGGTGCAGCATGCAGGGCCGGTCGCGCAGTGCGTTGACGATGCCGTCCCCGACGCTCAGGTAGTACCGCACCAGATCCAGCTTGGTGGCGCCACTCTCCGGAAAGTAGACGCGGTCGGGGTTGGAGACGCGGATCGTATGGTCGCCGACCTCGAGCTCGATCGCCGACCCGGTGGATTTGCTGGCCACGGATCGACTGTAGTGGGCGAAGCGGAGGAAAGCCCCGCGCGACTTCGAACCGGCGCGAGCTTTGCCGCAGCGGGGTTCCCGGCGTTGCACCGCTCTGGTATGCATACCGGTATGAGCAAGGCGACGCGCGTGACCGTCACGCTGGATCCGCAGGTGGCCGAGTGGGCCAGGGAGGTCGCCGATCGCCAGAACCGCAGCCTGTCGGCGGTGATCAACGCCGCCCTGCGCTCCACGCTCGTGCACGACAGCCTGACCGCACTGGCCATCGACGACGAGGCCGAGCTGGCCGCCGCCTACGACGACGTGACGCTCACCCAGGCCGCCGAAGACGACGCCACCGGCGCCGCATGAGACGCGGCGAGATCTGGCGCTACGCCCCGACGCTCAGTGACGGCACCCCATTCCCGCGGCGCATGACGGTCGTGCTGGTCTCCGACTCGGCGGTGATCACCTCGCGCTATCGCTGGCTGCAAGTCGTCCCGTTGCGCGACGCCGACCCCGGGCATGTGCTGGCCACTCTCACCGAGCACGGCTGGGCCGACACCCTGAAACTGCACCGCGCCTATCGCCCCTGGCTCACCGAACATCTCGGCATGCTCTCCCCGGAGGAGACGGAATCCCTCGACGCCCGCCTGCGGGCGACGCTGAGTCTCTGATTGCAGCGCCTGCGGCGCTGCGTGTTCGCGGCCCCTTCATGGCTCGCGTTCGCGCGACCGCCGCTTGCTCCTTCGTCGCGTACGCGGCGGCCACTCGGACGCGAGCCGGGCCGCGAACGGCGCATGCTCGGTCTCGCTTCGTTCGAAACCGGGAGTTGGGGTGCGCGGGGCGCGTAGCAGTGCAACCGCGGATTACCGTCGTTACGCCGGGTGGGGTTGCCGTCGGGGCCTTCGTGGCGGAAACGTGGCAGGACATATCCGAGAGAAGCCGGTGAACGTGTTCGACGGCGCGGGGAGCACTCGACAGCCGCGGAATCCCGCACACCGCCGCGTGATGCCCGCGACCTCTCCGTGGGGCAGGTAGCAGACGGCGCGCGCCCGCCGAGCATGGTCGTTATGTCGGCGTAGCCAGGGCGAACGGGAGGATGGCGTCGGCGCCGGCCGCTCGGAGTGCGTGGGCGGCGACGGTGAAGGTCCAGCCGGTGTCGGTGATGGTGTCGACCAGCAGGATCGGGCCCGGCACGTCGGTGAGGTCGGGGATCTCCCAGGAGTCGAACAGTCCGGCTACGCGGTGTGCGGAGTTGGCCGCCGAGACGGGTGGGCGGTCGGGGCGGGTGCGCAGGGTGCCGAGGTCCCGCAGACGGCCGACCTCGGCCAGCCGGGCGGCGAGGGTGGCGGTGAGCACGGGATAGCGCGGGGATTCCAGGGCGAGTACCGACCTCGGGCGGGTGGTCCAATCCCATTCGCGCAGCACGGCGACGCAGGCGTCGAAGACCGCGTCGGGGACCGGATCGTCCGGGCCGTCGAGCAGCGTGCGCAGTCGCTGCCCCCAGCCCAGGTCGGTCAGCCTGCCGAGGACGCGGCCGGTCTCGGCGCCGCCGGTGATCTTGCCGGACAATGGGATTCCCAGCTTGGCCATGCCGGTTGGCCACTGTTTGCGGGGCGCGAGATCGATGCCGGGACGGTCGAGCCGGGCCTTGGTGGCGGCCACCGCGTCGGCGGCGACGGTGCGGTCGGGGCGGCTGCCGGTGCAGCTGTCGCAGCGGCCGCAGCCGGGCGAATCCGCCGCGTCGGCGGACAGTCCCGGATCGTCGAGCTGGCGGCGCAGGAATTCCATCCGGCAATCGGTGGTGGACTGGTAGTCGATCATGGCCTGCTGTTCGGCCTCGCGAGCGATGGACAGGCGCTCGTAGCGCTCGGTGTCGTAGGTCCACGGACGGCCGGTGGCGATCCAGCCGCCGCGCACGCGGCGCACCGCACCGTCCACGTCGAGCACCTTCAGCACCATCTCCAGCCGGGAGCGATTCAGCTCCACCAGCGGCTCCAATGCCGCGGTGGACAACGCGCGGTCGGAGTCCAGCGCGTCGAGCACGGCGCGCACGATGTGCTCACGGGGGAACGCGACGGAGGCGAAGTAACTCCAGATGCGCGCGTCCTCGGGGCCGGGGAGCAAGACCACCTCGGCCCGGTCGGTGCCGCGCCCGGCGCGTCCCACCTGCTGGTAGTAGGCGATGGGGGAGGACGGCGCGCCGACGTGCACCACGAACCCGAGGTCGGGTTTGTCGAAGCCCATGCCCAGCGCGGAGGTGGCGATGAGCGCCTTGACCTCGTTGTTCAGCAGCGCCGCCTCCAAAGCCTCGCGTTCGGCGGGGTCGGTCTGCCCGGTGTAGGCGGCGACGGTGTGGCCGTGCGAGTTCAGTACGTCGGCGAGATCGTGCGCGGCGGCGACGGTGAGGGTGTAGACGATGCCGGAGCCGGGCAACCGGTGCAGATGGCCGCTGAGCCAGGCGGTGCGTTCCACGGCGTCGTCGAAGCGGACCACCGACAGGTGCAGCGATTCGCGATCCAGCGTGCCGCGCAGCACCAGCGTGTCGGTGCCGATCTGGGTGGCGACGTCGGTGACCACCCGGTCGTTGGCGGTCGCGGTGGTCGCGAGCACCGGGACGTCGGAGCCGAGGTCGGCGATCAGCGTCCGGATGCGCCGGTAGTCCGGGCGGAAGTCGTGGCCCCAGTCCGAGACGCAGTGCGCTTCGTCGATCACCACCAGCCCGGCGTCGGCGGCGAGCCGGGGCAGGACCTGATCGCGGAAGTCCGGGTTGTTCAACCGCTCCGGGCTGACCAGCAGCACGTCGACCGCGCCGGCGGCGACGTCGGCGTGGATCTCGTCCCACTCGGTGACATTGCCGGAGTTGATGGTCGCCGCGACCACCCCCGCGCGCTGCGCCGCCGCCACCTGGTTGCGCATCAGCGCGAGCAGCGGCGACACGATCACCGTCGGCCCGCGCCCCGCCCTGCGCAGCAGCTTCGCGGCGATGAAGTACACCGCCGACTTTCCCCAGCCGGTGCGCTGCACGACCAGCGCTCTGCGCCGCCGTACGACGAGCGCCTCGATCGCGGTCCACTGGTCCTCCCGCAGCCGAGCGCCCGCACCGGCCAGCTCGCGCAGCAGCTGTTCGGCGTGCTCGCGCAGGTCGGGGGCGGTGAGGTCGATCGAAGACGCGCCGGTGGCCGTGGTCATGCGCTCCATCGTGCCCGACGACTCCGACAGGTGGCCGCGCGCCCGACCGCCGCCACACCGGGCTCGCCGACTACCGGGTCAGCCGGGCGGCGCCTTCCGGCCACACGATCTCGACCGGCACGTCACGCCGGCGAGCGAGCGCGACCACGGATCCGGTGCCGCCGCGCTGTCCGGCCGCGCCGTCCCATACCGCGATCAGCCGATCACACGACGCCAGCATCGTCTCGTTCGCCGCTTCGTAGGCCTCGAGCCCCGCGTCGTCGAAGTCCATCACCCGTACCGCGGCCGCGCGATCGACGAGTTCGTCGAAAAGGTCGGCCTCGTCGGGCCGCACCTGCGCTTCCCGGTAGTTCCGCGACGGCAAGACCACTTCCAGTCGCGCGCCGGCATCCAGGACGGCTTTCGCGAACATCGAGTCGGCGCCGCGCGCGAGGCAGCTCACGCCGACCAGGTCCGGGGCGGCGTACGCGGCCAGAAGCTCACCGATCACGGCGGACACCAGCGGCTCGGTGGCAGGCGTGAAGTTCGTATGCCCGGTGACCCCGATGCGCACCATGCAGGTTTCTCCTATGCCGTCGTCACCTGCGGTCTCGCAGCTCGGTCCCGAGTTTCACATAGGCGCCGCGCCGGGTGCGCGTCCTTCCCCGCGGTCGGCGGCGCCCGGCTCGCCGCCGGTCGGACCTCGAGCGGGACGCGCGGTCGCCGCCGCCAGCTCGGCCAGCCGGGCGCGGACCAGGTCCGGGCGTTCCTCGATGATGAAGTGGCCGCAGTCGCGGACCAGTTCGAGCCGATAATCGTCGGCGCGTGCGGTTTCGGCGGAGGCGAGCGACGGATGGATCGCCGCGTCCTCGACGCCGAACAGGGCCAGGATCGGTACCCGCGCTCGGCGTTGTTCGCGGCGCCCGGCCGATCGGGGCACTTCGCGCAGCAGGAATGTGCGGTAGGTGTCGGTCGCCGTGCGGGCACAGACGGGGTCGCGGAAGCGGTCCGCGTATGCCCGGATCACCTCGGGTCCGAACGCCTCGCGATGGCGTACGGCGCCGGCGAAGACGAACTGCTCCAAGAAGCGGGTCCGTCGGTGCAGGTAGGTGCCGAACGCCGCGACGGCGGGCTGATAGAGCAGGAACCGCCACGCGTGCGGGAGGAAGTCGCGCGCCGTCTGCCACGGGTGGGCGATGTTGAGCGCCAGCAGCGCGTCGAAGCGCTCCGGCTCGCGCAGCACGAGCAGGTGGGCGATGTAGCCGCCCCAGTCGTGGCCGGCCAGCAGGACGCGGTCCAGGCCGAGCGCGTCCAGCAACGCCAGCAAGTCGGAGGCGACGTCGTCCTTGGCCCACCGGTGTGGCGCGGGACCCGACCAGCCGTACCCGGGCAGATCGGGCGCGATGATCCGCAACCCGTCCGGTGGATCGGCGAGCAGGTGCCGGTAGGCGTAATGATGCTCGGGCCAGCCGTGCAGCGCGAGCACCGGGCGTCCGTCCGCCGGACCCGCCTCGGTGACGTGAAAACGCACGCCGCGGGCGGTCACCTCAGACCGGCGCACGCCGGGAATCTCGGGCGGCCCCGCCGCCGGGTCGGAATCCGGAGCAGGTGCGAAGAAGGACGGCCGCCAGGGCATACCCGATGGTATCGAGGAGGCGGGCGGGAGATCCATACCGTCGGTCCGAGTCGGGCTCCTGATCGAGTGCGTGCCGGCACTGTCGCGGAATCGTGCGGGCCGTGTTCGTGGCTACTTCGGGGGCTGTGCTGGACCCGATGTCGCGCCGGAGGATGGGCCTCGGTGCTCCGAGGACCGCCCGGCGCGACATCGGCTACGCGGCGTTCAGCCCTTCACGCAGAGCACCTGACGCAGCGTCGCGACCACGTCGACCAGGTCGCGTTGTGCCTCGATGACCTCGTCGATGTCCTTGTACGCGGCCGGGATCTCGTCCACCACGCCCGCGTCCTTGCGCGACTCGACGCCCTCGGTCTGGGCGATCAGATCGGCCACGGTGAACTGCTTCTTGGCCGCGTTGCGGCTCATCCGCCGTCCCGCGCCGTGCGAAGCCGACTGGAACGAGGCCGGATTCCCCTTGCCACGCACCACGTACGAGCGAGTACCCATCGAGCCGGGGATCAGCGCGAGATCACCCGCGCCCGCGCGCACGGCGCCCTTGCGGGTGACCAGCATCGGCACGCCGTCGATGAGTTCCTCCGCCACATAATTGTGGTGGCAGCTGATCGGCTGCTCGAAACGCACTGTGCGTCCAGCGAATTCGGCGGCGACCGCACGGCAGACCAGGGCGAGCATCACCGCGCGGTTGCGCGCCGCGTACTCCTGCGCCCAGGTGAGGTCGCGGCGGTAGGCCTCCATCTCCGGCGTGCCGGAGACGAAGACCGCCAGGTCGCGGTCGGGCAGATCGATGTTGTGCGGCAACGTGCGCGCGACCGCCATGTGCCGCTCGGCGAGTTCCTTGCCGATGTTGCGGCTGCCGGAGTGCAGCAGGATCCACACCCGCTGCTCCTGATCCAGGCAGACCTCGATGAAGTGGTTGCCGCCGCCGAGCGTGCCCATCTGCTTGTGCGCCTTGGACTCGCGCGGCTGTACCCGGGCGTCCAGCGTGCCGAACGAACCCCAGAAACGGTCCCAACCCGCCCGCAGCGTCGTAGTGCTCGCGCCGAGCCCGGCGACCTGGGAGCCGAGCCGGGTGACGTCCACGGCGTCGTGATGGGCCTGGAAGCCGACCGGCACCGCCGCCTCGATCCGCGACCGCAGCGACCGCAGGTTGTCGGGCAGATCCGCGGCGGTGAGGTCGGTGCGCACACTCTCCATACCGCAGCCGATGTCCACGCCGACCGCGGCGGGTGACACCGCGTCCTTCATCGCGATCACCGATCCGACCGTGGCCCCCTTGCCGAGGTGCACGTCGGGCATCACGCGGACGCCGTGGACCCATTTCAGCGCGGCGATGTTGCGCAGTTGCTGGAGCGCGGACTGCTCGACCTCGTGCTCGTGGGCCCACATGAGCGTCTGCGCCTTGGTGCCGCGCAGCTCGACGGGAAACATGGTCTCGATCCTTCCGTTGGTCTTCACTGTCAACGGTAGGGACCGGTGGCACCCGGCGCACCCGAATATCCGACCGACCGGGATGGTGGACGGTCAGCCCACGGGGTGTTCGAATCGTGCCCGGTAGACGCGCTCGGCATTCCCGTGGGCAATGGCGTTGACCAGCACTTCGGCGTCGGCGGTGGTGATCGCGTCGTCGGCGATCCACTCGTCGATGAGCTTGCCGAGCCCGCGCCGCCAGAGCAGGGCGCCGAGGTAGTGCAATTCCGGGAGCCCGTAGCCGTCCGAGGAGTAGCACAGCGCCCGGAACGGGGCGAGTTCCAGCGTCTCGGCGAGCACGGCTCCGGCCCGCTGCCCCACGTAGGGAATGGTCAGACCGAGATCCAGGTGGACGTGATCGAAGACGTGCGCGAGGTAGGCGGCATGGCGATGGAAGGGCCAGCAGTGCAGCAGCATCACCGACAGCCCGGTGCCCGCGGTCCGGCGCAGGAAATCGGTGAGCAGCAGCGGGTCACTGTGCCGGAGGCGCAGATCGGGGTCGCCGAACCCGGTGTGGAATTGCAGGGGCAGACCGAACTCGGCGCCGATCCGCGCCCCGAGACCGACCAGCCAGCCGAGCACGTGCGGATCGGTGAGCCCGTGTTCGGGCGCGAAGCTGGTCGGCGGGTGATCCCGCACCGGGAAGTCCAGACCGCACCGGTAGGCGACGATCGTCTTCAACCCGATGGCGCGGGCGGCCCGTGCGCGCAGTTCCGCCTCGATCCGCTCGTAGACCCCGGACACCGCGCCGACCTGGGCGACGACCCGCTCGGCCACCTCCTCCAACCGGACCACCTCGCGCACCTCGCCGTCCACCAAGGCGGCGAAATCCGCCGTGCCGCCGCCGATTCCGGTGTCCAGGTACCACCGGGTCACCCCGGTGGCGCGCAACAGTCGCGCGGCGACCTCCCTGGCGCCGAGCCGGGTGCGATGACGCAGGTAGACATCCGGGCTGACATGGGCGGGCAGGTCGAGCGCGGGGGCGCACCAGCGGCGCACCGCGAGCCCGATCGCGGAATCGAAACTTCCGTGTGCGCCCTCGCCGAGCAGGCGCTCGAAGCCGCGCCGGTCCGAATTCCCGGTGTGGACGCCGTGGCAGTGGTGATCGGTGAGCCGCACCCCGTCGGTGAGCACGTCAGAACCGCCAACGTGTCGAGGCGACCAGCTCTTCGGCGCTCGCGGCGGCGTACCGCTCGGCCTCCGCGCGGCGCACGGTGAGCAGCGCGTCGTGCAGTTCGGCGCCCATGGCGTCGGCCAGCACCTCGGACGCGGCGAGGTGGTCGGCGGCTTCGGCCGGTGTGGTGGGTAGGCGGCGCACATCCGAGATCATGCGTGCTTCGGCGTCGAAAGTCGCGGGATCCCCGGTGATCTCGGCCGGAAGGCGTAAGCGTTCGGCCACACCGGCGAGCCCGGCCGCGATCACCGACCCGACGATCAGGTACGGATTACCGGTCGCGTCGAGACATTTGATCTCGGCGTTGGCGGCCCACCCCTCGGTGCCGCGGACTCCGGTGACGAAGCGCAGGGCAGCCTCTCTGGTCTCGCGACCCCAGCACTGCCAGACCCCCGCCCAGCGCGACGGCGCCAGCCGCAGGAAACTCGCCGGATTGCCCGCACCGACCGCGACCAGCGCGGGCAGTTCCCGCAGCACTCCCGCCAGGAACGCCTCACCGGTCCGCCGCATGCCGTGCGGGCCGTCGCCGCCCGCGAACAGAGGGCCCTCCTCGTCGGTCACCGACAGGTGCAGGTGCGCTCCGGAACCCGCGCCGCCCGGCTCGATGCAGGGGGCCAGCAGCGCCCGCCAGCCGTGCCGCGCGCTCATCTGACGGATCGTGTGCCGGACCAGCACCGCCTGGTCCGCGGCGGCGACCGGCTCGGACGGTTCGACCGACAACTCCAGTTGCGCGAGCGCGTATTCCGGATGGAACTGCGCCACCGCCACACCTTGCCGTTCGAGCGCGGCGACCAGGTCGGCGGCGTATTCGGCGACCTGCCCGAGCCGCACCATGCCGTAAGCGGGGCCGTGGATCGCGGGTGTGAAGCCCTCGGTGCCGTCGGCGCGGCCCACTGCCCATTCGGTTTCGAAGGCCATGGCCAACCGCAGTCCGGCGGCCTGCGCCGCAGCCGTCCGGCGTGTCGCGAAGTGGCGCTGGCAGGCGACGAAACGGGTGCCGTCCTGGGTGTATTTGTCGGTGGGCGCCCACGCCCAGCCGGGCTGGCAGGCCAGTTCGGTCAGCCCGGCCAGATCCGGGATGAGCCGCAGATCGCCGTCGGGGCCGCCGAGATAGCGCCCGACCGCCATCACGTCGTCGAAGGCGAAGGTCTCGAAGCACGGTGACACCCCGACGCCGTACCGGGACGCGCGATCCAGCCGCTTCCCCGGGACGGCTTTCACGCGCGTGATGCCCGCGTTGTCCACGAAGCTCAGGGCGACCATGGACGCGTCGACCCCGTGAATCGGAGCGGTGTCGCCGTCGGCGGGGATGCGATCCGGCGTGGTGGCCATGCCCTCACGATATCGGCTCGGGCGCAGCGGGAGCCGTCGTGGCGCGCGCCCCTACTCCGCGGCCAGGGCGGCGGTGATCTCCTCGCGGGCGGGGATCGAACTGCTCGCGCCCAACCGGGTCGTCGCCAGCGCCCCGGCTGCGCACGCCCAGGTCAGCGCCCATTCGGGGCCGCGATGCCAGGCCGCGGCCAGCGCACCGGTGAACGCGTCGCCCGCCCCGGTGGTGTCGACGACCTCCACCCGCGGGCTGGGCAGGGACAGGCGGGCGCCATCCGCTCCGCGATAGTCCGCGCCCGCCGCCCCGCGGGTGACGACCACGTGCGCGACGGCGTCGAGAGCCGCGCCCAGTTGTTCGGCTTCACCCGAATTCACCACGGCGACATCGACATTCGCCCACAGTTCGGCGGGCGATGGGCGCAGCGGCGAAGGGTTCAGCAGCACCGTCGTGTCGTGCGCACGGGCGTGGCGGGCCGCGGCGGCGACCGTTTCGACCGGAATCTCCAACTGGCACAGCACGATATCGGCGGCCGCGATCGCCGTCAGGTCGTCCTCGGTCAGCTCGGTCATTCGCGCGTTGGCGCCCCCGACGACGATGATGCTGTTCTCGCCGTCGTCGTCCACCACGATGGTGGCGATGCCGCTCGGCCCGGCGACGGTGCGCAGCCGGTCGGCCGACACCCCCGCGGCGGTGAGCGCGCCGCGCAGCTCGCCCGCGAAGACGTCGTCGCCGACCGCTCCGAGGAAGCGGACCGCGCCACCCGCTCGCTGCGCGGCGATGGCCTGATTGGCGCCTTTCCCGCCCGGCACCATGGCGAAGCCGCTGCCGAGGACCGTCTCGCCGGGGACGGGCCTGCGCGCCGTCGTGGTCACCAGATCCATGTTGACGCTGCCGAGCACCACGATCGCGGGAGCGTCCGGTTCGACCGTCATATCGCCGGACGGTAGTCGCCCGGCCCGGGCCGCGCACGTGACCGCGCGACCGCGTCGGCGCGGCCCAGCGGGTGGGATCGGCGCTGCGCCCCTTGCGTAGGCTGTACCCATGACGGTAGGAACGACCACCCAACCGGATGTCCGTGCGGTGGTGCACGAGGCCGCGCGTAAGGCCAGGGTCGCGTCGCGGGCGTTGGCCCAGCTGACGACCGCGCAGAAGAACGACGCACTGCACGCCTCCGCCGACGCGCTGCTCGCCGCCGCCGATCGGGTGCTGGCCGCCAACGCCGAGGACATCGCCGCGGCGCAGGCTGCGGGCACCGAGGAGTCGCTGCTGGACCGGCTGCGGCTGACCAAGCCCCGCATCGACGGCATCGCCTCGGGGTTGCGGCAGGTGGCCGGGCTGCCCGATCCGGTCGGTGTGGTGGTGCGCGGCTCTACCCTGCCGAACGGGCTGGAGATCAGGCAGGTGCGCGTGCCGCTCGGCGTGGTGGGCATGGTGTACGAGGCCCGGCCGAACGTCACCGTCGACGCGTTCGGGCTCGCGCTCAAGTCCGGTAACGCCGCCCTGTTGCGCGGCTCCTCCTCGGCGGCGCGGTCCAACGCCGCGCTCGTCGCGGTGCTGCGCGAATCGCTTGTCACGCAAGAAATCGCGGCCGACGCCGTGCAGCTGCTGCCGAGCGGGGACCGGTCCAGCGTCACCCATCTGATCCAGGCCCGCGGCCTGGTCGACGTCGTCATTCCGCGCGGCGGCGCCGGGTTGATCAACGCGGTCGTCCGCGACGCGAAGGTGCCCACCATCGAGACCGGCACCGGCAACTGCCACGTCTACGTGCACGCCGCCGCCGATCTGGCCATGGCCGAGCGGATCCTGATCAACGCCAAGACCCGCCGTCCCAGCGTGTGCAACGCGGCCGAGACCGTGCTGATCGACGCCGCCATCGCGGACACCGCGCTGCCGCGGCTCACCGACGCGCTGGAGCGGGCCGGGGTCACCATCCACGGTGACCTCCCCGGCCAGGTTCCGGCCACCGACGCGGACTGGGGCGAGGAGTACCTCACCCTGGACATCGCGCTCAAGGTCGTCGACGGCTTGGACGCGGCGGTGGAGCACATCAACACCTGGGGCACCGGGCACACCGAGGCCATCGTCACCGGCGACCTCGCCGCGGCGCGGGAGTTCACCGGCCGGGTCGACGCCGCCGCCGTGATGGTGAACGCCTCCACCGCCTTCACCGACGGCGAGCAGTTCGGCTTCGGCGCCGAGATCGGCATCTCCACCCAGAAACTGCACGCGCGCGGTCCGATGGCCCTGCCGGAACTGACCTCGACGAAGTGGATCGTCTGGGGCGAGGGGCAGATCCGGCCGGTCTGACCGGTGTACGCGGCGGCCGCGGACGATGCCGAGTCGGTGTCCGCGCCGCGCTGCCGTAGCGTGGGGGATGGTTCGGAAGGAAGGTGCCGGGTGGTGTCGGAGAGCGCAGTACAGGAGCCGGTCTTCTCGTCGGTGGAAGACGTGCTCGAACGGTTGGCGAGCACGGGCTACCTGGCGGACAAGGCCACCGCCACCTCGGTGTTCCTGGCCGATCGCCTGGGCAAGCCGCTGCTGATCGAGGGACCGGCGGGTGTGGGCAAGACCGAGCTGGCGCGCGCTGTCGCGCAGACCTCGGGCGCGGAGCTGGTGCGGTTGCAGTGCTACGAGGGCGTCGACGAGGCCCGCGCGCTGTACGAGTGGAATCACGCCAAGCAGATCCTGCGCATCCAGGCCTCCAGTGAGAACGACTGGCAGGAGACGAAGGCCGACGTCTTCACCGAGGAATTCCTGCTGTCGCGCCCGCTGCTGACCGCGATCCGGCGCACCGATCCCACGGTGCTGCTGATCGACGAGACCGACAAGGCCGACGTCGAGATCGAGGGCCTGTTGCTCGAGGTGCTCAGCGATTTCGCGGTGACGGTGCCGGAGCTGGGCACGATCACCGCCAGCCGAAAGCCGTTCGTGGTACTCACCTCGAACGCCACGCGGGAGCTGTCCGAGGCGCTCAAGCGCCGCTGCCTGTATCTGCACCTGGACTTCCCGGACGAGGAGCTGGAGCGGCGCATCCTGGCCAGCCGGGTCCCGGAGCTGTCGGCGGCCGTCGCCGCGCAGCTGGTGCGGATCGTGCACGTACTGCGCGGCATGCAGTTGAAGAAGCTGCCCTCGGTCGCCGAATCGATCGACTGGGGCCGCACGCTGCTGGCGCTGGGCCTGCGTGACCTGGACGACACGACCGTTCGCGCCACTCTCGGTGTGGTCCTCAAACACCAGAGCGACCACCAGCGCGCGCTGGCCGAACTGAAGCTGGCCTGAGCCGTGGCGGCCGGGTCGGTCCCCGCCGAGGTCGCGTCGCTGAGCGCGCCGCACGGTTTTCCGGGGCATCTGGTCGGCTTCGTGGAGGCCCTGCGGGCGCGCGGCATACCGGTCGGCCCCTCGGAGACGGTCGACGCGGGCCGCGTGGTGACCGTGCTCGACCTGATGGACCGTGAGGTCCTGCGCGAAGGGCTGGCGTGCTCGTTGCTGCGGCGCACCACCCACCGGGCGACCTTCGACGGCCTGTTCGACCTGTGGTTCCCGGTCGCCGTCGGGGAACGCGCCGCGGCGCAGGACGAGATCGAGATCCCGCACACCCGCTCGGGTGATGTGGACGTCCCCGCCCTGCGCGAACTGCTCGCGCAACTGCTGGCGCAGGAGTCGGCCACCCCGCAGCTGGAGGCGCTGGCCGCGCAGCTGGTCGAGCAGCTGGGCCAGTACCGATCCGCCCGCGGCCCGTCTTTCTCGTCGTATCAGGCGCTGAAAGAAGTGCAGCCGCAGACGTTGCTGGCGAAGATCCTCGCGGGTATGGCCCTCGGGCCGGACGCGAGCGAGTTCGACGCCGAGATCGCCCGCCGCGCGGCCCGGCAGCGCATCGCGGGTTTCCGCGCGACCGTCGAGGCCGAGACCAGGCGGCGGGTCGCCGAGCGGATCGGCCGCGAACGTGTGGCCAGCTACGGCGTGGCCCGCCAGGCCGAAGAAGTCGATTTCCTGCGCGCCTCCGAAGCCGAACTCTCCGAACTCAAGCGCAGCACCCAGCGTTTGGCTCGCATCTTGGCCGCGCGCCTCGCCGCGCGCCGCAGGCACGCCCGCCGCGGCGCCATCGACCTGCGCCGGACCCTGCGCGCGTCCATGTCCACCGGCGGGGTCCCCATCGATCTGGTGCACCGCAAGCCGCGACCGGGCCGCCCGGAACTGGTGCTGCTGTGCGACGTCTCCGGTTCGGTGGCCGGATTCAGCAACTTCACGCTGCTGCTGGTGAGCGCGCTGCGCGAACAATTCTCCCGGGTGCGCATCTTCGCGTTCGTCGACCAGATCGACGAGGTGACCCGATTCTTCGACCCGCACACCCAGCTGGATCGGTCGATGGCCCGGATCTTCGGTGAGGCGAGCGTCGTCGGGCTGGACGGGCACTCCGACTACGGCAACGCGCTTGCCGGGTTCGCCAGGGATTACCCGGACGCCGTCACCAGCCGCAGCTCGCTGCTGATCCTCGGCGACGCCCGCACGAACTATCGTGACCCCGAGTTGAACACGCTACGGTCGCTGGTCGAGGTCGCCAAACACGCGCACTGGCTCAATCCGGAACCGCGCAGCCAGTGGGGCTCCGGCGATTCCGCCGCCGACAAATATGGCGACGTGATCGAGATGCACGAATGCCGCTCGGCCAAACAGCTCACCGCGGTTGTCTCGCGGCTGCTGCCGGTGTAGAAGACCAGCATGGACGATGCCGCGCTGCTGAGCTACTGCCTGGCCAAGCCGGGCGCCTGGCAGGACGAGCCGTGGGAAGGCGACGTGGTCGCCAAGGTCGGCGACAAGATCTTCGCCTTTCTCGGTGCGACGTCGGTCGGCCTCAAATGCGGACGCACTCGCGAGGAGGCCGACGAACTGGTCCGGGTGTATCCGGACGACGTGGCGGCCTCCGCCTACATCGGGCGATACGGCTGGAACGTCATCCAGTTCGGCGGCGCCGTGTCGGATAACGAACTGTACGAGCTGGTCGATCTCTCCTACGAGGCCGTCGTGCGCAAGCTGCCGAAGAGCAAACGCCCCACCGCCTGATCGAAAGGGTTCGTTAAGCGAACCTTTGGCGTGCGCCGACAAGATCGGCGGCCATGGTGAACAGAACGCCGCGCGATCCGGCGGCGGTGCACAACAACTATTCGTTCCAGGTCGATCTGCGCGGGATAGTCGATCTGCTCTCGCATCACCTCTACTCCAGCCCGCGGGTCTACCTCCGCGAGCTGTTGCAGAACGCTGTGGACGCGGTCACCGCTCGCAACCGGCTGGATCCACTGGCGCCCACCGCGATTCGGCTCACGATAGGCGAAGACGGCCTGCGGATCAGCGATCCCGGCATCGGCTTGACCGAGACCGACGTCCACCGGTTCCTCGCCACCATCGGCCGCTCGTCCAAACGCGACGACATCGAAGGCGCGCGACGGGAATTCCTCGGGCAGTTCGGGATCGGCCTGCTGGCCTGCTTCACCGTCGCCGAAACCATCCGAGTGGTCAGCCGATCGGCCACCGCCCCGACGGCGCCGCCCGTCGAGTGGCTGGCCTCGGCCGACGGTACCTATTCGGTGCGCGTGCTCGATCCGGCGGACTACGCCGAGCCGGGCACCTCCGTATGGCTCACCGCGCGTGGGGGAGCGCAGGAGTGGTTCCAGCCGCGGCGGGTGACCGATCTGGCGCGTGAGTTCGGGTCGCTGCTGCCCTACGAGGTGACGGTGGAGTCGGACGCAGGGGTGACGACGGTCACCGAGGGTGTCCCGGTCTGGCGGCGGGCGTTCGCGTCGGCGGACCAGCGCAGGGCCGCCCTGCTCGAATACGGGCGCCGGACGCTGGGCTTCCCCCCACTCGACGTCATCGAACTCGAGGCCGGTGCGGCCGGGGTCAGCGGTGTCGCCTATGTGCTGTCCCAGCCGGGAAACCCGTCCGACAGCAGTGCGCACCGGGTGTACCTGAAAGGGATGCTGCTCGGCGACGCGGTGCGCGGCGTACTGCCGGACTGGGCGTTCTTCGTGCGCGGGGTGATCGACACCGACACGCTGCGGCCCACCGCGTCGCGGGAGGGGCTCTACGAGGATGAGCGGCTCGCCGTGGTGCGTGAGGTGCTCGGCGATCGGATCCGGGACTGGCTCACCGAGATCGCCGCCGAACAGCCCCAGCGGCTGGCCGCGTTCCTGTCCGTACACGCGCTGGGAGTGAAGGCGATGGCCGGGCATTCGGCCGACCTGCTGCGGATCATGCTGCCGCATCTGCATTTCGAGACCACCGACGGCCGCGTGCCGCTCACCGATTTCACCCGCAATCACCGCATCGTGCGGGTGACCGCGACGGTCGAGGAGTTCCGTCAGGTGGCGGCCACCGCCGCCGCGCAGGGGATCGGCGTCGTCAACGGTGGCTACGCCTACGACCGCGAGCTGGTCGCGCAGCTGCCCCGGCTGCTACCCGGCGTCGAGGTGGTGGACCTGGACGCCGGCGCGATCACCGCGGCGCTCGACCCGGTCGACCCCGGCGAGGAATCGGCGCTGGCCCCGGTGCTGGCGCTGGCGCGGACCGTGCTCGACCCGCTCGCGTGCGATGTGATCGTGCGCGCGTTCCATCCGGTCACGGTGCCCGCGCTCTACCTCGACGGCCGCGCCGCCCGCAACGAACGCGCCAGGGCGCAGACCGCCGAGGAGGCCGACGAATTGTGGGCCGAGATCCTCGGCGCGTTGGCGGTGACGACGCCGCGCGCTCAGCTCGTGCTCAACCATCACAGCCCGATCGTGCGCAGGTTGTCCCGCATCGACGACCCGGCCTTCCTGAGAACCGCGGTCGAATCGCTCTACGGCCAAGCGCTGCTGATGACCCACCGTCCGCTGAGCGCGGCCGACACGGCGTTGCTCAACCGCGCCTTCGGCGAATTCCTCGGCTGGGCCACCCAACGCGCCGCCGACCGCGGCGAAGAGACGGAGTGAGCATGGACGCCGCCGAGATCAATGCCGCACTGGCGGACATCTACGCGCTGCCGCACGGCCGGACGCGGACCGAGCGACTGGAGACCCTGGCCGCGGCCGCGAAAACCGGTCCGGATCGCGCGCTCGAAGGCAGGGTGCTGCTGGAGCTGGCGCAGTCCTACACCTACGCGGGCGAACGCGATCTGGTGCCCGTCGTCTACGGCAGGTTGCTGCGCGTCTACGACGATCATCCCGCCGAATTGGGCCCGATGACGCATTCGGTGCACTGGTACCTGAAATGGATGACCTGGGGCATGATCGACAACCCCGCGATACCGCTGTCCACGATCGATCGCTGGTTCGACGAGCTGGACAACCGCTACCGGCAGCGCGGCTACAGCCTTCGCCCGGTGCTGGCGCTGCGCTCCGAACTCGCTCGCGAGATCGGTGACACCGCGGCCGCCGCCGCGTGGCTGGCGCGGGCCAGGACCGCCGCGCGCGACAGCATGTCCGACTGCGACGCCTGTGAGCGCAGCGAGTGGGGTGTGACGAGCGTGTACCTCGGCGACGACGAGGCCGGGCTGGCGCAGTGGAAACCCGTGCTCGACGGCGACCGGTCGTGTGCCGAGGAACCGCACCGCGTGCTGGCCGAGGCATTGCTGCCACTGGTGCGCACTGGCCGCGTCGCGGCCGCGCGCGGCGCGCACCTGACCGGGTACCCACTGGTCCGGCACACCGAGGACCTGCGTCCGTCGGTGGCGTTGCACGTGGAATTCTGCGCGCTGACCGGCAACGAGGCCCGCGGGCTGGAGATCCTCGCCGAACACGCGAGCTGGCTGGCCGATTCCGGCGCCGACGCGGGCGCGCGGCTCGCGTTCGCGACCGGTGTGTGCGTGCTGCTGCGCAGGCTGGTCGCGCTGCGACTGGGCGATCTCCCGCTGGCGGACGGGACGGTGGAAGCGGTGCGCGCGCGGCTGGAAACCGAGATCGGCGCGCTGTGCGCCCGCTACGACGCCCGCAACGGCAACAGCGCGGTCAGCCTGCGCACGGCCGCCCGGCTCGCCGCCGAGCCGCTGGTCGAGCGGTTGCCGCTCGGTGTCCGCAGCACGCTGCCTCGCGCCGCGCAGGTGCCGGACAGTGCTCCGGCGGCCGACGACTTCTCCGGCGATCGAGCCGGTGAGGTGCGCAGGCTGGCCGAGCTCGGTGCCGCCCGGCTCGCCGATATGCCCGAGGAGGCGGAAGCGCATCTGCGGGAAGCGCTTGCGCTCGGCACGCCGGTGCTGACCGGGGAGGAGGCCGCCCGGCTCGGCGCGCAGCTGGTCATCGCCATCGCGAGCCAGCCGGACCGCGAGCTCGATCTGGCCGACGCCGCGGTGCGCGCCGCCGCGCGCTGGGAGGGACTGTCCGAACCGGACGTGCTGCACCACACCGTGGTCGCCGCGCGCGCGTTCCATCGCGCCGAGCGCCACGGCGAGGCGGTCGCCCTGTTCGAACAGGCGCTGGCCGGCGGCGCCATCCCGTATCCGTCCGGCGAACTGGCGGTGGTGCGCGCGCAGTTCGGCCGCTCCCTGGACGCACTCGACCGCCCTCGCGAGGCCGCGCGGCAGTTCCTCGAAGGGGCGCGTCTGGTCGAGCACGATCCGGAACGGACGAAGCTGCACGCCGAGCTGGCGTGGTCGGCCGCAGGCGCGCTCGAGCACTGCGGGCAGGACGACGAGGCGGTGGCGGCCTACCATCGTGCCGCCGAGCTGTGGGCCCGGCTGGGCGCGGTGGCGGCGCGGGCGGCGTGCCTTCGGTCGGCGGCATGGCTCCAGGTGTACCCCGGAGCCGATCCCGAACCCTGGCTCACTTCCATGCGCACGCTGACCGCCGAGCTGGCCGTGCTGGCCGAACGGTCGGCCGAGGCGGCGGAGGAACTCGGGCACACCCGCGACCAACTGGCTCGCATGCTGAGAATCGGCGGCGTTCCGGAGACCAGCGCCTGAGGCTTGCGGCGGACCGGACTGCGGGCGCGTGTCCACAGTTCGGTGCCCGCCCCTCGATGACCGGCCCGTGCGGGCCGTGCGCGACCCGTTAAGCTCGGCAGTCATGCACGAGAGAGGTCGGCGCGGCCGCAAGCTCGGGGTGATGGGCGGCACGTTCGACCCCATCCACCACGGGCATCTGGTCGCCGCCAGCGAGGTCGCGCACCGGTTCGACCTGGATGAAGTGATCTTCGTCCCGACCGGGCAACCGTGGCAGAAATCGCACAAACAGGTCAGCCCGGCCGAGGACCGGTATCTGATGACCGTCATCGCGACCGCGTCCAATCCGCGGTTCTCGGTGAGCCGCGCGGACATCGATCGCGGCAAGATGACCTACACCGTCGACACCCTGCGGGAGATGCAATCGGCGCATCCCGGTGCCGAGCTGTACTTCATCACCGGTGCGGACGCGTTGGCCAGCATCCTGACATGGCAGGATTGGGCGGAACTGTTCGACTTGGCGAAGTTCGTCGGGGTGAGCCGTCCGGGGTACGAGCTGAACATCGATCACCTTCAAGAGCACCTGCGGGATCTTCCGGCGGATGCGGTGACCATGATCGAGGTCCCCGCGCTGGCTATCTCGTCGAGTGAATGCCGTCGCCGCGCCGCCGAGAACCGGCCGGTGTGGTACCTCGTCCCCGACGGCGTGGTGCAGTACATATCGAAGCGGCACCTGTATGTGCCCGGAGCAGCGGAAGGTAGCTGAGCGTGAGCGAGCGCAGCGAGGTGCGGGCATGACGGCGTCGACCGAGTCGGTGGAGATCGCGCAGGTCGCCGCGCTTGCGGCGGACGAGAAGCTGGCGTCGGACGTGGTGGTGCTCGACGTGTCCGAGCAGCTGGTGATCACCGACTGCTTCGTGATCGCGTCGGCGCCCAACGAACGCCAGGTCAACGCCATCGTCGACAACGTCGAAGAGAAGCTACGCGCGGCCGGGCACAAGCCGGTCCGGCGCGAGGGCACCCGCGAAGGCCGCTGGGCGCTGCTGGACTACGTCGATGTCGTCGTGCACATCCAGCACAACGACGAGCGCAATTTCTATGCGCTGGAACGTTTGTGGAAGGACTGCCCCGTCGTGCCGGTCGCCGGCCTCACCGGGCCTCCGGAGACACGCTCGGCGGCGACGGAGGACGAGGCGCGATCGTGAGCAGACATGCCGGCGTGCGCACCTTGATCCTGTTGCGCCACGGGCAAACCGAATGGAACGCCGCCGACCGGATGCAAGGCCAGATCGACACCGATCTCACCGAACTCGGTCGCAGGCAGGCCAAAGAGGCCGCCCGCGAACTGGTTTCGCGCAACGCCATCGCAATCCACTCCTCGGACCTGCGCAGGGCCTTCGACACCGCGACGGCTCTGGCCGAGCACACCGGCCTCACCGTCGTGCCCGATACCAGGTTGCGGGAGACCAACCTCGGCGACTGGGAGGGCCTGACCCACCTGGAAGTCGACGCCGACTACCCGGGCGCGCGCATGACGTGGCGGCTGAACGCGGACTACACCCCGCCCAACGGCGAGAGCAAACTCGAGGTCGGTGCGCGGTCGCTGCCGGTGGTGCGGGAGTTGCTGGTCGAGCGGCAGGACTGGCCTGGCCGGACTATCATCCTGGTGGCGCACGGCGGGCTGATCGCCGCCCTCACGGCCGCGCTGCTCGACCTGCCGCCGCAGAACTGGCCGATCCTCGGAGGACTGGCCAACACCAGCTGGGTGCAGCTCAGCAGTCACGGCCCGAGCATCGAACAGCCCGGCTGGCGTCTGGATGTGTGGAACGCAGCGGCGAAGGTAGCACCGGATGTCCTCTGAAGAGCCGATCAGATCGGTCCCCGACGAACTGTTCCGTAAGGTGTCGGCCAAGCCCGAACGGCAGTTGCCGGACGCGTTGTTCGGTGCCCCGACACCGGCTGCCCGCGAACCCGAGGCAACGTCCGAGGATGCCTCGGGCTCGGCCGTGGAAAACAACGGCCGGTCCGAGTCCGTCGAAGAATCCGACGCGGAGGACGACGTATCCGGCGGCATCGTCGCAGGAGCGGAGCCACGACCGCACGCCGGCACCTCGCCCGTCGCCATCACGAGCGACGCCCCGGACCCGGTCGCCGAGTCGACGGAAGCGCTCGGCGAATCGGTGGCCTCGGCTGCGGACGGAGCGGGGGCAGCGGACGCCGAATCTTTCGCCGCAGCACCCAATGGATCCGCGGAGTCCGGCGAACCGGTTGCTATGAACGCGGTCGAGGCGATCGCGGAATCGATTGGCGCAGCGCCGATCGGGTTCGCAGCAGAGTCCGGTGAACCGGTGGCTGCGGCTGCGGACAAGCTCGCGGCCGACGCGCTCGCCGAATCTGTCGCGCCGGATGGGCCCGCAGCGGTGCTCGGCGAATCGGTGGCGGACTGGTCCGACGCGATCTCCGCGCCCAGCGACGCCGTGATCGAACCCGCCACAGCGCCGACCGGGCCCGCCGTGTCAGCGGAAGCCGAACTGGCGGCGTCCGAGCCGGCCGCTGCCGCTTCGGCATCCCTTGCCGCCGACGAGCCGGCCGAAACACGCGAAGCCCCGCGCCCGGTGCTGCTGGTGATCGCCGACTCGCTCTCCTACTTCGGGCCGAAGGGCGGACTGCCCGCCGACCATCCGCGCATCTGGCCGAACCTGGTTGCCGCCGAGCTCGATTGGGACGTCGAATTGGTCGCGCGGATCGGCTGGACCTGCCGCGACGCCTACTGGGCGCTGATCGGCGATCCCCGGGTGTGGGCCGCGGTGCCGCGTGCGGGCGCGGTGGTCTTCGCGGTCGGCGGTATGGACACGCTGCCCTCGCCGCTGCCCACCGCCCTGCGCGAGCTGATCCGCTACGTCCGCCCGCCTGCTCTGCGCCGCGTCGTGCGCGCCACCTACAACTGGTTGCAGCCCAAACTGTCGAAACTCGGCAGGCCCGTGGCGCTTCCGCCGAAGGTGAGCGTCGACTATCTGGAACAGTCCCGCACGGCGCTGGCGCAGTTGCGCCCCGGCCTGCCCGTTGTCGCGGTACTGCCGTCGGTGCACGACTGCGCGGCCTACGGTCGCGTGCACTCCGGTAGGCCACGGGCGGTCGAGGCACTGCGCGCCTGGTCGGGCCGGACCTCGGTGCCGCTGGTCGACTTCGGTGAAGCGGTGCGCGACAACATCTTCTCCGGCGAGGCGAACCCGGACGGCATCCACTGGGGCTGGGACGGGCACACGGCGGTGGCCAACGCGATGGTGAAGACCCTGCAGGAGGTTCGGTAGTCCGTGGCAGTCGTGGTCGTCACCGATTCGTCCGCCGGCCTCCCTGCCGAACACCTCGACGAACTGGATATCGCCGTTGTCCCGCTGCACGTCCTGGTCGGTGACCGGGCGATGCGGGAAGGCGTGGATCCCGTCGACATCGACTATGCCTCCGACACCGTGACCACCTCCGCCCCCTCACCCGGTGAGCTGCGCGAGGTCTACGAGCGGGCCTGGGAGCGCAGCGGCGGAGACGGCGTTGTCGCGGTGCATATCTCCCGTCGGCTGTCCGGGACCTGGGAGGCCGGGCGACAGGCCGTGCGCGACATGGACGCCGCCGACCGCGTCCGCCTGGTCGACTCGCTGGGGGCCGGGCTGGCCACCGGGCTGCCCGCGCTGGCCGCCGCGCGCCGAGCCTCGGGCGGGGCGCCGCTGGACGTGGTCTACGACGCGGCGGTCGCCGCCGCCGCGCGTGCCCGCACGTTCATCCTGGTCAATCGCACCGAGCAGCTGCGCCGCGGCGGCAGGCTGTCGTCGGCGGCCACGTTCTTCGGCAGCGAGCTGGTCACCAAGCCACTGCTGCACATCGTCGAAGGGCGGCTGGAACTGCGCGAGAAGGTCCGGACGCGCTCCAAGGCGTACGCGAAACTCGTCGCCGCGGCGGTCGACGCGGCCGGCGAGGACGGCGCCGCGGTGGCCGTGCAGCACCTCGGAGCCGAGGACGCCGCGCAGACCGTCGCGGGCCAGTTGCGCGAACTCGTTCCAGGCATGAGAGAACTCATCGTCGCCGAATTCGGACCCGCGCTGGCGGTGCACTTGGGGCTGGGGGCGCTGGGTGTGCTGGTGGTTCCGGGTGGGTGCCACTGAATGTCGCCGAACACAGCGATCTCGGTGATCCGAATAGGGGCGGGCTGTTCGTCCTGTGGTTAGCGTCGGGGCATGAGTGTGTCGAGGCCGCCGCTCCGTTCGCCGCTCACCGTGACCTCGGTGGACTGGGAGCATCCCGACGCGGTGACATTGCGTGCCGAGATGGCTGCCGAGGTCGGGCCGCGCTATGCGCACCTGGCAAAGCAGCTGTCCACGAATCCGAATGCCGTCGATCCGGCCACCGTGCACAGCACCTTCGTCGCTTACTCCCGCGGTCCGGTCGGCCATGCCGCCCTGCGGTGGAACGCGGGGGAACTCGAGGTCAAGCGGATGTTCGTCCGTCCCGCGCACCGTGGCTCGGGCGCAGCGGCCGTGCTGCTCACCGCCGCCGAGGATGCCGCCCGCACAGCCGGGCAGCCTCGCCTGATACTGCAAACCGGTCACCTGCAACCGGAGGCCGTTCGCTTCTACGAGCGCAGCGGCTATCACCGTATTCCGATCTTCTCGCCGTATGAAGTACTGCCCTTGTCGAACTGCTTCGCCAAGGATCTGGGCTGAGCCGGGAATTCCTCTGATCTCGGCCGAGTTGTGCACAGCGCTCCGGTTATCAACAGGTTCGCCGAATCCGCTGGTCGGACGGATTTTACGGCCGTGTGGCGGCACTACCGTCGCCGCCATGTCACGACAGGACGAACGCGAGCGGGTACGACGGCGATTGGGTGAACTGACCGCCCGGGTCGGCGCGAGCAGAACGGCCGGTGTGGGCACCGAGACGACGTCGCAGGAAGCCGAGCGGGCACCGTCTATTCGGGCGACGGCACGATCCCACGGCGGCGAATCCGGACGAAGGATCGGGCAGCCGGATCGTGCGGGCGAGTCGAGTACCGCCCAGGCAGCCGCCCGACACGTGGGGCGGTCCGGCGCGGGGGCGCGTTCGCCGTTTCCCCGCGAAACCTCCTCACTTGCAGCGGTTTCAGGATCGGTGCGTCGCACGCCGCAGGTCGATCGCCCCCAGCCGGTGGCTGGGGGAGCGCCGTCCACATCTCGTTCTGGCGGGACAGCGGTGGAAACCCGGGCAACCGGATCCGACGAGGACGAGGACTGGCGCGGATCGACACACGAAGGGGGCTTCGCCGATGGTATTACGCGACAGGGTGAACCAGGGCCGGACGGTACTTCCGGCGAGGCGGGAAAATGGAATCTCTTGCGGCTGCCCGGCAATCCTGCGCCCGGCCGGGAATCCGAAGACGATGTCGGTCGCGTTCGGTCCCCCGGCTGGCTGGCGGAGCCGGTGACCGGGCCCGACTGGCGGCACCGCCTCGTGCCCGAACGATTGCGGGGCATCCGATTCGATCCGGGGCGCCGCGGGGTGCGTGCGCTCGCGCTCGTCGGGCTCGCCGCGATGGTCGTCGCAGGCGTGATCGTTTTCCGCGAGCGCCCGATCGCCCAGCCGGTCCCACCATTGGCGCTCGGGCAGACCGTCGCCTTGGCAACACCGGGTACTGCCGCTTCGGCGAGCACCGTCGCGGCACCACGGGAGCGCGTCGACCCGCCCCCGCCGACGGCCGAATTGGTCATCAGCGTGGTCGGCCTGGTCCAGCGCACCGGTTTGGTCCGCCTCCCCGACGGGTCGCGTGTCGCCGACGCGCTCGCCGCGGCGGGCGGCCCGAGCGCGGGCGCGGACACCACCGGCCTGAATCTCGCGCAGCGGTTGTCGGATGGCGACCAAGTGCTGGTCGGTCCGGTCGCTCCCAGCCCCGGCGGGCCGCAGCAGAGCAGCGGCACGATCGGTGCGGGCGGGCGTCCGTCCTCCGGATCCGCCGCCACACCGAGCCGCCCGTCGGGCCCGTCGGGTCGGATCGACCTGAACACGGCCTCCGAGTCCGACCTCGACGCTCTGCCCGGTGTCGGGCCGGTCACCGCCCGCGCCATCGTCAGCTGGCGTGCGGCCAACGGACGCTTCACCTCCGTCGAACAACTCGGCGAGGTCGACGGCATCGGCCCGGCCCGGCTGGCCCGGCTGCGGGAGCTGGTCCGGGTATGACCGCCGGCGGCTTGATCGAGCTGGTTCGCCGGAGGCTGGGATCTCGTGCGGAGTCGCCGATGGCAGGCACGGGCGAAGGCGTTCGAGGTCCGGAGCAGGGCGTCGCGGCGGAGGATTCCGGCACTGTCCAGGTGCTGGACGCCCGCCTCTTACCGGCCGCGCTGTCCTGTTGGGGCGCAACGATCGTGGCTGTGACGGCGGGATGGCGAGCCGGGGTGGGACTGGCGGCCGCGTTGACGGTTACCGCTATCGGGTTGTGGGTTCTGCTGCTGTGGGCGATCGCGCACCGTGGCGAACGTCGGCGAGCGGTAGCGGTGGTGGCCCTCGCGGCTGTCGTCCTGGGGGCCTGCTTCGCCGCTGCCGCGGCATGGCGGGAACATCGGGTGGCGAGCCATCCGTTGCGGGCGGCGGCGGGGCAGTCGCTGCGCGTGGTGGTCACCCCGACGGACGACCCGAAACCACTGCGTGCCAGGGTCGCCGGTGCGGACCGGCAATGGGTGGTCCGGGCGGATCTGCGCGAATACCGGCGCGGGGGTGTGACGGTGCGGGCCGGTGGCGCGGTGGTCGTCCTGGCTTCCGGACCGGAGTGGGCCGACTTGTCGCCGGGCGGCCCGGTCGAGTTCCGTGCCCGGGTGGACCAGCCGCGGCGGCCCGACCTCACCGTCGTGACGCTGCACGCACAGGGAGCGCCCGTCGCCGTGGGGCCGCTGCCCTGGTGGCAGCGCATCGCCGATTCGGTGCGCACCGATTTCGCGGCATCCGCCATGCGGGCACTGCCGCCCGATGCCGCAGGGTTGTTGCCCGCGCTGGTCGTCGGTGACACCTCGGCGCTGTCCGGACAGGTGCGCGAGGACTTCGAGATCGCCGGGCTACAGCACCTGACCGTGGTCAGCGGCGCGAATTTCACCATCCTGCTCTCCGTCGTGTTGTTCGTTGTGCGCGTGCTGACCCTCGGTCCGCGCGGTGCGGTCGGCGTCGCCGCCGCGGCGCTGCTCATGTTCGTCGTCGTCGCGCGGCCGGACCCGAGCGTGCTGCGCGCCGGTGCGATGGGCGCGATCACCCTGCTGGCCGTGCTCACGGGTCGTCGTAAGCAGGCGCTGCCCGCGCTGTGCGCCGCGATCATCGCGCTGCTCGCCCTGTGGCCCGGCCTCGCCGTGAACGCAGGGTTCGCGCTGTCGGTGATCGCGACCGGTGGCCTCATCCTGCTGGCGCCGAGCTGGGGCGACTGGTTGCGTGCCAGGGGATGGTGGCGCGTGCCCGCCGAGATAGTCGCCGTGTCCGCCGGGGCGTTCGTGGTCACGACGCCGATCGTGATCGCGCTCACCGGACGGCTCAGCCTGGTCGCGGTGCTCGCGAATGTCCTTGTCGCTCCGGTCATCGCGCCGATCACCGTCGTCGGGGCGGGTGGTGCGGTGCTCGCGAGCCTGTGGTCGCCGCTCGCCGACCTGGTCTTGCGTTGCGCTATGCCGCCGCTGTGGTGGTTGCTGTGGGTGGCCCGCCACGCGGCCGCGCTGCCCGGCGCATCCGTCGCGGTGCCGGGTGGTGTGGCGGGCGGGCTGATCGCGGGTGCCGTCGTGGCGGGCGCGATCGCGGGCATGCGTGCCCGAGCCGTGCGGCGGATCGCCGCCGCGATGGTGCTCGGCGTCGCGGTGGTGCTGGTCCCGGTGCGGCTCTGGCATCCGGGCTGGCCGCCGAGCGGTTGGATTCTCGCGGCATGCGATGTCGGCCAAGGCGACGGCCTCGCCCTGTCGGTCGGTCCCGGCGCCGCCATCGTCATCGATGTCGGACCGGATCCGCGCCCGATCCGCACTTGCCTGGACCGGTTGGGCATCGAGCGCGTACCGCTGCTGATCCTGACCCATCCGCACGCGGACCACATCGACGGGCTCACCGGCGCGCTGCACGAGCGTGCGGTCGACGCGATCGCCGTCGGAATCCACGAGCTCGACGGTCTTGCACCGCCTACTCCGCCCGGCCGGCCGACTTCCGAAGTCGAGCCCGGCTGCGGCTCCGTGCCGACCGCTACACCGGCCGCGAATGCACCGGGGCTCATCGGTGCCGCGAAGCGCGATGCGGAGAGTCTTCGTCCCCCTCTGACCGGCCGGAGAGACGCGCGAAAGCTGCTGCCGGGCATCTACGAGCACTCCTCCTACGGGAGCGGGCGTGAGCAACTCGATTGTGATCCAGCGGAATTCGAGAGCAAAAGGTCGGTGCGCCCCTCGGGTGACGCCCGTACTCCTGCCTCGGGGCTCGCGCAGGTCACGGCCCTCGCCAGAAGCGCGGGGGTGCCGCTGCTGGAGTTGTCGGCCGGGCACCTTCTGAGTTTCGGGTCGATCGAACTCGAAGTGCTCGCGCCGTCCAGAAGCGGTCCGCGACCCGTCCGGGGCGCCGAAACCGAGGATGCCAACGACCGTTCGGTGGTCGTCACCGCCCGCACGCCCGCGGGCCGGATCCTGCTCACCGGGGACATCGAAGCGTCCGCGCAGCGGGCTCTGATGCATGCCGGGATCCCCATCCAGGCGGACATCCTCAAACTCCCGCACCACGGATCACGCACAACCAGCAGAGAATTCCTGGACGCAGTACGGCCCCGCCTGGTGCTCGTCAGCGTCGGCGCCGACAACACCTTCGGCCATCCCAACCCCGCCGTCCTCGCGGACCTGTCCGCCCTCGGCGCCATGGTGTCCCGAACGGACCGGGAAGGCGACATCGTGGTGTCCGGCAGCAGCGGACACCTACGTGTCACGAGTTCACGAGGTGTCGGTTGAGAACCGTAGGATCGGGCTGTGGACGAGCGCGGCGGATGGAGCAATGCGGCGGTTCCTCGATGCATGACGCCCTCCGGCATCGAGGAGGCGCTGTCGTGAGCGAGCGGCCCGCTTCGGTGCACCTGGTGCTGGGGGAAGAGGAACTGCTGATCGAGCGAGCGCTGGGGGCGCTGACGGCACAGGTGCGGGCGTTGGCCCCGGACCCGGACGCGGTGCCGGTCGATCGCTTGCGCGCGGGGGACGCGAGTACCGCGGAACTCGCGGAACTGCTGAGCCCGTCGCTGTTCGCCGAGGACCGGGTGATCATCCTCGAGGCCGCGGCCGAAGCGGGTAAGGATGCGGTCGCGGTGATCACCGAGGCGGCGCAGAGTCCGCCCGAGGGTGTGGTGCTCGCCATCGTGCATTCCGGTGGCGGGCGAGCCAAGGCGCTCGCGCCCGCTTTGCAGAAAGCCGGCGCGGTGACCCACGACTGCGCCAAGCTGACCAAGGCCGCGGAGCGAGTCGAATTCGTCCGCGGTGAGTTCCGCAACGCCGGCGTGCGAGTGTCCGGCGAGGTGGTCCAAGTGATGCTGGAGGCGGTGGGTTCGGACCTGCGTGAGCTGGCGGCGGCGTGCGGGCAGCTGGCCTCGGACACCGGCGGGAAGATCGATGTGGCGGCCGTGCGCCGCTACTACTCGGGCAAAGCCGAGGTCTCCGGCTTCGACGTGGCCGAACTGGCGGTGGCGGGGGATCGCCCCGGCGCGATGGAGGCGCTGCGCTGGGCGAACGATCGTGGCGTGCCGCACGTCCTGCTCGCCGACGCGCTCGCCGACTCGGTGCACACCATCGCGCGTGTCGGCTCGGCCGGGCGCGGTGACCCGTTCAAACTGGCCCAGCAACTCGGCATGCCGCCGTGGAAGGTGAAGAAGGCGCAAGCCCAGGCCCGCAACTGGACTCCCGCGACCATCGGCTCCGCCCTCCAGGTGGTCGCGACCCTCAACGCCGACGTGAAGGGCGGCGCCGCCGACGCGGGCTACGCGCTGGAACACGCCCTCACCCGAATACTCGATCTGCACGGCGCGGGCTGATCGGAGCCGGTTCGGTCATCCGGTCGGCCTCGCGTGAGATCGAGTGGCCCCCTCCGACCGGCTCGACCGCTACAGCGCGCGGGCGAGGCTTTCCACACCCGTGCCCGTCAATCCGGCGAGCCCTGCCGCGCGTCCGGTCGCTACGAGAAACAGATCGCTCAGCGGTCCCTCGATCTCCGCTGTGCCGGTGCAGGAGGACCACTCCGCGTCGGTGGCAACCAGGCGCAGACCGTGCAGACGCTTCTTGCTGCCGTAGAACGGGCTGCGCAGCACGTGTTCCAGTGCGACGACGGCCTGCTCGAGGGGCATGGTGTGTCGCCTGCCGAGCGGGCGGGCGATATCCTGCCCGTGAATCATGGTGTCGATCAGGGGATCCAGTGGTCCGGCTCCCGGCGCCCGCCGAGTCCAGGCGGCGCCTTCGCGCAGTTGCGCGATCAGCTCGGCGGGCGAGTAGCGGCTCGCGCGGTCGCGTGCCATGCGCTCCGTCATCCGGTTCCAGTCGCCTCGCGCCCGGAGGATTCCCGCGATCGTCGCACCGAGGGTGACTCGATTGGACAGGGTCAGGTGAGCCAAGACGTCGTGCACGGTCCAGCCGGGGCACAGCGAGTCGACGGTCCATTCGTGGTCGTCCAGGTCGTCGAGGAGGTCTGCGATGGCGAGACGTTCGGCGCGCGTCCACATCGTGATCTCGTCCAGGTCCATGGCCACTCTCCTCGGTCGTTGCGGTCGACGATGTGGACGGTGCGGCGCACCCGAACTGATGGGACTATGAGTCTCGTCACCTTCGTGGGATCAAGAGCCACAGGAACTCCGAGCGGGATCAACGCTGCGCGGTGGTCGCCGCAGCCCCCGATCGGCGACACGGCGCTATGTGATTTCACGCTGTCCTGGTTCTGTGGCATCGCCTCGGCGCGGAATCCGTGGGCACGGCGAGCCAGTGGCAGGGACGCTGAGACGATCACTCGGTCGCGGCGATCCACGTGCGAGGGCGGGTACGCGCTGGTCGTGGCGTCGTTGTCCGTCCATTGAGGACACGCTCGAGACCTGTCGCCGCTTCACCGGCCAGCGCTGCGGATTCGCAGGCAGGCGCGCCGGACACGGGGGCGGCGGGAAGAGTCGCGAGCTCGCGGGCGTGAGCACCGACTACATCGTGCGGCGGGAGCACTCAGCGCCGCGACCTCGGGTCCGGCGGCGGTATCCCACGTAGTCACGGACAGTCCCAGAGCGGGGCGGATCGGCTCGGCGCCGGGATGCTGCCGGGGGGCACTCCCGTGATCGCGCAGGTCGCGGCGGCGCGGATCGAGTGCGGGAGATGGGCGCCTTCCTGCGGGCCCGTCGGGAGCGGTTGACGCCGGAGGATCTCGGCTTGCCGCATCCGGAAAAACAGCGGCCGCAGTACGAGCACCGATGCGCCGTAAGCCGACGCGTGCGCGAGAAGGTGGGCGACGCCGAGGTCGCAGCCCCGTGCGGCGGTGCGATTCCAGTTCCGCACCGCCGCACGGGTCGACGATCAGGCGCGCCCTTCGATCTTCAGGTCGCCGAAGGTGACGCTCTGGGTCATGGGGCGGTTCAGGAACTCGTGCGGGAAGCCGAGATCCACCGCGCTGGCCTGTTCGAGCCGCGCGAGCTGGGCGGCGTCGAACTCCACGTCGAGCGCGCCGAGGTTGTCCTCCAGTTGCGCCGCGGTGCGGGCGCCGATGAGTGGCGAGGTGACCGCGGGGTCGCGCAGCGTCCAGGCCAGCGCGACTTGCGAAGGCGTCTTGCCGATTTCGTCGGCGACCTGCTTGACGACATCGGCGATGGCGAGGCCGCGTTCGGTGAGCGAGCCGTTGGCGGCGGCCACGTTCTTGCGGCTGCCCTCGGGCGAACCGTCCGCCTCGTGGTCGAGATCGGCCCGGCTGTACTTGCCGGTGAGCACGCCGCTGGCCAGCGGCGACCACGGGATCACGCCGAGGCCCAGTTCGCGCGCCATCGGGATGAGGTCGCGCTCGACGGTCCGTTCGATCAGGCTGTACTCGATCTGCAGTGCGATCAGCGGCGACCAGCCGCGCAGGTCCGCGATGGTCTGCATCCGCGCGATCTGCCAGGCCGGCGCGTCGGAGATGCCGAGGTAGAGCACTTTGCCCGAGCGCACCAGATCGTCCATGCCGCGCAGGATTTCCTCCACGGGGGTCAGGAAGTCCCAGGCGTGCAAGTAGAGCAGGTCGATGTAGTCGGTGTTCAGCCTGCGCAAGCTGGCCTCGACCGAGCCGATCATGCTCTTGCGGTGGTTGCCACCGGAGTTCGGGTCGCCCGGGCGGCGCAGCATGGTGTATTTGGTGGCCAGCACCAGGCTTTCGCGGTTGTCCGCGGTGAATTCGCCGAGCAGTTGCTCGGAGGTGCCGTTGGTGTACTGGTTGGCCGTGTCGATGAAGTTGCCACCGCGCTCGACGTAGGTGTCGAAGATCTTGCGGGCTTCGTCCCGGTCCGCGCCCCAGCCCCAATCGGCGCCGAAGGTCATGGTTCCCAGGGACAGCGGAGAAACTCGAAGTCCCGAGCGGCCGAGCAGCCGGTAGGTGTCGAGGGTGCGGGCTCCGGACATGTCCAGCTCCTTGTGTTCGCGATGCCGTGTTGTCGATAGCCAGTTTTCAACGGCGCGCGAAGCCGAGTAAGGGAAGCTTCATCCTGGGAAGGCCAGTCCTAGGCAGCCGTAGGATCGACGGTGATGACTGGCACGGTGAACTCCACCCAGCGCCGCGAGCTCGGGCCCGGCGGTAGCTCGCGTACCCAAGGCGGGCCCGGGAACGGCGCGGATTCGACTCAGCGCCGCGACCTCGGGTCCGGCGGCGGCAGCCCACGTAGTCACGGACAGCCCGAGAGCGCGGCGGACCCGACTCGGCGCCGCGATGCCTCCGGCGGCGGCAACCGCGCAGGTCGCGGCAGCAGCGCGGATCGGGTGCAGGAGATGGGCGCCTTCCTGCGGGCCCGTCGGGAGCGGTTGACGCCGGAGGATCTCGGCTTGCCGCAGCGCAGGCAGGCCCGCCGGACACCGGGGCTGCGGCGGGAAGAGGTCGCCGAACTCGCGGGCGTGAGCACCGACTACATCGTGCGGCTGGAGCAGGGGCGCGGCCTGCGTCCGTCGGTGGAGGTGCTCAACGCGCTGGCGCGGGCACTGTGCCTGAACGACGACGAGCGCGCCTATCTGTTCGATCTGGCGCTCCAGCGGCAGCCGGACCACGGCAAGCCGAGCACCGCTCCGGCGCCCGCCCTGGCCATGCTGGTGCGTGATCTGTCGCCGCTGCCCGCGATGCTGGTGAACCACCGCTACGACATCCTGGCCTGGAATCGGGAGATGGCGGCGTTGATCACCGATTTCGGCGCGCTGCCGGAGCGGCAGCGGAACACCATGTGGTTGTGCCTGCTCGACCCGAGCATGCGGGATTTCTATGTCGAGCGCGAACGCGTCATTCGTGAGGGCATCGCGGATCTGCGCGCGGCATGGGCCGCGCACCCGGACGACCGCGCGTTGGCCGACCTGATCGCCGAGTTCACCGCGCACAGTCCGGAGTTCGAGCAGGCGTGGGCCCGCCACGATGTGCGGGTGCAGGGACGGGGGAACAAGCCGCTGCGGCATCCGCTGGTGGGTCCGCTGGTCGTCAGCTACGAGGTGCTGATGCCCGTGCAGGACCCCGACCAGCGGATCGTCATCTACCGCGCCGTCGACGCCGATTCCCAGGCAGCGCTCGACCGGCTGGTCGCCGCTCTGGACGCGCCGTGACCCGGGGCTATTCCGCGGAACTCAGGATCAGTTCACCATCGTCGTCCGCGTCCTCGTAGCGGCCGTCCCACTCCTCGTAGGCGGGCACGTCCTCGTCGCGCGTGACGATCCACTCCAAGGAGTAACCGCCGTCGTCGTCGGGAACGAGCACATTCTCGATCTTCAGTCCGAAGCCGAGCACCTCGGCCGCGCGGATCACATCCGGCAGATCCTCGGCGCGAACGACCGTCTGATTGGCATACACGGTTACCATGCGCGGAATGGTAGCTGGAACCTCTGACACGGCGCGGGCCGAATCCCGAAACCCCAGGTAGAAAGGGCAGGGAACACTGTTGCCCTCTGGGCACGACAAAAGCCGCCGTGGTCGTCGAGGCCACGGCGGCTGCGTCACAGCACGAGCACGGTACCGGCGTGCGGTACCGGGTGGATCAGAGCTTGTTGAAGGCCAGCGACAGGGCCGACTTCTTGTTGGCGGCCTGGTTGGCGTGGATGACGCCCTTCGAGGCGGCCTTGTCCAGCTTCCGGCTGGCGAACTGCAGGCGCTCGGCGGCGGCGTCCTTGTCGCCGGAGGCCGCGGCCTCACGGAAGCTGCGGATGGCGGTGCGCAACGCGGACTTGACCGACTGGTTGCGCTTGCGCGCCGCCTCGTTGGTGCGGATCCGCTTCAGCTGGGACTTGATGTTGGCCACGCCGGTTCCTCGTGTTCCTGTCTGGTTGGTCTGTCCTGGGAAAGTTCGTCGAGCGCGCGACATACCCGAGTTGGACGGGTAACGCAGCGCCGAAGATCGAGGTTACCAGTCGCCGTCCTGCGCACGAAATCGACACTCGACCGGTCGGACGGCGGCCGCGCGGGTAATCGCCCGTCGGGCGATCGGGCTTCCGTCCGGCGCAGGTTCGTGCCGCTGGCCTCTACCTGCGCTCCAGAGAGCATCGCAGCCGTGCGCGCGCCACGCCGCCGCGCAGCGGACGCCGCTGACACGGTGTATTTCTGGCTACCCCGGTTGCCCGGCATGCTCCCGACGATGCCGAGACTTCGGTGTCGGCCCGGCGCGACCGGCAGCATCACCCCTGACGACCAGTATTTTTCCTCGAGACCGCCCTCGAGCAACGCCGAAGTTCCGCTGTGGACGGCTCTCTTCCCAGGGGCGGCTCGGCGGACCCCGAAGTCGTTGTAGAGATCACTCGACTCGCGTAGCGTCCTCAGAGCAACCGTTGCTCTTCGAGCGGCTCTGTTGTCGAAGCGGTACCACGACTAGTCCGAGCGCAGGTCTGGAACGCGGAAGGTGGACAGATGTCTCCAACGGCCCAGGAAGTAGTCGAAGAGGCTGTCGAGAACAAACCGATTCCCGAGAGCAAGAAATGGGGCGCCGAGGCGCTCGGCACCTTCGTCCTGGTGATCGGTGGCGTCGGCACCGCGGTGCTGGCGGGGGAGAAGGTCGGTCCGCTGGGCATCGCGCTCGGCTTCGGCCTGTCGCTGATGTTCCTGGTCTATTCGATCGGGCCCATCTCCGGCTGCCACGTCAACCCGGCGGTGACCGTGGGGCATCTGCTGCTCGGCCGGCTCAGCGGCGTGTCAGCAGCGGGATATGTGATCTCGCAACTGATCGGCGGACTCCTCGCCGGACTCGTGCTGTTCGCATTGGCCAAGAACCTGCCGTCCTACGATCGGCCGGTCGACGGGCTCGGCGCGAACGGTTGGGGCAAGCACAGTCCGTCGGCGATCCGGGGACCGCTCGGCGAGGTGGTGGTGCAGAACGGGTACGGGGTGGCCGCCATGATCATCGTCGAGGTGATGCTGACGGCGCTGCTGGTCTTCGTGGTGCTGTCGTCCACCGACCAGATCTCCGACGTGCCGCTGGCCGGGCTGTCCATCGGTGTCACGCTGGCGGTGATCCACCTGGTGTCGATTCCGGTGGACAACACCTCGGTCAACCCGGCCCGCAGTCTCGCCGTGGCGCCCTATCAGGACGGTGCGATGGGACAGGTCTGGGCGTTCATCGTCTTCCCGCTGATCGGCGGCGCCCTCGGTGCGCTGCTGTACGGCCTGCTGTACGGCCGTTCCCGCGAGATGATCTCCTGACCGGCGCGTTCCCGCCCGGGGTCATCGAACCGGTAGTCGCGGCGGCATCGTCAGCTCGCCGCTTGCTCTGCGGGCCGTCGCATACCAGGGTGACCTACGCGTGACATGTCGTCCTCAGTGCCAGGCGTACTCGGCGCAGAGCCGGTGGGCGACCAGATCGAAGGTTTTGCGCGGCAGGATGGCGCCCTCGCGGCGGATGCCCGCCTCCGGCACGTCGAGCACCCGATCGAGCCGCACCCAACTGGGGCGGCCGTCGTGGTCCCACGCCCCGCTGCCGATGCCGATCCAATCGCGGTCGTAGGCGCGTTCCGGATTCGACGACAGCATGAGGCCGAGTAGCGTGCGACGGTCGCGGCCGACCACCAGCACGGGCCGGTCCTTGCCGTTGCCGGGATCCTCTTCGAACGGCACCCAGGTCCACACGATCTCGCCGGGATCGGCACGTCCGTCCAGTTGCGGCGAGTAGACGATCTGCCGGGCCCGCTCCGCGGTCGGAACCGGCCTCGAGGCGGCGGGCCGCACCGCGACGCCGGTGGCGCGCCGCTGGGCCAGCGACCCCACCAGCCGGTCGACCAGCCCGGGCCTCTGCTGCTTGACGATCTTGGGACCCTGTTGCTTGGCGATCAGACCGATCTGCTTGCCGAGGGTGTTCCAACTTCGGGCCATCCCTGGAGAATAACGGCGCACCCGCCGCTTCTCACCCGCGTGGGATCCGTTGTGTCGTCCGGGTCATCGACCGCAACGTAACCACCGGCCCCCCACCTCGCACGTTGTCGACCCCGCCTCTGCTCATGCCATGAGGAGCCGGTCGACGAACAGCCCGCCGCTCGACCGCACCCCCGCCCCCGCCCTCGCTCGCCCCCCGGCTCGATCGCACCCCCGCCGAGTGCGAGTCTTACGAGCACCGTTCGCGGCCCGTCTCGCGTCCGAGTGACCGAAGCGCATGCGACGAAGTCGCGAGTCTCGGTCGCTCGGACGCGAGACTTCCCGGGGCCGTGAACACGCAGTGCCGCAGGCGCTGCAAAAACCAACACAGCATCATGGGACGATGGACGGCAGTTTGCCGATACCCATGAGGAGTGGAGTGCCCGCCAGCTTCGCCGACACGACGTTCACCGATCCCGCCCGGATCCGGAACTTCTGCATCATCGCGCACATCGACCACGGCAAGTCGACGCTGGCCGACCGGATGCTGCAACTGACCGGTGTGGTCGAGGAGCGGCAGATGCGTGCCCAGTATCTGGACCGGATGGATATCGAGCGCGAACGCGGCATCACCATCAAGGCCCAGAACGTGCGGCTGCCCTGGAAGCCCCGGACCGGAGAGCACGCGGGCACCGATTTCGTGCTGCACCTCATCGACACACCGGGCCACGTGGACTTCACCTACGAGGTGTCGCGCGCCCTGGAGGCGTGTGAGGGCGCGATCCTGCTGGTCGACGCCGCGCAGGGCATCGAGGCGCAGACGCTGGCCAACCTGTACCTGGCGCTGGACAAGGACCTGACGGTCATCCCGGTGCTGAACAAGATCGACCTGCCCGCCGCGGACCCGGACCGCTACGCCGCCGAGCTGGCGCACATCGTCGGCTGCGAGCCGTCGGACGTGCTGCGCGTCTCCGGCAAGACCGGCGAGGGCGTGACCGATCTGCTCGACCAGGTGATCGCGCAGGTCCCGCCGCCGGTCGGTGAAGCCGACGCGCCCGCCCGCGCGATGATCTTCGACTCGGTCTACGACACCTACCGCGGCGTGGTCACCTACGTCCGTGTGGTGGACGGCAAGCTGACCCCGCGCGAGAAGATCAAGATGATGTCCACCGGCGCCACCCACGAGCTGCTGGAGATCGGCATCGTCTCGCCCGAGCCGAAGCCGACCCAGGGTCTCGGCGTCGGCGAGGTCGGCTATCTGATCACGGGCGTGAAGGACGTGCGTCAGTCCAAGGTCGGCGACACGGTGACCGGCGCGCGCGGCGGCGCGAGCGAACCGCTCACCGGGTATCGCGAGCCGCGCCCGATGGTGTACTCCGGCCTCTACCCGGTGGATGGCTCCGACTACCCGGACCTCCGCGACGCGCTGGAGAAACTGCAGCTCAACGACGCCGCGCTGACCTACACGCCGGAGACGTCGGTGGCGCTGGGGTTCGGTTTCCGCTGCGGCTTCCTCGGCCTGCTGCACATGGAGATCACGCGCGAGCGCCTGCAGCGCGAGTTCGATCTGGACCTCATCTCGACCGCGCCGAACGTGGTGTACCGGGTGGAGATGGAGGACGGCGCCGAGCACGTGGTCACCAACCCCTCGTACTGGCCCGAGGGCAAGGTCAAGACGGTGTACGAGCCGGTCGTGAAGTGCACCATCATCTCGCCGAGCGAGTTCATCGGTTCGATCATGGAGCTGTGCCAGTCCCGCCGCGGTGAGCTCGGCGGCATGGACTACCTCTCCGAGACGCGCGTCGAGCTGCGCTACACGATGCCGATGGCGGAGATCATCTTCGACTTCTTCGACTCGTTGAAGTCGCGCACCCGCGGCTACGCGAGCCTCGACTACGAGGAGTCGGGCGAGCAGGAGTCGCAGCTGGTGAAGGTGGACATCCTGTTGCAGGGCGAGGCGGTGGACGCGTTCAGTGCGATCGTGCACCGGGACGCGGCGCAGGCCTACGGCCACAAGATGACCACCAAGCTGCGCGAGCTGATCCCCCGCCAGCAGTTCGAGGTGCCGATCCAGGCCGCGATCGGGTCCAAGATCATCGCCCGCGAAAACATCCGCGCCATCCGCAAGGACGTGCTGGCCAAGTGCTACGGCGGTGACATCAGTCGTAAGCGCAAGCTGCTGGAGAAGCAGAAGGAGGGCAAGAAGCGGATGAAGACGATCGGCCGCGTCGACGTCCCGCAGGAAGCCTTCGTGGCCGCGCTGTCCTCCGATGCCGCTTCGGACAAGCCGAAGGACAAGAAGTAGGCGGCTAACCCGCCGCGCGCAGCCGGACGCGCAGGCGCGCTCCGCCCAGCGGGCTTTCGCCGAGTTCGGCAGTGCCGGAATGCAATTCGGCTTGCTGGCGGACCAGGGCCAGGCCGAGTCCTGAGCCGGGGGAGCCGGGGCCTTTGACGAAGCGGTCGAAGGCGTCGGCGCGCAGCGCCTCGGGGATGCCGCGGCCGTCGTCGTCGACGTGGATCTCCACGATGTCCTCCGCGTCGGATCGGGCGCTGACGGTGACGGTTTCGGCTCGGCCGTGTTGCACGGCGTTGGCGACGGCATTCGTGACGATGAGCCCGACGCCGCCGGGCGAACCGGTCACCGTGACCGGAGCGCATTCGGTGAGCTCCACCCGTACACCCGGGTGCCTGCGCCGTGCGTCGTGCACCGCCCGGTCCAGCACGTCGCAGAGGTCGAACGGCTCGAAGACGTCCGGGCCGGTGAGTTCGCCGACCGCGAGGCGTTCCAGGTCGGTCAGTGTGTTCTCGATGTGCTGTTCGGCGAGGAGCACCTCGGACATGATCGCGCCGCGCTGCTGGTCCGGAATCTCCTTGGTGGCCAGGACCTGCAGGTCGGTGCGCAAAGCCGTGAGCGGCGTGCGCAACTCGTGCGCGCAGACCGCCGCGAAGTCGCGTGCGCCGGTCAGCGCTCGCTGGGTGGCGCGGTGGGCGGCTTCCAGCCGGGTGAGCATGCGGGTGATCGCGTCGGAGAGTTCCTCGGCCTCCCGTGCGCCGCGGCCGGACAGCGGCGGCAGTTCCTCCAAGGTGTCGATGCGGTGGGTGGCGTCGGCCAGGCGGCGCAGCGGGCGTGCGGCGAATCCGGCAAGGAACCAGCCGAGCAGGGCGGCCAGCAACGCGCCCGCCACTCCGATGCCGAGCCCGATGCGCTGACTGCGATGAATGGCCGCCTCCACGACGTCGCGATCGGGATCGAGCGCGACCAGCACGCCGGGCAACCCGTCGACCCGGGTGATCGCGGCGTCGGCGGGCACGCCCGGCCGCCGCGCGTCCGCGGGCGCCTGCTCGGGAGACAGCGTTGCCGCGGACGGTGGTGCGGGAGCCGCTTCGAGGGGCGCGGCGATCCGCACCGCCATCGACGAGACGGTCTGGTCCAGCTGACGTTCGCCGGTGGCGCCGAGCAGGGTGGCGAAGGTGATCGTCAAGGTGAGTGTGACCAGCGCCGCGACCACCCCCGACACGACGGCTACCCGGGTGCGCAGCGACGGTGACCTGCTCATGGTTCCTCCCGGAGGACGAAGCCGACGCCGCGCACGGTGTGCAGCACCCGGGGCACGCCGTCCGCCTCCAGCTTGCGCCGCAGATAGGAGACGAACACGTCGACGACGTTGGTGTCGGTGGGGAAGTCGTATCCCCACACGGCGGACAGGATCTGCTCGCGGCCGAGTACGACGCCGATGTGCTCGGCGAGCAGGGCGAGCACCTCGAATTCCCGCTTCGTCAGCTCCACCGGCTTGCCCCCGGCCAGCACCCGGTGCCCGGCCGGGTCGATCCGTACCCGCCCGACCGTGCGCACCTCCTCCGGCCGCGGCGCCGGTTTCTGCCTGCGCCGCAGCAGCGCGTTCAACCGGGCGACGAGCTCGCCCAGATCGAACGGCTTGGTGAGGTAGTCGTCGGCGCCGCGCTCCAGGCAGGCGATCCTGTCACTGACCGCGGTGCGCGCGCTGAGCACGCAGATCGGGATGTCGTTGCCCATCGCCCGCAGCGCGGTGACCACGCCGACACCGTCGAGTTCGGGCATGTTGACGTCCAGGACCATCGCGTCGGGCATGGTGGCGCGGACCATACTCAGCGCCTCGGCGCCGTCGGCCGCGGTGACGACCTCGAAATCGGAGAGCTCCAGTCCCCGCCGCAGCGACGCGAGGACGCGAACCTCGTCGTCCACGACCAAGATTCGTTGTCCGGCCATGGTGTCAATCTAATCCCACAGTCTGAGATGGCGGGTTCGTGTCGATGCGCCCACTGTCCGGTCTCCCGTGCGTCGATGCTGCCGAACGGCTGTTTCATCGAATTCGACGATACGGAGCGGATCTTCAGCACTCCTTCGGCAACTCTTAGAGTTCCATTAATTTCCCGGCGCGTCCGCCGCCGCGCAGGCAAGTATGCGATCGGCCCTGGTGGGGGTGCGTATCGGAGACTGCGCGCGGTCCGGAAAGGCCATCGGAAATGGGGCTTCCGATCCGGTAATTCGGATGGCAAGGTTGTGTTGCTCACCACAGTGGCATTCTCTCCAGTCCTGGAGAATGTGACAGGCGAGTATTCCCGAAATACTGTTGGGGTGATCTTCACTCGGTCGGACCGGCGCGGTGAGGATGCTGGACAATCGAGAGTGGAGCTTCTATGACGCGTGATCTGCCCTTCGACGACGACACCGAAGGCGCCGACCGCGCAGGCGACACCGCCTACCGGGTGGCCACCGGCGTCGCACGGGTCGCGCGAGCGGGCGCCTATGTCACCGGCGGCGCCTTGGTGGCCGCCAACGGCGGCGGCGTCCCCGCGCAACCGGGCGAATCCCGCCTCGACAGCTGGCACACCGGCTGGGCGCACAGCACCGATCCCGATCCCGATCAGCCGAGCCCGGTGATCACCTTCCCGGACCCGGTCGTCGAGCCCGCGCCGTTCTCCTCGCACGGCTCCAACAGCCCGGTCGCCCATGGAAATCCGGCCCCCGGGCCGGTCAACCCGGCCCCCGGGTTCACGTTGCCCGGCACCGGCGCAAACCCCGCGGCATCGCTGCCCTCGCTCGGCGACTACAGCGGTACCGACGCCGGAATGCCGCTGCCGACGCTGCCCGGCGGCGAGTCCGGCGCACACGGGATGCAACTGCCCGGACACTCCGGAGGCGGTGTCCCCGGGCTCGGCGGCATCCCCGGCACGGCCGGCGGTTCCGAATCCGGATCGACCATTCCGGGGATCGAGGGCAACACGTCCCACGGCTTCTCGTTGCCCGGCGTCCGGTCCGAGGCGGCGAACGATGTCGACGCACCCGGCGGCCACGGGTTCGGCCTGCCCGGCCACGGACTCGGCCAAGCCGGGCACGGGTTCGGCCTGCCCGGCTCGAACGGCTTCGTCGCGCCCGGCTCCACCGTCTTCGACCTGCCCGGAAACAGCGGCCTACCCGGAAGCAGCGGCGTGGGCGCGGGGCCGACGGCGGACGATCCGTTCGACGGGGTCGGCGCGGGCAGCGATCTGGGGGCGTTCGTCGGCACGCAGTGGCAGGTCGACTTCGGGCTCGGCCCGAACGGGATCTACTTCACCTCCGAGATGAAGGTCGATATGGCGGTCGGTCACGTCGGCGATCAGCTCGACGAGTACACCGACTGGCTGGCCGACGGCATCCACGTGCCGGACGGCATCGATCACCCGGTCAACGAACCGCATGGGCCCGGCCATCCCGGTCTCCTCGGCGGACTCACGTCGCCGGGCTCGTCCGCGACGCAGTCGTCGGCGGCCTCCGGCGTCACGCAGTCCTCGTCGGCGGGCATGGCGCAGTCGTCGGGCGTCGCGCAGCCGCTCGCGGCCTCGGCGCCGGTCGCTCCCGCCGCTACGGTCGCGCCCGCCGCGTCGGTGGCTCCCGCCGTCGCCCCGGCGCCCGCGCCCGCCGCGGTCGCCGCCGCTCCGGTCGTCGCGGCCACTCCGCTGCAGACCACGATCCAGCCCGATGTCGCCTCGACTCCGATCGCGAATGTGTTCGCCGCGCCGGAAGGGCCGTCCGTGCTGACCGCTCCGGCGGCGGCCGTCCCCGCGCTGTTCGACGCGGTGCGGCCGACGCCCGCGGTGAAGCCCGCCCCGGTGACCGACCCGCATCCGTCCCATTCGACTCATCCGACCCAGCCGCCCGCGTCGACGGTGACGCTCCCGACGACGATCGTGAAGATCACGCCGACGCCCAGCGTTCCGGGCGATGTCACCGCCCCGTCCGCCCCGAAGACGCCGGATATCGACGTCACGAAGCTCCCCGGCGCGACCACGGCGCCGCACGGCGGCATCACCACCGCGCCGGACGGGCCGACCACCAAGACCCCGGGGGCGACGGTCACCCAGACCCCGGCGCCGCATGCCCCGACCACTCCGGACGACGACGTGACGACACCGGGCGGCGGCACCGGCCGCCCCAGCACCGGCGGCACCTCGCACGACACCCCGCCGACCAACCATTTGCCGACCGACGACGTACCGACCGTCAGCAGGCCGGCGCAGCCGACGTATACGGCCCCGGACCAGCCCACCTACACTGCGCCGGACCAGCCGACCTACAGCGCTCCCGCGCACGCTCCCACCGTCGAGCCGTACACTCCGGCGCCGACCTTCACCGCTCCCGCGCCCACCCAGGCGCCGATCAAGCCCCAGGTGATCGACCCGAAGCCGCACGGCATCTCGGCGCCGCTCACGGTGGACCACCCGTCCGATTCCGTTTTCCCGGTCGCCGAGCACACCTACGATCACTCCGCGCTCACACTGGCCTCGAGCGGCGGCCTCTCGAGCGCCTTGCTGCCGGAATCGGCCATGGCGGAAACGCATCACTATGCGTCGGATGTGTCGGACATCTCATTGATGTAGCCGGGCCGCGAGCGGATCCGAGGACTGCGGAGTGACCGCAGGGGGTACCAGAACGAAAGTTACCGAGAGTAAGGAGGAGGGTTGTCTGCCGCTGCCGGGCTGAAGGCTGCGACCGTGAAACATCCGGACGCGATGGCCCCGCTCATCCGAATACTCGACGAGCTGCGGGAGACGGCCCGATCCGCGGGACGCGACGACCTCGGCAGCCGATTGGGCATGGTCCATGCCAGGGTGAGCGATCCCCGGGTACGGCTCGTGGTCGTCGGCCATCCGAAGAACGGCATGAGCACGCTGGTCAACAGCCTCGTCGGTGCCTCGGTCAGTGCGACGAACAGCGATCTGAGCGTCCCGGTGATCGTCGAATACGGGCCGGAGCCGACCGCGACGCTGGTGCGGCAGACCGAGTACGGCCGCACCGAACGCCAGTCGGTCGACCCGCTGGACCCCGGTCCGGCGCTGGCCACCCAGGGCGTCGTCCGCGCCGAGTTCACCCAGCCGAGCCCGTTGCTCGCCGACGGTGTCGTCGTCATGGACGCACCGGGTGCGCTGGGCGATAACCGCACCACCTGGTCGATGATCGCCGCGGCCGACGCCGTGCTCTACGTCGGCGACGCCGGTACCGAGCTGACCATGGAGCAGATCGCCGAACTGGAGCGCATCCAGCAGATCTGCCCGACCGTGATCTGCGTGCTGAACAAGATCGACGTGTTCCCGCACTGGTCGCGCACCCAGCAGCGCAACCGCGAACTGCTGGACGCCGCGGGACTCGGCTTCGCGGTGGCGCCGGTCTCCGCCGAGCTGCACCGGCAGGCCGGGCTGACCGGTGACTACCAGCGCGACATCGAATCCGGAGTGCCGCAGCTGATCGATCATCTGAGCGACTACGTGGTGGCCCGCGCGGACGCGGTGGCGTTGGAAGCGGCGGTCCAGGACATCCGCCTGGTCTGCGACCACCTCGCGCTGACGCTGCGTACGGAGGCCGAGGCGCTGCGCGACCCGCGGCGTCGGGCCGAGATCACCGATCAGCTGGCCCGCGCCCGCGACGAGGCCGACCAGTTGCGCCAGCGCACCGCGAACTGGCAGGTCACGCTGGTCGACGGCGCGACAGAGCTGATGGCCGACATCGAGCATGACCTGCGCCACCGGCTGCGCAGCCTGATCCGCGACGCCGAGACCGAGATCACCCGGACCGATCCGGCGCGCCGGTGGAAGGAATTCGGCGCCGATCTCGACGCGCGCATCTGCGAGGCGGTCGAGGAGAACTTCGCCGTGGCGCATTACCGCTCGATGGAGCTGTGCGAGCAGGTGGCCGCCAAGTTCCCGGCCGACAACCGGACCCCTCCGCTACCGGACCTGCGCTTGGCCAACCCGGGGGAAGTGCTCGAGGCGGTGCAGCCGCTGGAGCCGCTGGAGAGCGCGAAAGCCGGTGTCACCCAGCAATTCCTGACCGGTTTGCGCGGCTCCTACGGCGGCATCCTGATGGTCGGTCTGGCCACCAGCCTGCTGGGCATGTCGCTGGTGAACTGGTACTCGGCGGGCGCGGGCGTGCTGCTGGGCGTCAACGCGCTGTGGGACGACCGCAAGAACCGCAAGCTGCGTCGCCGCGCCGAGGCTAAGGTCGCGGTCGCCCGCCTGATGGACGACGTGATCTTCCAGGTCGGCAAGGAGTCGCGCAATCGCCTGCGCGCCATGCAGCGGGTGCTGCGCGACCACTTCACCGACATCGCGACCGAGGTCTCGCGCGCCGCGGACGACGCGTTGCGGTCGGCCGAGGAGAACTACGGCAAGTACGGCGACCGCAGGCCGGAACGGATCGCCGACCTCGAGGCGCGACTCGGCAAATTGCGCGCGCTGCGCGAGGAGGCCGACGGACTCGTCTCCGTGTAGGCCGTTCCCGGCCGGGTCGGACCAGGTGGCCTTGTGGTGTCGGGTCGGGGCCTGCAGGTGTCAGACGGGGTGGCCTTGTGGTGCCGGATCGAGGCCTCCCAGGGTTCAGACCGGGTGCCCCTGTGGTGCCGGATCGGGGCCTCCCAGGATCAGACCGGATGGCCTTGCGGTGTCGGATCGAGGCCTCCCGGGGTCAGACCGGGTGGCCTCGAGGTGTCGGATTGGGGGCTCCCAATATCAGACCGGATGCCCCTGAGGCGTGTGCGCGGGCTGGAATCGGCCCGCGTGCCGGGAATCCTCGGCGCGGATCACGTGGGTGACGGCGTTGATCAGCGCCAGGTGGGTGAAGGCTTGCGGGAAGTTGCCGAGGTGACGGCCGCTGCGCGGATCGATCTCCTCGGCGTACAACCGTAGCGGGCTGGCGAAGCCGAGCAGTCGCTCGCACAGGTGCCGGGCCCGCTGGGTCTCCCCGATCTCGACCAGCGCGGAGACCAGCCAGAAGGAGCAGATGGTGAACGCTCCTTCCGTGCCGCTCAAACCGTCGTCGGTGGTCTCGGTCCGGTACCGCAGCACCAAGCCGTTCTCGGTGAGCCGGTCGGCGATGGCCAGCACGGTGGCGCGCACGCGGTCGTCCTCGGGCGGCAGGAAGCGGGTGAGCACCACGAGCAGCAGCGAGGCGTCCAGGGTGTCACCGCCGTAGACCTGGGTGAACACGCCTTCGGAGTTGACGCCGTTGGCCAGGACGTCGGCCTTGATCTCCTCCGCGATCGCGTACCACTCCTCGGCGTGCTCGTACTGGCCGTGCAACTCGGCTAGTTTCGCGCCGCGATCCAGCGCCACCCAGCACATCACCTTGGACGAGGTGAAGTGCTGCGGCTCGCCGCGCACCTCCCAGATGCCCCGGTCGGGCTCCTTCCAGTGCTCGATGGCGGCGTGCACCTGCCGGACCAGCAGCGGCCACAAGGTCTCCGGCACCTGCTGGCGCGACTTCACGTGCAGGTACACCGCGTCGAGCATGGTGCCCCAGATGTCGTGCTGGTCCTGCTGGTAGGCGTTGTTGCCGATGCGCACCGGCCGCGACTGGTCGTAGCCGCCGAGGTGATCGAGGATGATCTCGTCGAGCTGTCGTTCGCCGCCGATGCCGTAGAGCACCTGCAGCGGGACCGGCTCGCCGTTCTCGCCGGTGGTCGCGTCGTTGAGGAACGCGAAGAAGTCGTCGGCCTCCCGGTCCAGACCGAGGGTGTACAGACCCCACAGCGCGAAACTGGAATCCCGTACCCAGGTGTAGCGGTAATCCCAATTGCGTTCTCCGCCAGGTGTTTCCGGCAGGGATGTGGTCGGTGCTGCCATCAATGCGCCGGTCGGGGCATAGGTGAGGCCCTTGAGGGTGAGCGCGCTGCGCTGCAGGTAGTTGCGCCACGGGTGATCGGGGAACTTGCCGAGGGTGATCCACTGCCGCCAGCACTCGGTGGTCTGCCACATCTTGTTGGCGGCCTCCTCGAAGGTGCGCGGCGCGGGCAGTTCCGACCAGGTGAGCGCGACGAATACCTCGTCGCCCTCCTTCATCCTGGTGCGGGCGCGCGCCTCCCTGCCCTCGAGTCCGAGGCGTAGATCGGTGGTGAGCACCAGCGTGGGTCCGGCGCTCGGATCGTCGCTGCGCCCCGCGGTCGCCTCCTCGTACACCTTGCCGGTGTACTCCCAGCGAGCGGTGGCCCGGTGGTAGTCGAACGCGGGCTCGCAACTCACCTCGAGCTCTACCGTCCCGTTCACGCACTTCACCGTGCGCAGCAGCTGGTGCTCGGCATCCCAGTCCATCGGGGTGCGCCGATGGGTCTTGCTGCGCTGATCGTTGTTGTGCCAGCGCCCGAGCACCAGCGCGTCGCGCACCACCAGCCAGCCGGTGCCGGTCTGCCAGGTGGTCTCCAGGATCATCCCGCCGGGCAGGTAGCGGCGGGCGGCGGGCACATTGACCCCGTATGGACCGACCCGGAAGTGACCCGCGCTGCGGTCCAGCATCGCCCCGAAGATGCTCGGCGAATCCGGCCGCGGCACACACATCCATTCCACCGCGCCGTTGCTGGCGACCAGGCAACTGGTCTCGCAGTCGGACAGGAAGGCGTAGTCGTCGATCGGCGGGTAGGCGCCGTGACGGTGCGGGTAGGTCGCGCCCGTCGGCTCGGCCAAGCTCGTCGGCAAGCCGTCGGAGTCGTTGAGGGTGAGGTCATCGGAGGACGCCATACCCCAATCTTCGGGCCGATGGGCGCCCGGCGTCCACCGCGCGGCTTCCCGGCCGCGCCGCCGTGGGCCGACGGACTCGTGGAGCCGGAAGGCGAACCGACTAGGCTGGAGCCGTGCATCGCATCGCAGGTTGGTGGGACGGCTTCGAGCTGTGGGTCGCGGGGCTGCCGTTCATTCCGCAGTTCCTCGTGGTCCTCGTCGGCATGGTCCCGATCAGCTTCGCCATCGCCTACGGGCTCGATCGTGCGCTGCGCGCCGTCCTGCGCATCCTGGATCGGCGGTACGGCGCCCACCCTTCGCCGGCGCGACCCGCCCCGGCCGGCGCGCCGGTGATGCTCGAACCCGAGCAGGCGCCCGAGCAGCGCACCCCGGTGCAGAGCGGGGCGCGCTGATGCCTCGGTCGCGGGTTCAGCTCGCCCTCGTCGCCCTGCTGGTGCTCATCGTCGTTGCCTGGTTGATCGCCCGCTGAAAGTCGGCTCGCAATCCCGGCAGTGTGCGCAGCACCACGCCCGACCCCGCCCAGGTAACCAGCGCGATGCGGTCGGCAGGCGCTCCATCTGCGGGTACTGATGCCGTGGGACTGGGCGCGTACACGATCGGGGGCGGTTGGTCATGGGATGAAACCGCCCTCTTCCTGGGACTCTTCGATTCGAACTCCGTCGTCGGCTCTGCTAAAGTCTGCCCGTGTCTTCGAGCGCCGTACCGCAGGTCCGCCATGAATTGGCGTTGATTGCTGTCGGTGATCTCGCGGTCGCGGACATCTACTGTCGTTGATCGGCAACCGGGCACGTCCGCGTCTCGTTTCCCAGTAGACCGGCGCGCTTTGCGCAGATGTGCCTGCCCTTCCCCAACGGCCCGTTGTGGCCGCTAGTCGCGCCGCTGCCGTATCACCCGATCGGCAGGTCTGCTGAATCAAACAGATGGTCGCCGCCACCGATGTATTACCGGACAACTGGCGGTCCGCAGGAAAGGTCCACTTCGATGGCTCGTAAATCTTGGCTTTCGCCGCGTCGACGCTACAGCGCCGTTGCCCTCGCCGCACTCGCGGCGGTCGCGCTAACCGCGTGCGGCGGCGGAGCCAGCGACACGACCGGAGGAGACCGCGCGGACGGCAGCGGCGGCACGCTGAACCTCTATGCCTACGCCGTGCCGAAGCCCGGCTTCGACAAGGTGATCCCCGAGTTCAACAAGACCGAGCAGGGCAAGGGCGTCCAGATCCAGCAGTCCTACGGCGCCTCCGGCGACCAGTCCCGCAAGGTGAAGGACGGGGCCGAGGCCGACGTCGTCAACTTCTCGGTCGAACCGGACGTCACCCGTCTGGTCGACGCGGGCCTGGTGGACGCGAGCTGGAACGCCGACGCCACCAAGGGCATCCCGTTCGGTTCGGTGGTCACGATCGTCGTGCGCAAAGGCAATCCGAAGGGCGTCAAGGACTGGGACGACCTGCTGAAGCCGGGCGTCGAGGTGGTCACCCCCAACCCGTTCAGCTCCGGTTCGGCCAAGTGGAACCTGCTCGCGCCGTACGCGGCCAAGAGCGACGGCGGCAAGAACCCGCAGGCGGGCCTGGACTACCTGAGCAAGCTGGTCTCCAAGGACCACGTGAAGGTGCAGCCCAAGTCCGGCCGCGAGGCGACCGAGACCTTCCTGCAGGGCACCGGTGACGTGCTGCTGAGCTACGAGAACGAGGCGATCTTCGCCGAGCGCAACGGCGACCCGATCGAGCACATCGTCCCGCCGGTCACGTTCAAGATCGAGAACCCGGTCGCGGTGCTGAAGAACAGCAAGAACCAGCAGAAGGCCGTCGCCTTCCGCGACTTCCTGTTCACCGCGGAGGGCCAGCAGGCCTGGGCCGCCGCCGGTTTCCGTCCGGTCGACCCGAAGATCGCCGCCGACTACGCCAAGGACTTCCCGACCCCGCAGAAGCTGTGGACGATCGCCGACCTCGGCGGCTGGAAGACCGTGGACAAGGAGCTGTTCACTCCGAACACCGGCTCGGTCGCCGTGATCTACGACAACGCGACCAAGTGACCGGGTGACCCCCGTTACACCGGATACTGGACGACTGTGACAGAGAGCAGTAACGCCGGGACCGCGCAGACCGGTCCCGGCGTCTCCGACCCCGCGCGCCCGGCCCGCGGCAGGCACTGGTCGTGGCTGCGCGTGACCGGCTCGGTGGGCCCGCTCGGCATCGCCACCGCGGTGCTGTGGCTGAGCATCATCGTGCTGCTGCCGCTGGCGGCGCTCACCGTGACGAGCTTCGAGGACGGGTGGTCCGGCTTCTACGACGCCGTCACCGCTCCTGCCGCGCTGGATTCGCTGCGCATCACCGTGCTGGTCTCGGTGGTGGTGGCGGTGATCAATGTGGTGATGGGCACGCTGATCGCCTGGGTGCTGGTCCGGGACGAGTTTCCCGGCAAAAGCGTCGTCAACGCGTTGATCGACCTGCCGTTCGCGCTGCCGACGATCGTCGCCAGCATCGTGCTGCTCTCGCTGTACGGTCCGCAGAGCCCGATCGACATCCACCTGAACGCCACCCAGCCGGGCCTGGTGGTCGCGCTGGCGTTCGTCACGCTGCCGTTCGTGGTGCGTTCGGTACAGCCGGTGCTGATCGAGGCCGACCGCGAGGTCGAGCAGGCCGCGCTCTCCCTGGGCGCGAACAACTGGACCACGTTCCGCAGTATCGTGCTGCCCGCCCTGACGCCCGCGATCATCAGCGGTGGCGGCCTGGCCTTCGCCCGCGCGATCGGTGAATACGGCTCGGTGGTGCTGATCGGCGGCGCCATCCCGCGCAAGACCGAGATGGCCTCCCAGTACATCCAGAAGCAGATCGAGATCGACCGGCCGGTGAACGCGGCGGCCGTGTCGGTCGCGCTGCTGGCCATCTCGTTCGCGACGCTGCTCGTGCTGCGGCTGCTCGCCGAACGCAGCGCGCGCAAGGAGCAGGCGGCCCGATGAATCTGCACCCGTTGACCCGCATCTCGTTGCGGACGGTGGCGCTCGGCTACCTATCGGTGCTGCTGGTGCTGCCGCTGGTCATCATCCTGTGGCGCACATTCGAGCGCGGGATCGGCGCGTTCGCCGACTCGATCACCACGCCCGCGGCGATCTCGGCTTTCCAGCTGTCCATCCTGATCGTCGCGATCACCGTCCCGGTGAACGTGATCTTCGGCATCGTGACGGCGCTCGCGCTGGTCCGGGGAAAGTTCCCGGGCCGCAACCTGGTCCAGGGCATCGTGGACCTGCCGTTCGCGGTCTCGCCCGTGGTGGTCGGCGTCTCGCTGATCCTGCTGTGGGGCGCGGGCGGGTGGTTCGGCGGCCTGGAAGAACTGGGCTTCAAGGTCATCTTCAACCTGCCGGGCATGGTGATCGCCACCATCTTCGTCACGCTGCCGTTCGTGGTGCGCGAGGTGGAGCCGGTGCTGCACGAGATCGGCGACGACCAGGAGCAGGCCGCGGCCACCCTGGGCGCGTCGAAGTGGCAGACGTTCTGGCGGATCACGCTTCCCGCGATCCGGTGGGGCCTGACCTACGGCGTGGTGCTCACCGTGGCCCGCGCGCTCGGTGAGTTCGGCGCCGTGATCATGGTGTCCTCCGCGCTGCCGGGCAAGTCGCAGACGCTGACGCTGCTCGTGCACGGCCGGTACATCAACGACCACAACACCTTCGGCGCCTACTCCGCCGCGACCTTGCTGATGGGCATCGCCCTCGTCACCCTTCTGCTGATGACCATCCTCGAACGTAAGCGGGGCACCAAGTGATCACCGTGACCAACGCGAACAAGAACTACGGCACGTTCGCGGCTCTCGACAACGTCACCATCGACATTCCCTCCGGCGAACTCACCGCCTTGCTCGGCCCTTCGGGCTCGGGCAAATCGACGCTGCTTCGCTCGATCGCCGGACTGGAATCGCTGGACTCCGGTGTGGTCAGCATCGCAGGACGCGACGTCACCCGGGTGGCGCCGCAGAAGCGCGACATCGGTTTCGTCTTCCAGCACTACGCGGCGTTCAAGCACATGACCGTGCGCGACAACGTGGCGTTCGGCCTGAAGATCCGCAAGCGCCCGAAGCACGAGATCAGCAAGCGGGTCGACGAATTGCTCGGCATCGTGGGACTGGACGGCTTCCAGCACCGCTACCCGGCCCAGCTGTCGGGCGGTCAGCGGCAGCGCATGGCGCTGGCCCGCGCGCTCGCCGTCGATCCGCAGGTGTTGCTGCTGGACGAACCGTTCGGCGCGCTGGACGCCAAAGTCCGTGCCGACCTGCGGACGTGGCTGCGCCGGCTGCACGAGGAGGTCCATGTGACCACCGTGCTGGTCACCCACGACCAGGAGGAGGCGCTCGACGTCGCCGACCGGATCGCGGTGATGAACAAGGGCCGCATCGAGCAGATCGGCACTCCGGAGGACGTGTACGACCGGCCTGCCAACGAGTTCGTCATGTCGTTCCTCGGCGCGGTGGCCCGGCTCAACGGACATCTGGTGCGGCCACACGACATTCGCGTCGGCCGTGACCCCAGCATGGCTCTCGCCGAGCACGAGGGCACCGCGGACTCCGCGGGTGTCACCAGGGCGACGGTCGAGCGTGTGGTCCATCTCGGGTTCGAAGTACGCGTGGAGCTGCGCAATGCCGCGACCGGTGACCTGTTCTCCGCTCAGGTCACCCGTGGCGACGCCGAAGCGCTGCGGCTCTCGGACGGCGAGACGGTCTACGTTCGCGCCACTCGGATCCCGGAACTTCCCACCCATTGAGGTTTTCGGTCAGCTGCGCTGAAAAGTTGCTGCGGTCGCTGACATTTTGGTGACGTCCCTCTTCGCTCGGGCTGCGGCACGGAGGCCCGCCCGGGTGTCGAGGCGGGCCCGATGCGGTCGTCGCGAGGTGAGCGTGTGTCGGGCTCAGCACGCGATGGTGGTGTCCACGGCTGGCGGCGGTTCCGGTGTCCACTCCATCGGCTAATCGCCCGCACCGAGCTGTGTGGACTCGTCAAGGGGAGTCTCCCCATGTGGAGAGGTGTCGCCAAGGGAGGTCCGGGGCGGAACCGGAAACCGGCAAACTTCCGCCGGGCACAACCTATCCCCGCGTGTCGCAAGGAAATCCGACTGGACGGAATGTGTAGCGCTGGTCGGCCAGGTGAGCGCGTCGGCGAACGCGGAAACGGCCCGGTCGAGCACAGGCGGCTTGCGGACAATCGGTTGTCCGGACTTGGCACGAAGATCGCGGGGTGGTTGCCTAAACGACGTTCGAAGCAAATCGGCACGGCGATCGGGTGGATTGCGATGGCGGTTGGTCTCGGGTTGAGCATCGGTACGGTGAACACGGTTTCCGTTCTCGCGGAGGAAGGTTCGGCCAAGGCTCCGCCGGGGCGACGCAAAAAGCAGCGGGCGCAGCCCATCACGCGCCGGACCACGCTGACCTTCGACAGCACCGGCATGGCCAGAGTCGGCATGATTCCCCGGCACGGGCGCGCGGTCACCGAATTCGCCGATCTCACGCAGCGTTCCAGCACGTGGGCGCGGGTGGGCAACCGCGCGCTCGCACCGGCGGACCTGGTCGCCACGGTGGCCAAGTGCCTGATCGACGAGGTGGTGCGGGACCATCCGGAATGCGGAACCGGCCTCGGTATCGCGGTGACCTATCCCGCCCGCTACGCCGACGAGCAGGTGGACGCGTTGCGGGCGGCGCTCGACGGCATCGAACTCACGCAGGTCGCCCTGGTCGCCGAACCCGTCGCGGCGGCGGCCTGGCTGGAAGCCGATCGCGGTCCGCTGATGCCGGGTCTCACGCTGGTCTACGACCTGGGCGGCGCCGGGCTCGACGTCACCTTGGTCCGGGTGGGCGCTGGATGCCCGCGCAATCCGATTGTCGGCGTTCCGTTGCGTTCGACCGAATTCGGCGGACGCGCGTTCGGCGCCTTGATCGCCGAGCACGCCGGACCCGGCCTGTCCTCGTCCTCGGTCTCCGAGTCGGTCGCCGACACGATCGCCGGAGAATTGCGCGCCCGGCACGTCCGGGCGTCTCTCGAAGTGGTCTACCGCTGCTTGCGGGTCGCGGACGTCACCATGGCCGATGTCGATCGAGTTCTGGTGGTCGGCGGGGCGGCGCGCCCGGCGGAGGTGGCCGAGGTCCTCGCGGCGGAATTGGCCAGGCCGGTGATCGCCGGCGCGGACCCGGAGCGAACCACCGCCGACGGCGCCGCGATCATCGGCCGCAGGACCGCGGTCGCGGCCGAGGTGGTGGCCGAACAGCGCCGGGTCCGGCGCCGCCGCACCCGTCGTCGTGCCGCTACGCGGGCCTTGATGCTGTCGCGGCGGACCCGTCGGCGGCTCGGCCGAGTGGTCGTCGTGACGAGCATGTCGGCGGTCTTCGGTTTCGGGACCTCCCTCTTGGCGGCCGGAGACGGGGTGCTGGTGAGTTAGGGCTCCGGCGAGGTCCGGGAAGAACAGGGGCCGTCCGGCGGTGCGCGTGATGAGGGCGCGCGCCGCCGGACGCCCCTAGCAACTGTTGGGTTGACGTGACTCTCCGTTGGTGTAACTATGGGATACAGTTAAACGGTTCCATCGAGGAGAGGGCAGTGACGACGATGTCTGCAGCCGTGACACCCGCAGTCGATCCCGATCTGGAGAAGGCACAGAAGTACGCCGCGAAGCTGCTGCTGCTGTCGGAGGGATCGGTCAACAAGCACTTCGACCCATTCGAGGACATCGACTGGGACAATCCCGACTTCGCCGCCGACGCCGGTGAGCAGCGCTGGATCCTGCCCGAGTCGGCCGATACCGTGGCCCGTCACCCCTGGTACCAGGCGCTGTCCGAGGAACAGAAGATCGCGGTCGGCAAATACCGGCAGGCGAATATCGCCAAGGTCGGCCTGCAGTTCGAGTCGATCCTGATCAGCGGCATGGTCATCCACAACTTCGGCTTGCCGAACGGTTCGCCGGAGTTCCGGTACTGCTCCCACGAGATGATCGAGGAGCACAACCACACCCTGATGTTCCAGGAGATGGTCAACCGCATCGGGCTGGACGTGCCCGGCATGGGCCCGCTGGTCAGCAAGTTCAAATACCTGGGCGCGCCGGTCGCGGCCTGGTTCCCGAACCTGTTCTTCATGGCCGTGCTGGCCGGTGAGGAGCCGATCGACCACATCCAGAAGCAGATCTTGCGCTCGGGCGAAGACGTGCACCCGATCATGCGCGGCGTGATGGCGATTCACGTCGCGGAGGAGGCACGGCACATCTCCTTCGCGCACGAGTTCCTGAAGAACCACGTGCCGGAGGCGAAGCCCGCGCAGAAGTTCGTCCTCTCGCTGGCCATGCCGCTGGTCATGTGGATTCTCGGCCGCGCGATCGTCACTCCGCCGCGGTCGTTCTTCACCGAGTTCGGCATCCCGGACGAGGTCCGCAAAGAGCTGTTCTTCGGTTCGAAGGAGGCCAAGCGGGTCTTCAGCGACTACTTCTGCGACGTGCGCGCCCTGGCCAAGGACATCGGGCTGATGAACCCGGTCGCCAAGACGGTCTGGAAGGCGCTCGGGATCGACGGTCCCAGTACGCGGTACCGGTCGGAGCCGCTGCGCGCCGCGAGCAAGGTCGCCTGAGCCGGCATGCCGTACGTCGTCACCCAATCCTGCTGCAGCGACGCGTCCTGCGTGTACGCCTGCCCGGTCAACTGCATCCATCCCACGCCCGACGAACCGGACTTCCGGACGGCGGAGATGCTGTACGTCGACCCGAAGGCGTGTGTGGACTGCGGCGCCTGCGCCACCGCGTGCCCGGTCGACGCCATCGTGTCGGCGAAGAAGCTGACCGCCGAGCAGAAGCCGTTCATCGAGATCAACGCCGACTTCTACCGGCAGGCCCGGCCGCGCCCGCTGCTGGCGCGACCGGTGCCCGCGGCGCGGATCCACACCGAGCGCACGCCGCTGCGGGTGGCGATCGTGGGATCGGGGCCGTCGGCGATGTACGCCGCCGACGAACTGCTGACCCAGCCCGACGTGTCGGTCACGGTGCTGGACCGGCTGCCGGTGCCCTACGGCCTGGCCAGGCACGGCGTCGCGCCGGATCACGGCAAGACGCGCAAGGTCGGCGAGCTGTTCGACGTCATCTCCGCGCAGCCGGGTTTCGGTTCATACCTGAATGTCGAAGTCGGCGCGCACATTTCGCATGCCGAGCTGCTCGACCATTTCCACGCCGTGATCTACGCGGTCGGCGCGTCGTCGGATCGCAAGCTCGGCATTCCGGGTGAGGGCCTGGCGGGCACCGTGTCGGCCACCGATTTCGTCGCCTGGTACAACGGCCATCCCGATCACGTCGACCATGCCTTCGACCTGTCCGCCCGGCGCGCCGTGATCGTCGGCAACGGCAATGTCGCGCTCGACGTCGCGCGCGTGCTGACCTGTGACCCCGCGACACTGGCGGGCACCGACATCGCGCCGTACGCGTTGCGGGCGTTGCGCGAGAGCAAGATCGAGGAAGTGGTCGTGCTCGGTCGGCGCGGCCCTCTCGAATCCGCCTTCACCGTGCCGGAATTCGTCGGCCTGCTGGGCTGCGATGTGGACATCGTGGTCGAGGGTGAGCTGCCCGAACTCGGCGCGGAACTGCCCTTCCACGTCGAACAGAAGCTGCGGCTGCTGCACAGCCTGCGCACCCGGCCGGTGGGGGAGCGCAAGCGCATCGTGTTCCGTTACCTGGCCGCGCCCACCGAGATCCACGGGACCGATCGGGTGACCGGACTCGAAATCGGCCGCACCGAACTCGTCACCGATCCGGACGGCCGCGTCCGCGCCGTGCCGACCGGGCAGACCGATCGGCTCGACGCGGGACTGGTGCTCACCTCGGTCGGCTACCGCGGCGTCGCGGTGCCGGGCCTGCCGTTCGACGAGCAGGCCGCGGTTATCCCGAACCAGGAGGGCCGGGTGCTGGAGCGCCCGGACGGCGCCGTCGTCACCGGCACCTACGTGACCGGCTGGATCAAGCGCGGGCCCACCGGCTTCATCGGCACCAACAAATCCTGCGCGCAGGAGACGGTGCGGCAGCTGGCCGCGGACTTCAACGCGGGGCGCCTGCCCGAACCCGCCGGTTCCGCAACGGAATTCGATCGCATGGTGCGGCTGCGGCAGCCGGCGGTCCGTGCCACGGGAACGGTGCAAGCCCGCCCCGGACGAGTCCGCCGCTTGCTGGCTCGCGCCTGACGAACCCCGCCTCGAGATACCCCGGCCGCGCGCCGGTATCTCGAGGCGGTCCCCAGGTCGGCGGGTCAGCGTGCGGTGAATCCGCCATCGATGGCCAGCGCCGCGCCGGTGACGAAACTCGCTTCGCCACTGAGCAAGTAGGCGCAGAACGAGGCGATCTCCTCCGGCGTCGCGATGCGGCCCACCGGGTGCAGCGCAGCGATCGCGGCCTCGCCTTCGGGCGTCGCGCCCATGGAATTCCGGAACGCCGGGGTGTCGACGGCTCCGGAGACCAATGCGTTGACCCGTACCCCCTGCTCGGCGGCCTCGAGCGCCACGGCCCGGGTCAAGCCGACCACCCCGTGCTTGGCCGCCACGTACGGCGCCACCGAACCCATGCCGACCACGCCGAGATTCGAGGCGTTGTTCAGGATCGCGCCGCCGCCGGAGGCCGCGAGGGCGGGAACCTGATGCCGCAGGCCGTAGAACACGCTGGTGAGATTGAGCTCCAGATCGGCGCGCCAGCCCGCCTCGTCGATCTCCGCGACCGGACCGAAGGCGCACACCGCGCCCGCGTTGTTGAATGCCGCGTCCAGGCGGCCGAATTCGGACAGCGCGGCGTCGGTCAGCCGGGCCACGTCCTGTTCCACCGTGACATCGGTCGGCACGAACAGCGCGCGGCCACCTGCCGCGCGGATGTCGGCGGCCACCTGATCACCCGCGTCCTTGCCCCGGGCGCCGAGCACGACCGCGGCGCCTTCGCTCGCGACCCGCAGCGCCACCGCCTTGCCCACACCCGAGGTCGCGCCGGTGATCAGTACGACCTGCTCCGCGAACCGTATTGCCATCGTTCGATTCCCTCTCCACTCTCGCGATCTCACCTCCGTGGTGGACCGCTATCGAGTCAAGCCGGACCCGCACCGCGACGCTGGCGAGTATCGGACATCTAGTTGATGCGTCATGTGACTTCCGGAAATGGCGGTCGGCCGAAATGTGCACTTATGGCAAGCATCTGGTTACCGACCGGTTGGTGTCTGTCTCCCGGTGTGCTTTCGCCCGCTAAACCGGCGTTCGGTCTGGTTGACTTCGATATTTCGTGATCGCTGTGCAGTAGCGGAATCGTCGAGAGTGCAGAATGATTCGCGGTGTCGAGCGGGCTGGACGCCCATACCGACTCCTATTTACCTGGCATTTCGGACGATAATTGCTGAAAGTAGAACGATCCGTATCAATTTCGCATCCGTATGAACCCGAAGCAGCTAACCTGTGGTGGCTGTTTGGAAGACGACCGCGGCCACAGGGGAACGCCATGTGATGGACGTGGTCACGGTGCGTTGACGGGATAGCGAATGACTACAGGTCTGGGTTTCAGCATTGGTTCAGTGAACTCCGTGACGGCTTCGGTGAGCGCGGACCGACCACGTCCGGCGGTGCGGTCTCGACGCACCGCCGTGACCTTCGACAGCGCGGGCGGACTGCGCTTGGGCGGGATCGCGCAGTTCAGCATGGCGGTCACGGATTTCGCCGACCTCGCCCGTGATCCGGAGGCGGTGATCGTCGGCGGCCGCATTTGGTCGCCTGCCAACCTCGTCGCCGCGGTGGTCGGCGAACTCCGCGCCGTCGAGCCGGGCGCGTCCGAGGCGGGCGTCGTGACCACCTATCCCGCCGTGTACTCCTACAAGCAGGTCGCCTTGCTGCGTCAGGCGCTGGACCTATCCGGGGCGGGCGACGTGCTCCTGGTACCCGAACCCGTCGCGGCCGCGGAATGGCTGGAGCACGAGTACGGCCCGCTGGAAACCGGCTTCGTCTTGATCTACGACCTCGGGGGCACCAGCCTCGACGTGAGTATCGTGCGGGTCGGTCGCGACTGGGACAACCATCCGATGATCGGTAAGCCGTTGCGCTCCTACGACTTCGGCGGCAGGCCGCTGGGGTCGATGATCGCGCGCTACGCACCGGACGTGAAGCCCGGGTCCGCGAGATCGGCGATGACGTCCATCGTCGATATCGACGGGTTGCGCACGGCACACGTGCAGGACTCGCTCCAACTGGTCCGCGAGTGCGTGCGGGAATCGGGTGTCACCCTGTCCGATATCGGCTGCATTCTGCTGGTGGGAGGTGCGTCGCGTCCCGCGGAGGTGGCGCGGACGCTCGCCGAACTTGGGCCTCCCGTGCTGATCTCGGCGGATCCGGGGCAGGCGACCGCCGCGGGCGCCGCCCTCATGGCGGCGCGCACGATGGCGCTCGGCGCCTCGGACGGCCGATCCACCGCGCCGCGGGTGGCGGTGTTCTCCAGTGCCGCGGTGGTCTCCGCGGTCGCCATGTCGGCGGTCACGGTCTTCGGCGGACCTACGGTTCCCGAGCTGTCGCCGCTGCTCGAGCGTCTGCCGGAACTCGGCGTGCCGACAGACAGCCTGCTGGTCGACGTCGGAAACGAGCAGCTCGCCGACGCCTGGTCCGTGATGTCCGCCCCCACCTGGAACTCGGGCCGGGCCCTGCTCGCGCAACGGACCTCCGCCTACACCCGATTCATCACACCGGCCGCACGCGACGCCGGTTATGGACCTTCGGTGGCGGAGTCGCGGCTCGGCTCGCATCGGGACCCGCGAAATTGCTGCGCCCCGGGCGGACTGCGCTACCGGGGATACGGCGATCCCGCGTACTTCGTGAATCCGCTGCCGTTCGCACCGGTCGTCCGCCCCGCTCCCGGGGACATCGGGCAGCCGCCGGTTCCTGGGCAACCCGCGCCCCCTGGCCAGCCCGGACAGCCGGGGCAGGTACCCGGTCAGCCGCCTGCGTCCGGAACCGGAACGCCGCCGGGCTCCGGTGTTCCCGCGCCGCAGAACGGTTCGACGCCGGCGGAGCCCGCTCCGGCGTCCGGCGGGAGCACACCGGGCAACCCGTCGACCGGGACGTCCGACGCACCGGGCACCGGTACGGGCTCGGATGAGCACGGCGGCTCGGGCTCGAATTCGTCCTCCTCCGCGGGCACGTCCACGGGGGGCTCCTCCTCCGGGGACTCCGGGGGTACATCCTCCGGCGGAACCCCCTCGAGCAGTGGGTCGACGAGCGACTCCTCCGCGAACGGATCGTCCGGCGACTCGCCGGGCGGGTCGTCGTCGGCCGGGTCGGCAGGCAACTCCTCGACGCACGGCTCGTCCTCGGCCGGTGATTCGTCGTCGGACGGTTCGTCTTCGGCCGGGTCGGCGGGCAATTCGTCGTCGGTCGGGTCGTCGTCGGGTGGGTCGGCGGGCAACTCCTCGACGCACGGTTCGTCCTCCGGTGGGTCGGCGGGCAATTCGTCGTCGGACGGTTCGTCTTCGGCAGGGTCGGCGGGCAACTCCTCGACGCACGGTTCGTCCAGCGGTGGTTCGGCGGGTAACTCCTCGGCGGGCGGTTCGTCCAGCGGTGGTTCGGCGGGTAACTCCTCGGCGGGCGGTTCGCCCTCGACCGGCGGCTCATCGAGCGGGCGCCCGGGCGGTGCGTCGTCGGCGGGTGGGCACTCGACCGGGAACTCCTCGGGCGCTTCGTCGTCCGGCGGATCGCGGGGCCGTTCCGGTTCGGTGGGTGGGTCGTCGGGCGGGTCGTCCGCGGGAGGTGCCGGAGGTGCGGGCGGCGGTGGCGCCCGCGGTCGGTAGCCGCGAGGGCGCGGATGCCCAATTGGCCAGCGCGCGTGCGGGTCTCGGCACGCCGGAATCAGCGACGGGTGCGCCGCCGCCGAGGCACAATGGGTTGATGGCATCCGGGGGTCCCCAGCTGATCGCGCTGGACGTGGACGGGACGCTGCTGGACACGGGAACACCGATCAGTACGCGAGTGGTCGCGGCGGTGCGCGCGGCCGTGGCAGCGGGCGCGCACGTCGTGGTCACCACGGGACGCACCCTGCTGACCACCCGTCCGGTGCTCACCGAACTCGGCCTGCTCGAAGGACATGCCCTGTGCTCGAACGGAGCCGTGCACATCGACGTGGCCAGGGGGGAACCGGTCGCGATCCAGTCCTTCGACCCCGCTCCCGCGATCATGGCGTTGCGCGCGCTGTTCCCGGCGATGATCTTCGCCGTGGAGAAGGTCGGCATCGGTACCTGGGCCACCGGAGCCGGTCCCGGCGAGTTCTCCCTGGGCGAGTACCTGCTCGTCGACCACCACGCGTTGAGCAGCGAGCCGACCCCGCGGCTGAACGGCTGGCTGCCCGACGGTTCGCTGGAGGAGATGCTGCTCGCGCTGCGCTCCCTGCGAGTGCCGGGTGCGAGCTGGGTGCACGGCGAGTACGGGCCGTGGCTCACCGTATCCCGGCAGGGCGTGTCGAAGGGGTGGGCGCTGGAACAACTCCGCGTCGCCCTCGGTGTGCCGGACGAGGCGACGCTGGCCATCGGTGACGGTTACAACGATCGGGACATGCTGCGCTGGGCAGCGCATTCGGTCGCGATGGCAAACGCGCCGACGGACGTTCGTGATCTCGCGGACGAAGTGACCGGCCACGTCCTCGACGACGGCGTCGCCACCGTGCTGGAGCGCTGGTTCCGGCCCTGACACGACCGGGACGGCCTGCCCCCTCTCCGGTCTAGGCGGGACCGGTCTCGGCGAGGACCGCGAGGTAGTGCGGGTTCGACATGAGGCCGAGGACGTTGCCGAAGGGATCGACCACGGCGGCGGTGACGAAGCCCTCGCCGTTGCCGCGCGGGGTGATCGGGTCGTAGACGGTCGCGCCGAGTTCCAGCAGCCGGTCGAAGGTCGCCCGCAGGTCGTCGACGTGCCAGTTGACGATCGCGCCGCCGGGCGCGTTGCGCGCTCCGGCCGGGGCGTAGGCGCGGTTCACGATGCCGAATTCGTGCTGGTAGTCGCCGATGCGGAACTCGTAGTAACCGTTGGGAACGTGGAAGTAGGGCGCGACGCCGAAGAACTCGGTGTACCAGTTCTTGGCGGCCTCCAGGTCGTCGGCGTAAAAGGTGCTCGTCGCCATTCCGCGCAGCATGGTGGTTCTCCTTCGAGTCGTGGTGTTCTGTCTTGTAGAACCATCATCCGAGCAAAAGTGCGCACCGAATGAGCACTTTTGACGGCAGAATTGTGCGCATGAGAGCGGACCGGTTGGTGGCGATCCTGCTGATGATGCAGACCCGTGGTCGGGTGACGGCCGCGCAGGTCGCGGCGGAGCTGGAGACTTCGGTCGCCACCGCGCGCCGCGATCTCGAAGCGCTCTCTTCGGCCGGGGTGCCGGTGTACCCGCAGCCCGGGCGCGGCGGCGGCTGGTCGCTGGTAGGCGGTGCGCGCACGGATCTGAGCGGGCTGACGGCGGGGGAGGCCCGCGCGTTGTTCCTCCTGGCCGGTCCCTCCGCCGGTGCGGTGCCGGAGGCGAAGTCGGCGCTGCGCAAGCTGGTCCGGGCGCTGCCGCAGACCTTTCGGGGCGACGCGCAGGCGGCCGCCGACGCCGTGGTGATCGATCCGGCGCGCTGGGGTGCGACCGACCGGGAGTTGCCGCCGGTGGTGGCATTGCTGCAACGCGCTGTCGTGCAGCGCGCCAAGGTGCGGCTGCGCTACGCGAACCGCACCGGCGAGCCGTCCGAGCGTCTTGTCGATCCCTGGGGACTGGTGGACAAGGATGCCGTCTGGTACTTGGTCGCGGGAACCGAGCGGGGGCAGCGCACGTTTCGCGTCGACCGGATCGCCGAGGCGTCGCTCACCGGCGAACCGGCCCACCGCCCGGACGATTTCGACCTCACCGCCGCCTGGGCGCAGGTGGTCGAAGAAATGGAGCGGCGGCGCGCCACCACCGCCGCCACCGTGCTGATCTCCGAACGCCTGCTGCCGATCCTGCGCGACCAGCAGGGCAGGAACTGCGTCGTGGACGGTCCGGCCGACGACGGTCGCATCCGGGTCCGCGTCACCGCCCCCACCGTGTGGATGCTCGCCCAGCAGCTGGCCGGCTGGGGCGCCTCGATAGAAGTACTCGGTCCCGCCGAGGTCCGCGCCGAACTGGCCCGCCTCGGCGCCGAATTGGTGGACCGCTACGGATGGGACGGTCCGCCCGGTGCTGCCTCGTGACGAATACTGCGGTGCGCGGCCCTGGCATCTCGGAAACGCGGTGGGAGACCCGCCTCGGCCGGTCCCGCCACCACGTTCGTCCGGATCAGCGGGGCGCGAGCACGTGGTCGGCCAGGGTGCGCACCATGTCCGAGGCGAGCACGGCGTGGCCGCTCGTGCTGAAGTGGATGAGGTCGGCGCTCATCAGGTCGGGCCGCAGGCGCAGCGGGTGGTCCCAGAGTTCGAGCAGCAGCGCGTCATAGCGGGCGGCGAGTTCGCGGGTCAGGTCGTTGAGCTGGGCCATCCGCTCGCGCATCGGACGCATCGGCGCCATGCGTTCGACTTCCCAGACATCGGCCAGGGTGAAGGTGACGATCCGCGCTCCGGTGCGGGCCAGCGTGGCGAACATCGTGTCCAGGTTCGTCCGCAGTTCGGTGACATCGCCGCCGGGCAGGAACAGGTCGTTGCCGCCGCAGCTGAGATGGACGAGATCCGGGCGGAATTCGAGCACGCCGGGCAACTGTTCGGCCAGAACCTGAGCGGAGGTGGCGCCGATCCGGCCGGTGTTCAGGTAGGCCAGATCCGGGCGGGCCGTAGTGAGCACTGCCGCGACGCGGTCGGCCCAGCCCACCGGTTCGTACCCGGGGCTGGGGTCGCCGACACCCTGCGCGATGGAGTCGCCGAGCACCGCGTAGCGCTGCCAGGGGGCGTCGGCGAGCAGACGCCGCTGTTCTTCGGGCGGCAGCACCAGGGGATCGTTGGCTTCGGTGCGAAGAGTGTTGTGGCTCATTGTGTTCCTAGCTTTCCGAAGAGAATGACGGGGTACGGGCGGGGAGGGCGGCCAGGCAGGCGGCCACGGCGGCGATGCCGGCGCACACGGCGAAGAGGGTGTGGAACGCGCCGAGCGGATCGTCGGGACGCGCCGCGAACACGGCGGCGAGTACGGCCACACCGAGTGCGCCGCCCACTTGCCGCGCGGTCAGATTCATGCCGGTCCCGGCGGCGAACTGCTGGGGCGGAAGCGAACTGGCGGACGCGGTGCCCAGTACCGTGACGACGAAGCCGATGCCGCCGCCGCCGAGGACCCCGGCCGGAATCCACGCCGCCCACAGGTTCGGCGTGGCGCCGAAGGCGTCCGTGCACATCCACACGGCGCACGCGACGAACATCGACGCACCGAGCACGCCGAGCCATCGCCTGACGACGGGCGAGCCGACCCGGCCCGCGACGGTCGCCGTCACCATCGACGCCACCGCCCCGATCGTCATCGCGCCCGCGGAACCGAGCACCGAGTAACCCCAGATCGCGTCCAAGAACAGCGGTCCCGCCAGCAGCCAGGCGAACATGGCGGCGCCGAAGACGAACGAGGTCGCGTTGGCCAGCGCGTACGACTTGCTGCGCCACAGCTCCACCGCGATCGCGGGATCGTGGTGGCGTGCCGAACGGGCGAGCGCGGCCACGACCAGCAAGCCACCGCCGATCAGCGCGGTCAGCGTCCCCACCGAGGTCCAGCCCCAGCGCTGCCCCTCCGTGACGCCCGCGACCAGTCCGCCGAGACCCAGCGCGACCGCGAGAGTGCCGAGGGGATCGGGCAACCCGCCGCCCGCCCGGCGGCCCTCCACGGCCGGAATGCGCGCCGCCGCCGCGATCAGCAGCAGCGCCACCGGCACGTTGATCACGAAGACCGCTCGCCAGTCGAATCCTTCGACCAGCGCGCCACCGAGCGCGGGGCCGACCACCGCGGCGAACCCGCCCGCGGCCGACCAGGCTCCGATGGCCGCGCCGATCTTCTCCCGCGGGGTGACGGCCAGTACCAAGCCGAGCGCGGACGGCACCATCAGCGCCGCGGTGCCGCCTTGCAGTACCCGGCCCGCGATGAGCCAGCCCGCCGTCGGCGCGAGCCCGCAGAGCAGGGAGGTGAGGGCGAAACCGGCCAGCGCGCCGAGGAACAGCCTGCGGCGTCCGAGCGCGTCGGCGAAGCGTCCGGCCGGTGTGAGCAGCGCGGCGAAGGCGACCGCGTAGCCGCTGACGACCCAGGTCAGCGTGGTGGTGGCCGTGCTGGGGTAGTCCCGGGCGATCGAGGGGAAGGCGATGTTGACTACCGAGAGATCGAGGAAAGCGATGAATGCCGCGCCGCACGCGACCAGCAAGGTGCGGGTAGCCGCGGGCGCGGTCGGCGGGCTGTCGAGCCGCACAGACGCGTCGGTCATGGGAAGTCCTTAGAAGCAGGGAAACAAAACGCACGATCGTTCGTTCACTTAAAGTACGACCATACGTTCGTATGTGCAACAGGGGAGTGGAAGAATGAGGTCATGACCGAGTCCGTCACCGCGGGCGACCCGCCGCGCGGCACCGATCAGCGCTTGGCGAAAGGCGCTCGGGCGCGGGCGTCGATCGCGCGCCGCGCCGCCGACGTGGCGTCCGTCGAAGGATTGAACGGCGTCAGCATCGGCCGATTGGCCACAGATCTGGGACTGAGCAAGAGCGGGATCGCCACCCTCTTCGGCAGCAAGGAGAGCTTGCAGCTCGCGGCGGTGAAGTCCGCGCGGCAGGTCTTCATCGACGAGGTCATCACGCCGAGCCTGAGCGAGCCCGCCGGACTACCGCGCCTGTGCGCCCTGGTCGAGCGCTGGATCGGTCAGGTGGTCCAGCCGGCGTTTCCCGGTGGGTGCTTCCGCGTAGCGACCCTCGCCGAGTTCGACAGCAGACCGGGACCGGTGCGCGATGCCATCGCCGAAGACCGCCGGGACTGGCTCGCGTTCTTGGTGGAGCAGATTCGCCGGGCCCAAGAGCAGGGGCATCTCGGTGGCCGGGCGGCCGATGCCGTGGCGTTCGAACTGGACGCGGTGATCGGCGCGGCGCACACGGCCCGTCAGATGGGCGATGAGTCGGGGGTCGCGACCGCGCGCGCCGTCGTGGCGGATCTGCTCGCGACGTCCGGCTAGTCGTTCGGCGAACCGTTCACCAGGTAGTCCAGGTAAGAGCCAGGGATCGGGGGCAGTTCCACGCCGTCCGCGTCCACGATGTGGGGCCGGATGGCGCCGGTGGGCGTGATCTCGGGGCTTTCGATCAGCACCGTCGTCGCGACCGGAAGGGCGAAGAACTGCACCGCGAACGGCATGGCGGCGGCCAGTTCGAGCAGGGTGGTGTAGTACGACGTGCGGTGCGCGTGGTCTTCGAAGCACTCGACCGACCAACCGGAGGAATCCGGGTCCTTCGTCGCGGTGCGGGCCAGCACCAGCACCGGCGACTCGAGCCCGCACGACGAGACGATCGCCTGCTGATCCTCGCCGGGAAAGTCGAGGTGGTCGGCCAGGCCGACGCCGGCCGCGACTTCGCGCTGGAACCAGACGTCACGCAGGGTGCGATCGACCTGCTCGACCCAATTCTGCGCATCGGTGCGTTCGGCCAGCCCCAGTGTGCCGTCGTCGCGGCCGCGTACCCGGACCAGATTCCAGCCGATGCGGATCGTCTCGCCGGGGTGGTATCGCGTGCCCGCCGCGACAGTGGATTCCAAGTAGGACAGCAACCAGGTCTCCATGCCGGTCAGCTGCGGCTCGGTGAAAACGACGGTGAACTCGGGGTGTCCGTGGCTGGCGCAGGAGGTGGTGCGGAACGACTCGGCCATGCCATGTTCCTAGCATGCGGCGCCGCCGACGGAACGGCGGCATGGTCGCCGGGAGAGAGAGCAGGAGCCGTCGTCCGCGGCCGTTCTCGCGTACGCCGTCAGGCCGAAAGCGCGCGCGTCTCCGCGATCGCCGCGTGGTAGCGATCCAGGACGACCTGAGTGAGGGCCGGATGCGCGCCGAGCACATCGGCGTGGGTGGCCTGGGGCGCGGCGTGGGCCAGGCGATCGGTCAGCAGGCCGGGTGCGAGGAACCATGGCGCGACCAGCACGTGGTCCGCGCCGCGGGCGTGCAGTCGCGAGACCGCCTCCGAGACGGACGGTTCGGTGGTCGCGAAGCAGATCTCGGTAGGCCAGCCGGTGCGGGCGGCCAAACGGGCGGCCACTTCGGCGGTCCGGGCATTGGCCGCGGCCGACGACGATCCGACCGCCGCGACCGCGACACCCAGGCGCCGGGCCGCTGAGGCGTGCACGGCGCTACTAGCGGCGAGGACCCGGTCGCGCAACGCACCGACCAATCCGGCGTCCACGCCGAGCACGTCGGCTTGGGTCAACCGCAGTCCGGGATGGCGCGCGCCTGCCGCGGCGAGCAGTCCGGGCAGGTCGACCCTGGCGTGGAAGGCGCTGCCGAGCAGCAGCGGTGTCACCACTGCATGCGTATGACCTTCGGCGGCAACGGCATCCACGACCTGTTCGACCGACGGGGCGGTGAGATCGAGGAACGCCGTACGGACGTCGAGCTCCGGCCGCGCGGCCGCAACCGCGCCGACCACCTCCGCGACCGTCGCGGCCGAGCGCGGATCACGACTGCCGTGGGCCACCGCGATCAGCGCGGGCGATCGCGGTGCGCTCCCGCCGAGCCCGGCCCGGGCCGTCGCGCAGCCCGGACGGCCCGCGGGCGGAGTGCCGAAAAGTGCTCGCCGCGCTGCCATATCAGGCTCCGGTGCCGACCTCTACGGTGGACAGCACGTCACCGACCAGACCGGCCGCCAGCGTGTTGCCACCGGCCGGGTCGATCAGCAGGAAGCTGCCGGTGTGCCGGTTCGCCCGGTAGTCGTCGGCCGGGATGGGCTCGGCGACCCGCACCGAGATGCGCCCGATGTCGTTGAGTTCCAATGCCTCCGGGCTCGGATCTGCCGCGAGCCGCTGCTCGTCGAAGCGCTCCAGCAGCGTGCCGACGATCGCCTGGGTGGTGCGGGTGCCGTGCTTGAGCAGCAGTCGCGCACCCGGCCGCAGCGGCTTGTCACCCAGCCAGCACACGGTGGCGTCGAAGGTGTCGACCGGTTCCGGCGCGTCGGCGGCCGAGGCGATGATGTCGCCCCGTGAGATGTCGACGTCGTCGGCCAGGATCAGCGTGACACTGCGCCCGGTCTGCGCCACCGCGAGTTCGCCGTCCGGGGTGTCGATCCGCTCGACGGTCGTGCGGATGCCCGAGGGCAGCACCACGACCTCGTCGCCCGGAGCCACCGCGCCCGCCGCGATCTGTCCGGCGTACCCGCGATAGTCCGGGTATTCGGCAGTGCGCGGCCGGATCACGTACTGTACGGGGAACCGCAGGCCCAGCGCGTGACTGCCGGTGCTGTCCGCGTCCACCGGCACCGATTCCAGGTGCTCGATCAGCGAGGGGCCGTTGTAGTACGGGGTGTTGTCCGACCGGGAGGCGATGTTGTCGCCGTGCAGCGCCGAGACCGGGATCTCCAGCACGTCCTCGCTCGACCAGCCCAGCGTGCTGGTGAGTTCGTTGAACTCCGCGGAGATGGCGGCGAACACGGCGGCGGCGTCGTCCACCAGATCGATCTTGTTCACCGCGAGGACCAGTTTCGGCACGCCGAGCAGCGCGAGCACGGCGGCATGCCTGCGGGTCTGCTCGATGACGCCCTTGCGCGCGTCCACGAGCAGGATCACCAGCTGCGCGGTGGACGCGCCGGACACGGTGTTGCGGGTGTACTGCACGTGCCCCGGGGTGTCCGCGAGCACGAAAGAGCGGCGGGGAGTGGCGAAGTAGCGGTAGGCGACATCGATGGTGATGCCCTGTTCGCGTTCCGCGCGCAACCCGTCCACGAGCAGCGAGAGATCCGGTGTGGCGAGACCCTTGTCCACCGACGCGCGGGTGACGGCGTCGATCTGGTCGGCCAGAACGGATTTCGTGTCGTAGAGCAGGCGTCCGACCAGAGTGGACTTGCCGTCGTCGACAGAACCGGCGGTGGCCAGCCTCAATAGGTCGGACATGTCAGAAATAACCCTCTCGCTTGCGGTCTTCCATCGCGGCTTCGGAAACCCGGTCGTCGCCGCGGGTCGCACCACGTTCGGTCAGTCGGGACGCGGCGACCTCGGCGAGGATCGCCTCGTTGTCGGCCGCGTCGGAAAGGACGGCGCCGGTGGTGGAGCCGTCGCCCACGGTGCGATAGCGCACCGACCTGGTCTCCAGCACCTCGCCCTCGCGCGGGCCGCCCCACACGCCGGGTGTCATCCACATGCCGTCGCGCAGGTACACCGGACGCTCGTGCGCGTAGTAGATGCTCGCCAGATCGATGTCCTCGCGGGCGATGTAGCGCCAGATGTCCAGCTCGGTCCAGTTGCTCAGCGGGAACACCCGCACGTGCTCGCCCGGCGCGTGGCGCCCGTTGTACAGGTTCCACAGCTCGGGGCGCTGGCGCTTGGGATCCCACTGGCCGAAGGCGTTGCGCAGTGAGAAGATGCGCTCCTTGGCGCGCGAGCGCTCCTCGTCGCGGCGTCCGCCGCCGAACACGGCGTCGAACCGGTGCTCGCTGATCGCGTCCAGCAGCGGGACGGTCTGCAAGGGATTGCGGATGCCGTCCGGGCGCTCGGTGAGCCTGCCGTCGGCGAGGTAGTCCTCCACCTTCGCCACGTGCAGGCGCAGGCCGTAGCGCTCGACCACCTTGTCCCGGAACTCCAGCACCTCCGGCAGGTTGTGCCCGGTGTCCACGTGCAGCAGCGCGAACGGCAGCGGCGCCGGCCAGAACGCCTTGAGCGCCAGATGCAGCAGCACGGTGGAGTCCTTGCCGCCGGAGAACAGGATCACCGGCCGCTCGAACTCGCCCCCCACCTCGCGGAAGATGTGGATCGCCTCGGACTCCAGCGCGGCGAGGGTGTCGAAATCGGTGATGCCGAACGAACGTTGGATGGTTTCGGTCATGCTGTGTCCTTCTTCGCATGCCCGAGGGGCCCTACGTGGTTACGCGGGCTGCCTCCTCCGGGCCCTGACTCGGTCATGCGGTGTGCAACCCGCATTCGGTCTTGGCGAGGCCGGCCCAACGGCCGCTTCGCGGATCGGCTCCCGGCTCCGGCTTCCGTGTGCACGGAGCGCAGCCGATGGATGGATACCCCTCCTCCACCAGGGGGTTGACGAGGATGCCGTGCTTCTCGATGTAGTCCTGCATCTCGTCGTCGGACCACGGCGCGATCGGGTTGATCTTCACCAGTCCGAACGCCTCGTCGAACGAGACCAGCGGCGCGTTCGCCCTGGTCGGCGCCTCCACCCGGCGGATGCCGGTGACCCAGGCGTTGTACCCCGCGAGCGACTTCTGCAACGGGACGACCTTGCGCAACCGGCAGCACTCGTTCGGCTCTCGGGCGAACAGATCCTTGCCGAGCAGCTGATCCTGTTCGGCCACCGTGTGTTCCGGCCGCGCGTTGATCACGTTCACCCCGTACACGGCCTCCACCGCGTCCCGGGTGCCGATGGTCTCGGCGAAGTGGTAGCCGGTGTCCAGGAACAGCACGTCGACGCCGGCGCGGATGCCCGCCGCGAGGTGCACCAGCACTCCGTCCTGCATGTTGGAGGCCACGATGTAGTTCGTGCCGAAGGTGTCCTCGGTCCACTGCAGGAGTTCGGTCGCCGAGGCGCCGTCCAGTTCGGCGGCACCGCGCGCGGCGATGGCGCGGAGTTCGTCCTCGGACAGTTTTTCCGCGAGTTGGGTTGTCACAGTTGATCTCCCGTCGACACTTATCTCAGGTCGGCCTCGTCGGCGCGGACCGCCCACTGGGCGAACCTTTCGCCGTCGGTACGTTGCTTGACGAAGTTGCGCACCACACGGTCGATGTAGTCGCCCAGTTCCTGGGTGGTCACCTTGTGCTGGCGCAGTTTGCGCCCGAAGGCGCTGTCGAAGCCGAGGCTGCCACCGAGGTGAACCTGGAAGCCCTCGACGTGATTCCCGTTGCCGTCGTCGACCAGCTGTCCCTTGAACCCGATGTCGGCGATCTGCGAGCGGGCGCAGGAGTTCGGGCAGCCGTTGATGTTGATCGTGATCGGGACGTCCAGCTGCGCGTTCAGATCAGCGAGCCGTTCCTCCAGCTCCGGCACCAGCGCCTGGGAGCGCTTGCGGGTCTCGGCGAAGGAGAGCTTGCAGAACTCGATGCCGGTGCAGGCCATCAGATTGCGCCGCCACAGCGAGGGCCGCGCCTGCAGGCCGAGCGGCTCGAGCTCGTCGATCAGCGCGTCGACCTTGTCGTCGGGGACGTCGAGCACGATCAGCTTTTGATACGGGGTGAACCGGACGCGATCGGAGCCGATCCGCTCCACCGCGTCGGCGACCTTGGTCAGGACGGTGCCCGACACCCGGCCCGCGATGGGGGAGAAGCCGACGGCGTTGAGCCCGTTGCGCAGCCGCTGCACGCCGACGTGGTCGATCGGCTTGGTCGGCTGCTGCGGCGCGGGACCGTCGATCAGCTTGCGCTTCAGGTACTCGTCCTCGAGCACCTGGCGGAACTTCTCGATGCCCCAGTCCTTGATCAGGAACTTCAGGCGCGCCTTGGTGCGCAGGCGGCGGTAGCCGTAGTCGCGGAACACCGACACGACGGCTTCCCACACGTCCGGCACCTCGTCCAGCGGCACCCACACGCCCACCCGCTGGGCGAGCATCGGGTTGGTGGACAGGCCGCCGCCGACCCACAGATCCAGGCCGGGGCCGTGCTCGGGGTGCTCGACACCGATGAACGCCACGTCGTTGATCTCGTGCACCACGTCCTGCTGGCCGGAGATCGCGGTCTTGAACTTGCGCGGCAGGTTGGAGTACTCCTTCTTGCCGATGTAGCGGCGCACGATCTCCTCGATGGCGGGCGTCGGGTCGATGACCTCGTCCAGCGACTCGCCCGCCAGCGGGGACCCGAGCACCACGCGCGGGCAGTCGCCGCACGCCTCGGTGGTCTTCAGTCCGACCGCTTCGATGCGCTTCCAGATCTCGGGGACGTTCTCCACCTCGATCCAGTGGTACTGCACGTTCTCCCGGTCGGACAGATCCGCGGTGTCGCGGGCGAACTCGGTGGAGATCTGACCGAGCGTGCGCAGTTGCGCGAGATTCAGCGCGCCGCCGTCACAGCGCACGCGCATCATGAAGTACTCGGCTTCGAGCAGATCGATGTTCTCGTCGCCGGTCCAGGTGCCGTCGTAGCCCTGCTCTCGCTGGGTGTACAGGCCCCACCAGCGGAACCGGCCGCGCAGGTCACCCTTGTCGATCCCGTCGAAGCCGGTCTTGGCGTAGATGTTCTCGATCCGGGCGCGGACGTTGAGCGGGTTGTCGTCCTTCTTGGACTGTTCGTTCGGGTTCAGCGGTTCGCGGTAGCCCAGCGCCCACTGGCCCTCGGCCTTGCGGCGAACGGGCTTGCCGGTGCGCACGCGCGGGCCGGTGGAGGTCGCCTCGGGACGCGGGCGATCCGGGCGGACGCGGCGTTCGGAGGCCGGGCGGTCGGGACGCGCTCGATGCCCGGGCTGGGATTCGGGCGTGGGCTGATCGGTCGGACCGGCGTCGGTGCTCGACGTCATGGGGTCGCTCCTGCGGGGTGGGTGGTACATCCTGCTGAAGGGCGTGAGGGGCTGACTCACGCCTGCGGTGTCAGCGGGCCGATGAAGTCGGGATCGCCGGGGACCCGGGATCGGGGCGCGCTGAACTACCGAGGGGAACGAGGCAGACAGCAGGCGCTACAGACGCGCTTGTAATCGACGTGGCGACGTGCCACAAGTCGAATCTCCAAAGCGCGCATGCGGCCTATTGTGCCACGTCAGCGAGGGCCTTCCGACCCCCGTCCGGTATTTCCCGCCATTTCGCGGGAAATCCCCTGGACGTTCGACCCGGTTTGTGACGGCAGTCATAGTTCGGGCCCGTACCGGGCGGGTGATACGACCGCCGCATCGTTCGTGATGCTGCGCACGCCGCTTGACCTCGAGTCGGCTCGAGGTAGCACGCTCGCCGCCATGAGTACCCCAGCGGTAGACACCGCCGCAGAGACCGAGGCCATCCGTGCGGTCGTCGCGAGCGTCCAGCACGCCCAGCGGAACGAACTGGTCGACGAATTCGTCGCGCTGTTCCGGGAGGACGCGATCTGGACCACCGGACACGGCCGCCGACTCTACGGCCGCGCCGCCATCGCCGAATTCACCGCCCGGGTGCTGCCGGGGGCCACCGCGCACGGCACGGCGACCTACGAGGTCGAGCACGTGCTGTTCATCCGGCCCGACGTGGCCGCGGTCAAGGTGCGCCAGCGCTACTTCACCCCGGACGGCGCGCTGGACAGCGAAGGCAGTCCGATGTACGTGATGTCCAAGGAGGACGGCCGCTGGTTGCTCACCGCCAACCAGAACACGCCGGTCGTGCCGGACTGAGACGGTCACCATCGGGCCAGGTCATTCCCTCGATCGACGGGGTCGTCGACTCCTGATCCAACGGTGCACGACGAGTCCCGATCCACCGGGCACGACGGCCGGGGCCTCACCGCGCCGATCGGCCCGAGCCGGAATTCGAGGTCGCTCGGCGCGCGGCGGAGTCCCGGACGTCGGCGCGCGGCCGGCGACGTTCACACTGGACAGGTGAATTCTTCCGTCGCGTCCGCGAGCACCGACACGTCCGTGCCGGTGTTGCGCGATTTCGGCGGCGGGCCGTTCGGGATCTACGTGCACGTGCCGTTCTGCGCCACGCGCTGCGGCTACTGCGACTTCAACACCTACACCGCGGGCGAACTCGGCACGTCCGCGTCGCCGCAGTCCTGGGCGGCGGCGTTGCGGGAGGAGCTGGCCGCCGCAGCGCGGGATTTCGCCGCGCTGCCGAGCCCTACGCCGGAGGTCCGCACCGTCTTCGTCGGCGGAGGGACGCCCTCCCTGCTCGGCGGTGACGGGCTCGCCGCGGTGCTGGACGCCGTGCGCGCCGAGTTCACCCTCGCCGCCGGTGCCGAGGTCACCACGGAGTCCAATCCGGAATCCACCTCGCCGGAATTCTTCGAGCGCATCCGGGCGGCCGGGTTCACCAGGGTCTCGCTGGGCATGCAGTCCGCGGCGGCGCACGTGCTGAAGGTGCTCGATCGCACGCACACCCCCGGACGCGCCGTGGCCGCCGCGCGCGAAGCCCGCGCCGCGGGATTCGAGCACGTCAACCTGGACCTGATCTACGGGACGCCCGGCGAGCGGGACGCCGATCTCGACGCCAGCCTGGACGCGGTGCTCGCCGCGGGCGTCGATCATGTCTCGGCCTACTCGCTGATCGTGGAGGACGGCACCGCGCTGGCCCGGCGAGTCCGCCGAGGCGAGTTGCCCGCGCCGGACGACGACGTGCTCGCCGCCCGCTACGAACGGATCGACGCGCGACTGCGATCGGCGGGGCTCGACTGGTACGAGGTGTCGAACTGGGCCGCTGGCGACGCCGCGGTTTGCAGGCACAACCTCGGCTACTGGGACGGCGGTGACTGGCTCGGCGCCGGTCCGGGCGCGCACAGTCACGTCGGCGGCGTGCGGTGGTGGAACGTGAAGCACCCCGCGCGGTACGCGGATCGAGCCGCCACGGGCGCGTTGCCCGCCGCGGGCTGGGAAGCCCTCAGCGCGGACGAGCGGTACACCGAGCGGGTGATGCTCGCCGTCCGGCTGCGCACCGGCCTGCCGCTGGCCGATCTGGCCCCCTCCGCCCTCGTCGCCGTCGACCGGGTGGTCGGCGACGGCCTGGCTACGCGCACCGCCGACGACCAGCTCGTCCTCACCGATCGCGGCCGCCTCCTGGCCGACGGTGTGGTCCGCGAGCTGCTCGAATGATCGCGGTGGAAGATCACGAATTCATCGAGGCGACGAACTTTACGTCTCATTGCGGTAACGCGGTGCCGAGCGGCCGCGTAGTCTGCGGGTAACCCCCAAGGAGACATATGGCGTCGGCACGGCACATCACCCTGATCCATGAACCGGGCGAATTCGCGGAAGCGCGAGCGGCGGAGAAAGCGGCGAATGCGCGCCAGTGCGCCGTCGCCGCCCGCACCGTCGCCAGCTACGCGGAGAACGCCGCCGACTGCGAGTCGTTACTCGCGATGCTCGGCCTCGATGCCGAGGCGGGCAAGCAAGCGAAAGTCGCCGATCGCCGCTGACCGCTACGGCTCGTCCGTGACGAGCGCGATCCTGCGCCATTCCCGAGGCGAGAGCCCGTAGGCGGCGCGAAAACGCCGGGCGACATGGCTCGGATCGCGAAAACCCCGGCGCCGCGCGATCATCGCGATCGTCCGGTGCTTCTGATCCGGTCGCGCCAGATCGCCGCGCACCTGCTCCAGCCGCTGGCTGATGATCCACTGCTCCAGGCTGTACCCCGCGTTCGCGCAGATCTTGTACAGCTGCCGGACCGACATGTTGTGTGCCTTGGCGATCTGTTGCGCGCCCAGGTCGGGATCGGCCAGGTTGCGCCGGACATAGGCGCGGATGCGGGACAGCAGGATGTCGGTCGGGACGACGGACCCGTTGCCGTCGTCGCCGCCCGCCGACAACAGCAGCCCCCGGATCAACTCGATGCTGGCGCAGCCGGACAGCGCGGCCGCCGGGTCGGCGCTGAGCGCGTCGGCGTCGGCGGTCAGCTGGACGATGTGGTTGGCCACCAGCCGGTAGTGCGGGCTGTCCTGCACCCTCGTCGCGGCCTGACCGATCAGCTCGGCGGGCAGGCCGAGTCGATCCAGCGGCACGTGCAGGCAGGTCGAGGCGCCCTCACCGCGCCAGCCGAAATCGTAGGGCGCGTTCAGGTCCATGACGTGCAGATCGCCCGGTCGCACCACGCGCCGGACGTCACCCTGGTCGTATCGACCCTCGCCGGCCTGCTGCACCGCGACCGCCAGCACCGGCGCGGGTGAGGTCCGTACCTGCTTCGGCGTCCGGACCAGCTGGACGGCCGAGGTACGGGTGCGGAAGATGCTCGCCTCGCCGAACCGCCACAGGTCGACCGTGGCGTGGACACGCTCGTCCGGCCCGTCCAGCACCACATGGGACGGGACCGATGCCTCCTGTAGCGCCGCGGCCACTGCGGCCATTCGCTCGTGCGGCGCGATGGTGTCCGAATCGAACACGACCGTCATCACAGCCTCCGTCGCAAATGAGACAGACTCGGCAATCCTCGCACGGACACCCCTGATCCGGCCGTGCATTCTGAGCCGAAGATCGTGCACGGAGAGTCGTTTTTCCGGCGGTCGCCCGTCATACGCTGTCGAACGGCGATCGACCGAGCGCGGCTCCGGTTCGGCCAAGGAGGCGCGCCGGTGCGGCCACGAGTCCGGTGACGCGTAATCCGACCATCCAGCCAGATCGAAGGGGAACTGCCATGCCGACGATCACCACCACCGATGGCGTCGAGATCTACTACAAGGACTGGGGAGCGGGACGTCCCGTGGTGTTCAGCCACGGCTGGCCGCTGAACGGGGATGCCTGGGACAACCAGATGAACCTGGTGGCGAGCAACGGCTATCGCGCCATCGCGCACGACCGGCGCGCGCACGGCCGCTCCAGCGACGTGTGGGACGGGCACGACATGGACCACTACGCCGACGATCTCGCCGCGGTGCTGAACGAGCTGGACGTCAGGGACGCGACTCTGGTCGGGCACTCGACCGGCGGCGGAGAGGTGACCAGGTACCTGTCCAGGCACGGCACCTCGCGCGTCGCCAAGGCCGTGCTGCTCGGTGCCGTTCCGCCGTTGATGCTGCGGACCGGCGGCAATCCGGAAGGGACGCCGCTCGCGGCGTTCGACGACATCCGCGCCGGTGTGGCCGCCGATCGATCACAATTCTGGAAGGACCTGTCGGTCCCGTTCTACGGCGCCGACCGCGCGGGATCGACCGTCTCGCAAGGGCTGCGCGACCACTTCTGGCTGATGGGCATGCAGGTCGGGCTCAAGGGGGCGCTCGACTGCGTGAAGGCGTTCTCCGAGACCGATTTCACCGCCGAGCTGCCGAGCATCGACATCCCGGTGCTGGTGGCGCACGGTGACGACGACCAGATCGTGCCGTTGGCCGCCGCGGGCGCCAAGACGGCGAAATTGCTGCCCCGAGCCCGGTTGAAGGTGTATCCGGGCGCCCCGCACGGCCTGTGTGGCGACTACGAGAAGGCGTTCGACGCCGATCTGCTGGAGTTCCTGAAGCAATGAGGAGAACAGAACCGATGACGAGCAAACATTGCCTGCGCCGCGCCGTGGCCGCGCTCGCCCTCGCGCTCGCCGCCACGGTGTCCGCCGCGCCCGCGCAGGCGCAGCCGCTGCCCACCATCGTGCTCGTGCACGGCGCCTTCGCCGACACCACCAGCTGGGACGGCGTCGCCGCCGTGCTGCGCGAGCGCGGCTATCGCGTCGTCACGCCGGAGAACCCGCTGCGCGGGCCCGCCTACGACGCGGCCGCCGTGCAGCGCACGCTGGACACGATCAGCGGTCCCGTCGTGCTGGCGGGGCACTCCTACGGCGGTTTCGTGATCAGCAACGTGCGCGATCCGAAGGTCGAATCCCTCGTCTATATCGCGGCGTTCGCACCGGTGCAGGGCGAGGTGGCCCAGGCGGCGCTGGACCCGATCCGCTTCCCGGGCAGCCAGTTGCTGCCGCCCGCGTTGCAGGTGAAGGTCGTCGACGACGTCACGGGTGTCGCCGGGAAGAATGTGGACGGTTATGTCGCGCCCGACAGCTTCAACGCCGTCTTCGCCCAGGACGTCGGGCCGGCGACCGCGGCCGACATGATCGCCCATCAGCACTCCATCGCGGTGAAGGCCAACCTCGAGCCCTCCGGGCCGCCTTCCTGGTCGGGCACCCCGAGCTGGTATCTGGTCTCGGCGGCGGACCGGGTCATCCCGCCGTCCTCCCAGCGCTTCATGGCCCAGCGAATGGGAGCCCGAACCAGTGAGATCGACGCCTCGCACGCCTCGCTGGTCTCCCGGCCCGACGCCGTGGCCGCGCTGATCGACGGCGCCGTCCCCCGCTGATATAGGAGGCGTTGCGGGCGAGCGCTCCGGGTACCGACAATTAGACTGACGGAACGGACGAACCGTGATTCGCCTGCGATGCGTGGTGGCCGCGGTGCGTCGGCGCCGGGTACGGCGTGATCGGAGACGAAGAGCGAGGAGGTGGGGCCGATGTCGAGCACCGAGGATCGGCGCTTCGAGGTCCTGCGCGCGATCGTCGCGGACTATGTCGCGACCAAGGAGCCGATCGGGTCGAAGACACTGGTCGAGCGGCATAACCTGGGTGTTTCCAGCGCGACGGTGCGCAACGACATGGCGGTGCTCGAGGCCGAGGGTTACATCACCCAGCCGCACACGAGCTCCGGGCGCATCCCGACGGACAAGGGCTATCGGCAGTTCGTCGATCGGATCTCCGAGGTGAAGCCGCTGTCGGCGGCGGAGCGCAGGGCGATCATGGAGTTCCTGGAATCCGGTGTCGATCTCGACGACGTGCTGCGCAGGGGCGTGCGTTTGCTGGCCCAGCTGACCAGGCAGGTCGCCGTCGTGCAGTACCCGACGGTCTCGGCGTCCACGGTCCGCCACATCGAGGTGGTCGCGCTCAATCCCGCGCGCCTGCTGCTGGTGGTGATCACCGACACCGGCCGGGTCGACCAGCGCCTGGTGGAACTCGGCGCGCTGATCGATGACGAGGACCTGGCCGCGCTGCGCGGCATGCTCGGCGGCGCGATGGACGGCAAACGCCTGGCCTCGGCCTCGGCGGCGGTCGCCGAGCTACCCGAGCACGCGCCGGTGCGGCTGCGCGACGTGCTGGTGCGGGTGTCCACGGTGCTGGTGGAGACCCTGGTGGAGCACCCGGAGGAGCGACTGGTGCTCGGCGGCACCGCCAACCTCACCCGCAACGCCGCCGACTTCGGTTTCCCCGGCTCGCTGCGCGCGGTCCTGGAGGCGCTGGAAGAACAGGTCATCGTGCTCAAGCTGCTCGCCGCAGCCCAGCATCCGGGGACGGTCACGGTGCGGATCGGCGAGGAGACGCAGGTAGAGCAGATGCGCGGCACCTCGGTGGTGTCCACCGGCTACGGCGCGGCGGGAGCGGTGCTCGGCGGAATGGGGGTGCTCGGCCCGACCCGGATGGACTACCCGGGCACGATCGCATCGGTGGCGGCCGTCGCCCGATACATCGGCGAGGTCCTCGCCGAGCGCTGACCTGACCAGCGCGGGGAGACGCCACTGCTACGCTCGACCTTTCGGCCGGATAAAGTTGAGTGCACAAGACTAATGCTGTTGCCGGGGCGCTTCGAACGCGGCGCGGGCACCGGCGGCACCGTCGAGAACGACCAAGGACTAGAGAACTCAAGTGGCACGGGACTACTACGGACTGCTCGGCGTCGCGAAGAACGCGACCGATCAGGAGATCAAGCGGGCCTACCGCAAGCTGGCGCGTGAGCTCCACCCCGACGTCAACCCCGACGAGGCGGCGCAGGCCAGGTTCAAGGAAGTGTCGACCGCCTACGAGGTGCTGTCGGACCCGGAGAAGCGGCGCATCGTCGACATGGGCGGCGACCCGCTGGAATCAGGCGGCGGCGGGGCCGGATTCAACGGCGCGGGCTTCGGCGGGCTCGGCGACGTGTTCGAGGCGTTCTTCGGCGGCATGAGCGGATCGGCCGGCGCGCGCAAGCCGCGCGGCCGCGTCCAGCCCGGCGCCGACTCGCTGATCCGCACCCGGCTCAGCCTGGCCGAATGCGCGGTCGGCGTGACCAAGCACCTCACCGTGGACACCGCGATCCTGTGCGACATCTGCCAGGGCTCCGGCACCAACGGCAACTCCAAGCCGGTGCGCTGCGAAACCTGCGGCGGCGCGGGCGAAGTCCAGTCCGTGCAACGGTCCTTCCTCGGCCAGGTGCTGACCTCGCGCCCGTGCCCCACCTGCCGCGGCGCGGGTGAGACCATCCCCGACCCCTGCCACAAGTGCGGTGGTGACGGCCGGGTGCGGGCGCGCCGCGAGATCGCCGCCCCGATTCCCGCGGGCGTCGCGAACGGCATGCGGGTGCGGTTGGCCGCGCAGGGCGAGGTCGGCCCGGGCGGCGGTCACGCGGGTGACCTGTATGTCGAGATCGTCGAGCAGCCACACGACGTCTTCGTCCGGGACGGCGACGATCTGCACTGCACCATCCGGGTGCCGATGGTCGACGCGGCGCTGGGCACCACCGTCGTGATCGACACCATCCTCGACGGCCCCACCGAGCTGACCATTCCGGCGGGCACCCAGCCCGGCGAGATCTCGGTGCTGCGCGGGCACGGCATGCCGCGGCTGCGCTCCGGCGCGCGCGGCGACCTGCTCGCGCACCTGGACATCGTGATCCCGGCCAAGCTGGACAGCAAGCAGACCGAACTGCTGCGCAAGTACAAGGGAATGCGCGAGCGCGAACGCGCCGAGGTGATGTCGGCGCAGTCCGAGCACAACAGCGGCCTGTTCGCGCGGCTGCGCGCCTCGTTCAGCGGGCGCTAGGTGGCCGCGACGGTCTTCTACCTCGACGAGGTGCCCGAGCCGGGTGCGGTCGCGGTGCTCGACGGACCGGAGGGCAGGCACGCCGCCACGGTGCGCCGTATCCGGGTCGGCGAGCCGATCACCCTCTCCGATGGGCGCGGCGTGCTCGCCGAATCGGAAGTCGTCGCCGCACACCGTGACCGGCTCGAGCTGGCGGTGCGCGACCGGAGGCTCGCGGCCCCGCCGACGCCGCCGGTGACCGTCGTGCAGGCGCTGCCGAAATCCGACCGTTCCGAGCTGGCGGTCGAGCTGATGACCGAGGCGGGCGCCGACGCCGTCATCCCCTGGCAGGCCGCGCGCTGCGTCGCGAACTGGGAAGCCAAGGCGGCCAAAGGGGTGGACAAATGGCGGGCCGCGGCGCGTGCGGCCGCCCGGCAGTCCCGCCGCGCCTACATCCCGGAAGTCGCTGACCTGCACCGCACAAAAGAGCTGCTGGAACTGGTCCGCAAGGCCAAGGCCGCCGGTGCGATCGTCGCGGCGCTGCACGAATCCGGTACCGCTCGCTTCACCGAGTTGCCCTTCGCCGGCGCCACCGAGATCTTCCTCGTGGTCGGTCCGGAAGGCGGGCTGGACGACGCGGAACTCGCCGCTTTGACCGAGGCGGGCGCGGACGTGACCTTGCTCGGTCCGACGGTTCTGCGTACCTCCACCGCGGCGGCGGTCGCCCTCGGCGCCCTCGGTGCGCTGACACCGCGCTGGTGACGATCCACCCGTGTGGCGCGACAATCGGTGCGGTGCTCGGTCAGACCCGGACAGGTGCCGCTTCCAAGGCGGGAGCGGCGCGCATCGCCCCACGCTGCGCTCGATGCGATACGCCGAGCAGTAACGCCGCGAGGACCATCAGGAAGCCGATGCCGCAGGTCAGGCCGAGCCATCCGGCTCGGGCGTAAGCGATCCCCGCCGCGCCGCCGACCAGCGCGCTGCCCAGGTAGTAGGCGAACAGATAGAGCGACGACGCCGCACCCCGATTGCCTTCGGCCATCGCGCCCACCCATGCGCTCGCCGCGGTATGCGCACCGAAAAACCCTGCGGTGTAGAGCGATACGCCGAGTATCACGGTACCGAGGTGATCGGGAATCGTGAGGACGAGCCCGATTGTCATCGCCATCAGTGAGATCGTGAGCACCCACTGCCTGCCGATCCGATCGGTCAGCCGTCCGGACGCCGCCGAGGCCGCCGTTCCGGCCAGATACAGCACGAACACCAGCCCGGCCAGCGCTTCCGGCAGGCTGAACGGCGCCCTGGTCAGCCGGTAGCCGAGATAGTTGTACATCGAGACGAACCCGCCCATCAGCACGAACGCCAGCCCGAACAGCGCGAGCAGTCCGCGATGCCGCAACTGGGCGCCCAGGTCGCCGAGCACCGTGCGGATTCCGGCGGGCCGCGGGACGAAGCCGCGAGACGGCGGCAGCCGCCGGACGAACCACAGCGTGCAGGCCGTGGCGGCGAGGGAGGCCACTGCCAACGCCCACCGCCAGGACGCGAGGTCCGAGGTGAACGCCGGAATCAACCGCCCGGCCAGCCCACCGATCGTGGTGCCCGCCACATAGATTCCCATCGCGGCGCCCAACCCGTCCCCGCCGATCTCCTCTGCCAGATATGCCATAGCCACCGCGGGCACACCGGCCAGGGCGACGCCCTGAAGCGCCCGTCCGGCGAGCAGCACATCCAATGAGGGGCTCAGCGGTAGCAGCAGCCCGATCACCGCCGCCGCGATGGCCGAACCGGTCATCACCCTGGTCCGGCCGATCCGCGACGAGAGCGCGCTCACCGGGATGATCGTCAGCGCGAGGAATCCGGTCGTGAGCGAGACCGCCAGCGCCGCTCGCGCGGGCGTCGCGCCGAACGCGGCCGAAAGGCTCGGAAGCAGCGCCTGGGCGCTGTACATGGAGGCGAAGGTCGTCAAGCCGGCCGCGAACAGCGCGGTGGTGATCCTGCCGTCGTGGGCGGCGTCCCGTGCCACCCCGCTCGAAGTCGTGGACATGGCTTCCTCCTTTCGAACAGCATCACCAGCCGTTGTTGAGAACGGAAATGAATAATGGGAGCCGAGTTCATGCGCTGATCGCATATAGGGAGGCCGGAGCGTGCTGGGTGAGGATCTGGAGTGGTTCACGACACTCGCCGAACTGGAGCGGGTGGGGGCGGCCGCGGACCGGTTGCACCTCGCGCAGCCGACGCTGTCGCGCATGCTGGCCCGATTGGAACGCAGGGTGGGTGTCGAACTGTTCGATCGGCACGGGAAGCGGATCACCCTCAACGAGTACGGGCGGATCTATTACGAGCACGCCCGCCGCGCGCAATCCGAACTCGACGCCGCGAAACAGGCGCTCGCCGATCGGTCCAATCCGGCCGGGGGCGTGCTGCGGCTGTCGTTTCAGCACTCTTTCGGCGGCTCGCTGGTGCCGCAGCTGATCAGCGGTTTCCGGCGCGTTTCCGGCCGGATCACGATCACCTTGTGGCAGGGCGCGGCCGAAGCGGTGACCGAGCGGGTGCTCGCGGGCGAAGCCGATCTGGGCATCGTCTCGCCACGTCCCGCCGCGGCGGGCATCGGCTGGCGCGCCGTGCTGCGCCAGCCGCTGGTCCTCGCGGTGCCGCCGGAACATCGGTTGGCCGGGCGGCGGCAGGTCCGGCTCGCGGAGGTGGCCGCCGCGGAGTTCGTCACCATGCACCACGGCTTCGGGATGCGGCGCATCTTCGACGAACTGTGCGCCGCCGCGGATATCCGGCCGAGGATCGCGTTCGAATCGAGTGATCTCGTCACCGTGGCCGGGCTGGTGTCGGCGGGGTTGGGGCTGGCCATCCTGCCGGGCGAAGACCCGCTGTCGGCGCGACCGCTGTCGGGCCCGGCCACGGTGCCGCTGGCGGACGCGGGCGCCGCTCGCGCGGTGGGGCTGGTCTGGTCCGCCGCGGCGACGCCACCGGAGGCGGTGCGACGCTTTCGTGACTTCACCGAGGATTGGGCGCGCCGACGTGGGGGAATCCCGTGAGGACCTGATTGCGCCCGCAGCATATTCACTGGGCGGTGTCGGTGGGGCGGGTTAAACTTCTCTCCATACCGCAGTCGAGACCGGAAAGCAGGCTATAGCCACTTTTGAGAACACAAGGCGAGATCGGCGACCCGGCCACCCCAGCGGCGGGCATCGGCGCCGGCGACAACGGTTCGGGTCCCGCAGCGCGCACCGTGCGCTCGAGTATCGAACTCGCTCCCGAATCCGTGTTCCCCTTCCTCGGTTCGGCCGACCAGAACCTTCGTGAACTGGAAACGCTGCTCGACGCGGACATTCACGTCCGCGGCAATTCCGTGACCCTCACCGGCAAGGCGGCCGATGTCGCGCTCGCCGAGCGGGTGATCGAGCAGCTCGTCGCGCTCACCGGCCGCAACCGCGTGGTGACGCCCGAGGCCGTTCGGCACACCGTGTCCATGCTCACCGAGGGCTCCAGCGACTCCCCGGCGGAAGTGCTCAGCCTGGACATCCTGTCCCGGCGGGGCAAGACCATCCGGCCCAAGACGCTGAACCAGAAGCGCTACGTCGACGCGATCGACGCCAACACCATCGTGTTCGGCATCGGCCCCGCCGGTACCGGCAAGACCTATCTGGCCATGGCCAAGGCGGTTCAGGCGCTACAGTCCAAGTCGGTCAACCGGATCATCCTCACCCGCCCTGCGGTCGAGGCGGGGGAGCGGCTCGGCTTCCTGCCCGGCACGCTGAACGAGAAGATCGATCCGTATCTGCGCCCGCTCTACGACGCGCTGCACGACATGATGGATCCGGAGGCCATTCCGAAGCTGATGGCGGCCGGCGTCATCGAGGTCGCGCCGCTGGCCTACATGCGCGGACGCACACTGAACGATTCGTTCATCATCCTGGACGAGGCGCAGAACACCACCGCCGAGCAGATGAAGATGTTCCTCACCCGCCTCGGCTTCGGCTCGAAGATCGTGGTGACCGGTGACGTGACCCAGGTCGATCTGCCGACCGGCGCACGGTCCGGCCTGCGCGCCGCCAGTGAGATCCTCACCGAGATCGAAGACATCCACTTCGCGGAACTGACCAGCAGCGACGTGGTCCGCCACCGGCTGGTCTCCGACATCGTCGACGCCTACGACCGTTTCGAGGCTCAGACGCGCCCGCAGGTCGCCCCGCATTACGCGGGCAACCGGGCGCAGCGCCGCGCGGCGAATCGGTCGGACCGGCGATAACTCGTCTCGCCGGGCGGGGCTCCGCTCCGCCGACGCGATAGCGGGGATCGTAGGCTGTTCGGGTGAGCATCGAGATCGCCAACGAGTCGGGTATCGACGTACCCGAAGAAGAGCTGGTCAGCGTCGCGCGGTTCGTGATCGCCCGGATGGACGTGCACCCGGCCGCGGAGCTGTCGATGGTGCTCGTCGATCTCGACACCATGGCCGATCTGCATATGCGCTGGATGGACCTACCCGGCCCGACCGACGTCATGTCCTTCCCGATGGACGAGCTCGAGCCGGGCGGGCGGCCCGACAGCCCCGAACCCGGCCCGTCCATGCTCGGCGACATCGTGTTGTGCCCGGAGTTCGCCGCCGGGCAGGCCCGCAAGGCGGGGCACTCCCTGGACCACGAACTCGCCCTGCTCACCGTGCACGGCGTCCTGCACCTGCTCGGCTACGACCACGCCGAGCCGGAGGAGGAGAAGGAGATGTTCGCGTTGCAGGCCCGGCTGCTCGAGGAGTGGTACGAGAGCCTGCGGGAAGCTCGGCGGCGCGCCGAGCTGGCCGAACGCGACGCGCGGTTGCTGGGCAAGGCGGGCTTCACCACACCGGGTGACTCCTCGGGTCAAGCGTGAATTCGCTGACCCTCGTTCTGCTCGCGGTCCTGCTCATCTCGGTGGGTGGGGTCTTCGCCGGTGTCGATTCCGCCCTGAACACGATCTCGCCCGCCCGCGTCGACGACATGATGCGCGCCGACCGGCCCGGCGCGGTGCGGTTGAGCCGGGTCGTCGCCGACCGGGCGCGCTACGTGAATCTCATGGTGCTGCTGCGCATCCTGTGCGAGATCGGCGCCACGGTGCTGCTGGCTGCGGGGCTGATGACGGTCTGGGGGAAGAACTGGGCGCTGCTGGTCACCGCGCTGGTGATGGTGCTGGTGTCCTACGTGGTGATCGGCGTCGGCCCGCGTACGCTGGGCCGGCAGCACGCGTACTCCATCGCGCTGGCCGCGGCCTTGCCGCTGCAGTTCATCGGCGCGCTGCTCGGTCCCCTGAGCAGGCTGCTGATCCTCATCGGTAACGCGATCACCCCGGGTAAAGGTTTTCGCAACGGCCCCTTCGCTTCCGAGATCGAGCTGCGCGAGGTGGTCGAGATGGCCAGTGAGCGCGGCGTGGTCGCCGACGACGAACGGCGGATGATCCAGTCGGTCTTCGAACTCGGCGACACACCGGCGCGCGCGGTGATGGTGCCGCGCACCGAGATGGTGTGGATCGAAGCGGACAAGACCGCGGCGCAGGCGATGTCGCTGGCGGTGCGTTCCGGGCATTCGCGGATCCCGGTGATCGGCGAGAACGTCGACGACATCCTCGGCGTGGTCTATCTGAAGGATTTGGTGCCGTACACCGATCGCAGCCGCAAGGTACGGGTGCGCGAGGTGATGCGGCCCGCGGTGTTCATGCCCGACTCCAAACCGCTGGACAGCTTGCTCGACGAGATGCAGCGCAGGCGCAACCACATGGCGTTGCTGGTGGACGAGTACGGCGGCATCGCGGGGCTGGTGACCATCGAGGACGTGCTCGAGGAGATCGTGGGTGAGATCGCCGACGAGTACGACACCGACGAGACCCCGCCCATCGAGGATCTCGGTGACGGCCGCTACCGCGTCTCGGCCCGGTTGCCGGTGGAGGACCTCGGCGAGCTGTACGGATTGGAGATCGACGAGGAGGACGTCGACACCGTCGGCGGCCTGCTCGCACACGAGCTGGGGCGCGTGCCGCTGCCCGGGTCGAAGATCGAGGCGCACGGGCTGGTGCTGCGCGGCGAAGGCGGCGCGGACGCGCGGGGCCGGATGCGAGTGAACACCGTAGTGGTACGCAAAGCGCGCGAGAAGGTCCCCGCGGGGAAGACCAACGGGGACAATGCCAATGGCAAGCGCAAGGCCAACGGATCGGAGCGGGAGATCCCTGCCGATCGCGACGAGGACGGAGACAGCGAATGACCGAACTGGACGCCGAGGACAACAAGCTGGTGGTGCTGGCCAGGGGCGCGCTCGGCCGTACCGGCGGGGCGAGCGGAGCGGCGATCCGGGATACCGACGGCCGCACCTACGCCGCCGGTGAGGTCACGTTGACCGCACTGCGACTGACGGCGCTGCAAGCCGCCGTGGCGGCGGCGTTGTCCAGCGGCGCGGAGGGATTCGAGGCGGCCGTCGTGGTCGGCGGGCGGTTGTCCGATTTCGGTGTGACCGCGGTGCGTGAGGTGTCGGCGGAGGCGCGGATCATCTTCACCGACCGCGACGGCGCGGTGTTCGAGGTCGTCGACGACTCCGCCGACGCGGCCGACGCGGTGAGCGCCGAGTCCGGCGAGGTTCGCGGTGGCTGACGCGCGGGAGTTCCGTTCCGGATTCGTCTGTTTCGTCGGTCGCCCCAACACCGGCAAGTCGACGCTGACCAACGCGCTGGTGGGTGCGAAGATCGCGATCACCTCGTCGCGCCCGCAAACCACCAGGCACACGATTCGCGGCATCGTGCACCGCGAGCATACGCAGTTGATCCTGGTCGACACCCCCGGCCTGCACCGCCCACGCACCCTGCTCGGTCAGCGGCTCAACGACCTTGTGCGCGATACCTATTCGGAAGTCGACGTGATCGCGCTGTGCATCCCGGCCGATGAGAAGATCGGTCCGGGCGACCGCTGGATCGTGCAGCAGATCAGGCAGATGGCGCCGAAGACCACGCTGCTCGGCGTGGTCACCAAGATCGACAAGGTAAGCCGCGACCAGGTCGCCGAACAACTGATGGCCGTCTCCCAGCTACTCGGCCCGGATGCCGACGTGGTGCCGGTGTCGGCGGTCAAGGGCGAGCAGGTGGAGGTCCTCGTCGACGTCATCGCCTCGAAGATGCCGGAGGGCCCGGCGTTCTACCCCGACGGCGAAATCACCGACGAGCCGGAGGAAACGCTGATGGCCGAGCTCATCCGCGAGGCCGCGCTCGAAGGCGTACGCGACGAACTGCCGCACTCACTGGCCGTGGTCATCGAGGAAGTCCTGCCCTACGAGGAGCGCGAGGACATGCTCGACGTACACGCCCTGCTCTACGTCGAGCGCCCCAGCCAGAAGGCCATCGTCATCGGCAAGGGCGGCTCCCGCCTGAAAGAAGTCGGCACCAACGCCCGCAAGCAGATCGAACACATCCTCGGCACCCGGATCTATTTGAACCTGCACGTGAAGGTGGCCAAGGACTGGCAGCGGGATCCCAAACAGTTGGGCAAACTCGGGTTCTGAGCGGTTCGGTCGTCGGTTGCCATGAAGACTCTCCGGGGATGATGGCGGGCGCAGTGCTGTCGCTGCTCATGTCGCCAGGAAGGTTCTGATCGCTTCGTCGCTGGAGAGATGGTTGGCGCCGGTGGTGACGTCGATCGTCGGGTAGTTCCTGCGCACGGCGTCGGCGATGGTGGCGAGGCGATCGGCGACTACCGCGGGGTCGCGTAGCGCCTGCCGACTCAGGCCCTCGAAGCCGGGGAACCCGTCGGCGACCAGGGTTACCTCGGGGTTGTTGATGATGTCGTCGTAGGTCTGGAATTCGACGCTGACGATCTTGGATGTGTCCACCCGGCCCGGGGTGGTGAATACTCGGTCGCTGACGCCTTCGATGAAGTCGGCCGCCGAATGCCCGTCTTCGATCATCGGATTCACCCGGATACGGTTGGCGTCGATACCCAGGACCATGCCCGCGGGGTGGAACCGCATCGTGCCGTCGCGGACATCGGTCCAGCTCGTGATCGTTCCGTACACTCCGGCGATGTCTGTGCCGTCGGTCAGGTATACGACGTCTCCGGCGGTGCTGTGCGACGCCGTACGGATATAGCCATCCTCGGCTGCGGCTTCTCGTCCGCGAAAAGCCCTGGGAAACACCTGATCGACCTGCCACAGGCGTGCTCCGTTGTAGAAACGATCCGGCGGGCTGGACCCGGGTTCCGACAGGGGATGCGGGAATGACGGGTCGCCGGTACCGAATTCGTGGCGAAAACCTCTGTCGGCGTCGGAGAGTACTCGAGCCGCACCCTCGGCTTCCCGAGCGAAGGGCCGGACGCCGCGTTCTGCGTCAACCCTCGCGAGCCTCTCGATCTCGTTGCTCAAGTGTTGGGCGAAGCGAGCATACGCCCGTGCAATCAAGTCGGATCTGCTCAGCAAGACAACGCCCTCCGCCCGATCGCATCAGCTGAGGCGTTACCGGCCTGCGAATACGTCGCCGCGGTGCTGAGGCGGCAGTAGTTCCTCGTCGAGCACCACCAGGGTATGAGCGGCTACCGAATGACGGTCGGCCATCGGGGCCCTCCTCGCTTTCCGGGTTCGGCCGAGAGTCGCGGTATCGGCGCTCGGAACCCGCGAGGGCACTGCGGCGGCCGTACCGATACATGCGTGGACTCGGCGCATCCCACAAGGTACATCGCGCAGTTGGATGCCGAGCCTGATTCGGCGCGTCGCTCAATCGGAACCGACACGGCCCGAGCCGGATTCGAGTCGGATCACCACCACGGGTCCGGGCGGTGGCGGTCCCATCGGAGTTCCGATTCGAGCTGGGCGGCCAACGAGATCAGCAGAGGCTCGGAATTCGCCGTGCCCATCAGTTGGGCGCCGACGGGGAGATCGGCGGCGGTGAAGCCGGCGGGGACGTTGACGCTCGGCCAGCCGAGGACGTTCCAGGGCCAGGTGTAGGGGCAGGCCGCGGTGATGAGGTTGTTGGTGGCGTTGACGCCGATGCCGTCGATCTCCTCGGCGCGCGGCGGGGGAGTCGCGGTGGTGGGTGCGAGGACGACGTCGTAGTCGCGGAAGAAGTGGCCGATTCGCCTGTGCAGCAGGGGTTCCAGTTGCCGTGCCGCATAGAGGGCGGGACCGTCGAGTACGCGCCCGATCCGGGCGTTGGCGGCGGTGCGCGGGTCTACCTCGAGGCCGGGCATGCGGTGGAATACCCGCCGGATTCCGGCGAGTGAACGCGGTAGGAACGAGGCGCCGATCAGGATGCCGTAGTGCAGGTCGGCCACGGTCACGGTATGCCCGAGTTCGCGCAGGGTGTCGGCGGTGCGTCGCACGGCTCGCTCGACCTCGGGATCCAGAGCGGTTCTGGTCGCGGTGAACGGAATACGCAGTGAGAGGGCGATGCGCAACCGGCCGGGATCGCGGCCCACCGCGTCCGAGGCGCTGATCGGCTCCGGCGTGTGCAAATCTCCCGGGTGCGGACCGGACGCGGCGTCCAGCAGGAGCGCCGCGTCCGCGACGGTGCGCGCCAGCGGTCCGTTCACGGTGAGGCCGTAGAACGATTCGGGCTCCGGCCAAGTCGAGATGCGTCCGCGCTGTGGCTTGATGCCGACCAGATTCGTCCAGGCGGCCGGGATGCGGATCGAGCCCGCGCCGTCGGACCCGAGGGCGGCCGGGACCAGTCCGGCCGCGACGGCTGCCGAAGCGCCGCCGGAGGACCCGCCCGGTGTCCTGGTGCGGTCCCAGGGGTTACGGGTGTGCCCGAACCAAGCGGCGCTGGTGAACGGCCACTGGCCCAGTTCGCAGGTATTGGTCTTTCCGACGATCACCGCGCCCGCGGCGCGCAGGCGGCGGACCGATTCCGCGTCCTCGGTCTTCGGCGCGAAATCGCCGCCGCAGCCGAACGCGGTCGGCTCACCCGCGACATCTGTGTCGTCCTTCACCGCGACGGGCACCCCCAGCAGTGGCAGCCGTTCGCCCGCGGCCGAGCGCCGGTCGGCGTCGGCGGCCTCGGCCTGCGCCCGCTCGCGGCGCACGATCCGGAAGGCGTTGAGCGTGCCCTGGGCCGCGTCGATCCGATCCAGCGCCTCGCCGACCGCCTCGGTCGACGTGATCGCGCCGCCGGCGATCGCGGCCGCCAGTTCGGCCAGCCCCAGCCGCCGCGTGCCGGGTGCGGAATCGGACACCGTCATGTGCGCTCCGTCTCGTCGTTATCCACCAGACGGTAGCGCGAAGTTGGTCACTCGTCCATATCGGTGCGCGGCCATGGGACCCGCTCGGCCCGACCGGTCTTCTGGAAATCCACCGGGCCGAGCGACCGGAGGATCGCCTCAGCGAATGTGCTTGCACTCGCCGTAGGGCACGCCCTGGGTGAGGTCGGGCCTGCCGAACATCCGGCCGACCAGCGCGTTGAACGCGGCCACCGAGAGCCTCTCCATGTCGTTGCAGAGGAAGTCGTTCTCGGTGCCCGAAACATCTTTGGACTTCAGCGATTTCGCCCACTTCTGCGGTGTCCCCCCGCACCCGACGTGCACCTGGTAGTCGCCACCCTTGTCGAGCTGGAAGGAATAGTCGACCTTCGAGTGGCCGCCGAGCCGGACCGGGACCTTGGTCTGCGCCCAGCCCGATTTCGACGTCTTGGCCTGGACCCAGACCCCGACCGGCGAGGCACTGTTGATGCACCCGACGGTGCCGCTCACGGTGGTCGGCGCCGCCGACGCGCTCGGCAGGCCCAGGCCCAGGAATGCCGCCGAAGCGGAGAGCACAACGGCCGTGCGGAGGGACTTGCGCATTATTCGAACCTTTCGATACGGGATTCCGTCTCGACGGACTCGGATCGCGCCGAGCGAGCCGCGACGACGACTTGTTCCGGTCGCAAGAGACGCGCACCCATGACGTATCCGGGGCGTACGACCCGCAGCACCGAGCCCGGCGATCGGCCGGAAGCCTCGGCGGCGACCGCTTCATGGATGTCGGGATCGAAGTCGGCCCTGGCGGGCACGCGCCGGACGCCACGGCGTTCGAGAACCTCGTGCAGTTCGTCGACGACGCTGCCGAGCACCTCGTCGTGCTCGTCGTTCAGCGACGCCACGCGATCGACGAGCATGAGCAGTTCACGGAACAGCGGGGCGAGCAGCTGTTCGGCGAACCCTCCGCGGCGAGGGAGAGTTGCTCGTGCAGATCGTCCAAGGCGCGATTCTTCGCCTTGTCCTCGAGCATTCGGCGGTGGAACAGGTCGCGCAGTTGGGCGACCTCTCCGGCCAGCGTCGTCAGCGGATCATCGGTACCGGACGGGGCCGTCATATGCCGCGCTCGACGATGTCGTACCGCTTCGAGTTGTGCTTCCAGACCGGCATGCGGTGGGTGAGCGTGTAGCCGGCGATGACGGCGGCGACGATCAGCAATCCGATGCCCTTCATGGGTATCAGGGCCAAGCCGATGATGAGGGCCACCGCCCACGGGCCCATACCGGTGTGGAACCACCTGGCCTCGGCGGCTTTGTCGGCGAGTTCGATGTTCTCTTGCAGCGAGGCGCGCAGCGGACCGTCGTCGAACCGGAGTTTCAACGCGCGGCCGGACATGTCGCGCGTGACGGCGATCTGGGCCTCGGAGGTGATGCAGTACGCTCCGCTGCGCACCTGCGACCACATGCCGAGGTTGACCTGTTCCAGCGCGAGTGCCAGGTAGTACTGGAAGATCTGCTCGTTCGGATGATGCCGGACCACGTCCTCCATCAACTCCAGCGCCTTGTCGTTCTTGTTCTGCTGCAAGTAGACGTTGGCGATGGCGGTCCGGTAGAGCGGCTCGCCGGGCGCGAGACGCAGTGCGGTCTCGTATTCGCCGAGCGCTTCGTTCAACGCGCCGGTGGCCAGGAACGCTTCGGCGTAGTCGAAGTGGTATTCCGGGCTGTCGGGCTTGAGACCGATGGCTTCCCGGAACTCGAAGCCGGCGTCCTTGTAGTTGCCCATGACGAACGACGAGTTCGCGCGCACCGCCCACGCCTCGTGGTTGGCCCCGTTGACCGAGATCGCCTCGCGGGCACAGTAGTACGCGGAGGGCGCGTTACCGCGCTCGAAGTACTCGCGGGCCAGACTGAGCCAGTCCCTGCCGCTCTGCGCCACCGGCGCCGGTTGATTGCTCGTCGGCCGATACTGCCTGGCCTCCTGGTCGAATTGCCGTCGTCGGTTCGCGTCGAGCAGCACGCGTTCGGCCTGACCGAGGTGGCGTACCCGGGCTTCGGCCTGCGCGCGTTTCACGGGATCCGACTGGCCCGCGCGCTTGTTCCACATTCTGCGCTGTTCGCGGATGGCCGTCTTGATGGCATCCTCGTCGGCGATCTCGGCGAGGCCGAGTATTTCGTAGTAGTTGACGAACTCTTCGGTTGTCGTGGTCATGCTCAATTCACCTCGAGATTTTCGTTCTTCGTGCGGGCGGCACGGATGTCGGTGGCGCTGAGATTGGCGACGTTGTCGACCTCGAACGTGCCGAGTGATCTGTCCGCGGTGAGGTCGGTGATTTCGACCTGGATGGTCTGATCCATGTCGTAGTGGAAGGTGATCAGGACCGGAGCGTTCGCCGGATAGGGCGGGATGGCGAAAAGCTGCCCGCCGTCGGGCCATTTTCCTTTGGTGACGAACCGGACGTGGTCGATGTCCTCGTCGTCGCCTTGGGTGACGCAGATCCGCACTTCGGTCTGGCCGTCGGCGACGGTGCCGAACACCTTGCTCGCCTTGGCGGGGATCTTGGTGTTGCGCGGGATCACGATGCTGTTGCTCGGCTGCGAGCTGTCGTTCAGCGCGACCGTTCCCAGCGCCTGCGAAGTGACGTCGAGGATCACCGGCTTGCGCGCCGCGCTCGACGACGTCTCGGCTTCGGCCCGCAGCGCCGCGCCGAGCGCCACGAGCTCGTCGGGGTTTCCGGCCCGCAGCGGTGGCTTGCCGGTCAGTTCCTCCAGCATCGTCGCCACCATGGGCATGCGCGTGGACCCGCCGACGAGCAAGGTGTGGTCGATGTCCGCGAACCGCAGGCTCAACTCCTCCACGAGGGAGTGGGCCAGATCCCGTGACTGGTTGAGCAGGTCGCTGGTGAGGTCTTCGAACGTTTCGCGGGTGACGGTCAGTGTGCGGGTGACGCCGTCGTGGCTGAGCACCACTCGGGTGGACCGGGTCGAGCTGAGCGTGCGTTTGGCGAGTTCGGCCTTCTCACGCAGGTCGGCTTCGGTCTCGAACGCGTCGGTGAGATCGCCGCCCCCCTGGGCCATGTACTCCTCGTTGAGGTGCTGCATCAGCCGGTTGTCCCATTCGAAGCCGCCCAGTTCGTGTAAACCGTCGGTGCCGAGCACGTCGAACACGCCGTCGCTGATGCGCATGACGGTGACGTCGAACGTGCCGCCGCCCAGGTCGTACACCATGACGGTGCCGCTGCCGCGGTCGAGTCCGAAGGCCAATCCGGCCGCTGTCGGCTCGTTCACCACACGCAGCACGTTGAGACCGGCGATCGTGCCCGCGTCCCTGGTCGCCCGCCGTCGCGCGTCGTCGAAGAACGCCGGGACCGTGATCACCGCGTCGGTGACCTGCCCCTGCCCCAGGACGAGTTCGGCGTCCTCCTTCAGTCGTTTGAGGATCATCGCCGACACTTCCTCGGCCGTGTAGGCGCGGTCGTCGGAGGTGACGAATCGGTAGTCCGGGTTACCCATCTGCCGTTTGACGAACTGCGCGACATCCAGCGGCGCGGTCACCGTGGACCGTTTGGCCATCGAGCCGACCAGCACGCTGTCGGAGTCGAAGAAGACCACCGACGGCGTGAGTCGCTCGCCGTCCCGGTTGACCAGGATCTCCGGCCTACCGCTCGCGCCGACGACGGCGACCGCTGAATACGTGGTACCGAGATCGATACCGACGGTATGTGCCACTGTTTGCCCTCCCGATGCACCTGGTGACGGTGCATGAAAAACGGATACTGCGAATTATTCGGACCTGTGCGGTCCCTGTGGTGGCACGCGTCGGCTTCGGACGCGCGCCACGCACCGGACGGTCGGCGGGAACGGTCAGGGATTCGGCGCCTTCCATTCGAATTTGCACATCTGGCACTGGTATTTCTGCCAGCCCTGACGATCCTTCTCGCCGATGTCCATTCCGGTCTTCTTGCTGCATTGCGGACACACTTCAGCCATTATCGGCCTTCCGGTTGTGGGAACTGTGCTCCAGAGCCATCGGGGGTGCACAGGTTTAGAATCATATAAGTCGGGAAGGGCAAGTAATCAGCGAACTTCGCAGTGATTTCCGGCCCGTATTATCGGCGGCGGACCGAATTGTTGCCGTTCCCTGATGATGTCGCTGGATTATTGCTCGGAGTGCCCCGTACTCAGCAAGATCTTGCTACTGGGGTTCGAATCCCGGTCTGCTGCTCGGGTTGCCGGTCTCGCTTCGGTCCGCGCGCTATGAAACCTACTGGTTCGAAAGACGTTCGACGTCTTGCCGACGCCTATCGCCAGCGATGAAGATCGCGATATGGAACCGAGCTTACGAGTACTCGTCGCCTCGCCCCTGGGGGGAATCATCGCTCCCACACTGTCGCAATATTTTCCGGCATCGACCGTCGCGGTTGCCTCCGATGTCGACGAGGTTCGCAGTCGAATCGTGGGACGTTTTCGGTTCGACGTGGTCATCTCGGATCTGATCTGGAACAAACCCGAAATGGAGTACCGTTTCGACGGTTTGGATGTCCTGGACTTGCTCCGTGACACCAAACGGCAGAGCGAGGTTCTGCTCGCAGCGCAAGGGCACAGCATGGAAAGCGATCACCTCGACGAGGCCCGGCTGCGCGCGGCCGAGATCGCCGAGTTCTACGACAAGTCATCCGGCGTCCCCGCGCTGCTCGCGGCCATCCAGCGCGCCGCGACCGGCCGCAGTGAACAGATCGCGCTCCCGCGGCAGGGGCCGCCCGCACTGTGCGCGCTGTTCACCGAACAGCGTGGTGAGACGGCGGGCCGGTTGGCCGGTGCGATCGCGGCCAAATCCGCCTGGGACTACAACTCTCTCGCCCAAGTCGCCCGGGTGGGTCTCAACACCGCCAACAAGGCCACCAACACCTATATCGGGCCGATCATTCTCGCCCGCAAGGAGTTGCCGGAGGGTACGCCGTTGACCCAGGGGGCGGTCTTCCGCTGGTGCGGTGAGCACGCGCATTATCTGATCAGTTGGTGCCGCCGGAACGGTCATGCCGATGTCCTCGGCCCGCGATTCACGTGACGGCACGATCCGCGCGGGAGTCCGCAGATCGCCATCAGCTCTCGTCCCCATGCGTCAGTACCTCCGTGTGCCCGTTGCGGCGACACCAACTCATCAGATAGCGCGCGTGTAATCCACACCACCGGTACACGACGGCGGAGGTCAGCTCTCCGTGGGATTCGTTCTCGCGCCGTCGCGCGATGATTCGTCCGAGATAGCCGTCGGCGAGCGAATGGGCCGCGTCGAGATCGACTTCGGCCGCGGCTGCCAGGGAGGCGGGGTCCCACGTGCGTCCGGAGGCGATCGCCCCGCCGAGCCGGCCCGCGATTACTCCGTCTCGTCCGGTGAAAAGTTCATAGAGCGACGGAATACCGTTCGTCGCGCGCCGATTCGGCAGGCGTTCGCCGTCGGCCGCTTGTCGTATCGCCGAGAGCAGTGCCGCTATCCCAGTGGCTTTCTCATGCACACCCGCGATCTCGTCCGCCCGGTGGTACGCCTCGTCCAAGTGATCCTGCTCCATGCTGTGCCCTTGCCCTGCCAGCAGAACGGCAGTGCCCGTCCGGCTTTCGCGCACAATTTCCAGGACATCCAACCCGTCGAAGCGGAACTCTTGCTCGGGGTCGTTCCATACCAGGTCCGCGATCACCACGTCGAGTTTCTCGATGCCGGTGACAGCGTGGACCACCTCTGCCCGGTCGCGGGCGACGATGACCTTCGCCGCCGGGAAGGACGCCGACAGCGTCGGTTCGATGACGTTTCCGAGCGGTGAAGCGACGAGAAGTCGCATGAATCGTTTCCCCTCTCGTTATCCCGATGGAAACTTTCCGTCCCGCGGCGAGAAGATAAGTATGGGCCTCGCGCAGACGCACACTGGGAGATCATCGACGCCGGATCTGGCACTCCGTCCGGCTCTGTCGGCCCGTAATAGCCGCCCCGCGAGACCTTTTCGTCGATGATTGCGTCCGTGCGGTAAGGGGCTGCAACATCTTGCCCGGCAGTGCGCTACCGCGGGCACAGACCGTGCTGGGCGATGGTCGGAAGGTAGCGCTGCCATTCGGTGGCGGTGATCGGCCCGCTGCCGCTGTCGCAGAGTTCGGCGGCGACCTCGTCGACGTCCGTCGCCCAGACGCGCACGATCCGGTCGGGTCCCGCCGCGAGCAGCAGATCGCCGCCCAGCGCGTAGACGGCATCGTTGACCCGGCCCGTGTAGGCATTGAGCACCGCCAGCCGTCGCGGGTCGCGCGGGTCGGTGATGTCCCAGACCCAGATGCCGTTGTCACTGGCGCCGCCGACCAGTCGCGTGCCGTCGGGGCCGAAATTGACGGCGATGATCGCGTCGGCGGCGCCGATCAGCGTGGCGAGATGCCGGGGCGCCTCCGGGTCGGACAGGTCGAAGAGTTTGACGGTGTGGTCCATGCTGCCCGCGGCGAGGATCGGCGCGGTGGGGCTGAAGGCCACGGCGGCGAGATCGTTGGTGAATCCGGAGAGTTCGGGGAGTTCCCGCGGGCGGGCGCGATCGCGGATGTCCCAGCGGAACACCGACTCGTTGGACGTGGCGATGGCGAGTTGGGCGCCCGCGGCGTCGACGGCGGCGATGTCCGGCAGCCCGGGACCGGTGGAGAGCGAGCCGAGCGATCGCGGGGCGGCCAGGTCGCCGAGGTCCCACAGCGTCACAGTCGGATCGTCCTGGCCCGCGACGACCAAGGTCTTGGCGTCGGGGGTGAAGGTCATGGCGGAGACGATGCCGTTGACGGCGGCCACCTTCGATGTCAGCCGGGGGTGCGCCGGATCGCGCAGGTCCCACAGCAGCACGTGCCCGGAACGGGTGCCGACCGCGGCCGTCGAACCGTCCATCGCCAGCGCGACCGCCCCGCAACTCTTCTCATCCGCGCCGACGGGCAGCGCGGCGTACTCGACGGGTGCCGCGGGATCGCCGAGGTTCCACAGGTGGGCGCTGCCGTCGCTCGCGCCGGTGCCGACGAGCAAGAGCTTCCCGCTGCGATCGATCGGTGTCTGGAAGACCACGCTCTGGGCCCCGCGCAGGACCGGGCCGGGCAGCGGCCAGATCCGGACCGTGCCGTCGAGACTGCCCGTGATCAGTGCGTGCGCGTCGAGGGCGAAGCGCACCGACACCACGATGACCGGGTTGGGCAGTTCCATCTCCAGTTGGTCGGTGTCCAGGCGCCACACGCGCGTCTTGTTGTCCGAGCTGACCGCGGCCAGCCGTGTGCCGTCCGGGCTGAAGGCGACGTCGTTGACATAACTGGTGAATCCACGCAGCGCGGGCAGTGGCGCCGGGGCGGCCGGGTCGCGCACATCCCAGCGGCGTACCTCGTTGGCACGTCCGGGCACGGCGAGGACCGAGCTGTCCGGACTGAATCGCAGCGACAATGCCTGCGCCGTGGAACCGTCGGGCGGAATGTCCGTCAGCGGAACGTCCCGGTCGGTGGCCCAGATCCGCAGTGCGCCCGCGTTTCCCGCGGCGGCGAGAAGTTTCCCGTTCGGGGCGAACGCGATGACGGGAGCTCCCGCGGGAAGTTGCCAGGCCGGCAACGGAATCGGCTGCCTGGCGTCGGTGATGTCCCATCGGACGATCTCCGATGTGGTGGTCGTCGCGGCGAGGGAGCGCTTGTCGGGAGCGAGATCGAGGGTGCGGTACTGGACGCCGGTTCCGGCGAGGGTGGACAGCGGCCGGGGTGCGTCCTGGTTCGCGATGTCCCAGAGATCGATGTGGCCGCCGAATGCCGCGGCCAGCAGTGCGCCGTCGGAGGTCATCGTCACGGAGCCGAGAACCGCTTCCGGCCGGGGCGCGGGCGCGGGAATCCGGCTGCGGAAATCCGCCGACCCGGGCTGTCCGGAACGGGTGCTCCGGCGCAGGTGGTGCAGGTCGATCGTGGCGTCGCTGCGTCCGACGGCGAGCACGACTCCGGAGCGGTCGGTGGCCACCAGCGTGCCGCCGTCGGGTCCGAGCAGCCGGGTCGGCGTCTGCACCGCGGTGCTGTCCAAGAGCGCGGAGCGGGCTTCGAGGGTGGGTTGGATGCGGAAGGCCGCGAGCGCGAGCTGCGCCGACAGCGCGGGATCGGTGCCGCGCAGTCGCTCCGCTTGGAGCGCGATCTGGCGCGACAGCGCCTCGTCTCGCGCGTGCGCGGCGTTCGACCGGGCCACCAGTGCGACACCGGTCAAGACGATCGTCGCGATCAGCGCGGTCGCCAAGCCGGCGACCATCCGCTGCAAGATCCGGGTGCGGCGGCGTTCTCCGGCCCGGATCTCCGCCCGGTGGGCGATGCTGGCGGCGATGTAGTCGCGTTCATGCTGGTTGAGGTCTCGCCGATGTCCGTCGTCGCGCGTCCACTCCTGGACGAACTCCAGCCGCGCGGGTCCGAGCAGCGCGCTGGGGTCCTCGTTGTTGTCGAGCCAGACCTGGGTGGCCTGGGTCAGCCTGCGGTGTACGGCCAGGCTCTCACGATCCTCGTCGAGCCACCGGTGCATCCGGGACCAGGCGCCGATCAGCGCCTCGTGCGTGATCGCGACGGTCTCTTCCTCGACGGTGAGCAGGCGGTGCGTGGCGAACCGCTCGATCACGGTGTTCACGTTCGCGACGGAGTCGTGGTCGAAGAACAGCTCCTGGCGTTGTACCCGGCGACGGGTGGTGACATCGTCGTCGATGTTGAGCAGTCGCAGGAACGTGCGGCGGGTGATCTGCCGCTGTGGCTCGGTGAGACCGCGATACACGGTCTCCGCGGTCTGCTCGATGGCGCCCGCGATTCCGCCGACGGCGTTGTAGTCGGCGACGGTCATCTTCCGGCGGCTGGACCGCTGCCAGGTCTCCAGCAGAGCATGCGACAGCAAGGGGAGGGCGCCGGTGTCGTGAGCTTCGGCGGACCCGCGCGGCGCGAGTTCCACGATCAGCAGCTGCACGAGTTCGTCTTCCACGGTCCAGTTCGCTTTGCGGGCCGGCTCGATGATGACGTCGCACAGCGCCTGCTTGCTCAGGGGTCCGACCAGGACCGAATGATGCGCCAGCGCGTGGTGCAAGAACGGCTCTTCGGCGGCGTGGCGGTAGAAATCCGCGCGCAGTCCCAGCACGTAGGTCCGGCCGCTCGCGTCGCCCGCGAGCGCGGCCAGGAAGTCGGCTCGCTCGCCGTCGTCGAGGCACAGTGTCCAGGTCTCCTCGAACTGATCGATGACCAGGACGTCGGCGGGGTCCTGGAGTACCTGTGCCGGATGCGCGCCCGGCGTGACCACCGCGGCCGTGCGGCCTTCGCGCCGGAGCGCGGGTAGCAGTCCGGCGCGCAGCAGCGAGGACTTCCCCGAGCCGGAGGCGCCGGTGACGATGAGTATCCGCTGCTCGGATCCGGCGAGCGACGAAACGCGCTGTCGCAGATCCGCTGTGAGTTCGGCGCGGCCGAAGAGCCATTCGGCGTCATCGGGTCGAAAAGGTTCCAGGCCCCGGTAGGGCACAGGTCCCTGGCTACGCCTGCGTCCGCTCGTCGGACGCACCTGCCGGACCGCCGCGAGCCACCGCTCTTGCCCCTCCTGGTCACGAACCCCGCACGCCCTCAGAACATCCCGGAACATCCGCTCGTTCTGCTCGGTCGGCACATGGTGACCGGCGAACCATCCGCTAACCGTGCCGTGCAGGCCTCCCGAGTCATCGACGACCTGGCGGACGGTCAACCCGGCGGTCGTGCGCAGCCGTGTGAAGGCCGCCGCGAATTCCTCTCGGGTGGAGATGGATCGAGGATCCACCCGCCTCCCGCCCCCATCGGTCATGACCGGAGTCTAGCGAGATCCGGGCGGCGGCGCGGCGTGTCGTATGGACCTTGTATTGACTTCTTTCTGAACCGTACGCACTGCTCAGAGGCTGTTTTCTGAACCCACGCCGCGAACGTGCGCCGCGCATCGCCGCAGTGGGAGGAAAGGAACAGCCACCATGTCCGCACCATCACTGTCGTTGCCGACCCGGCCGAGGCCCGGATTCGGCCGCGCCCTCGATACCTTCCACCGGGCGGCGATCCATGTGCCGGCCTACGCCGACTTCCTCGCGCGCCGCGGAATCGAACCGGCAAACATCAGAACCGCCGATGACTTCGCCGCGCTGCCGCCGATGACCAAAGCGGAGTACCTGCGGCACTACCCGTTGCGCATGTTGCTCTGGCACGGCGACGTCGCTTCGGCCGGGACGTGGTCGTGCAGTTCCGGCTCCACCGGCCGGCCCAGCTATTGGCCGAGGGACCTCGTCGCCCAGGAAGAGGCGATCGAGCTCTACTCGCGGGTGTTCCGCGACAGCTTCCAGACGCGGCAGCGGTCCACGCTGCTGGTCGTCGGCTTCGCGATGGGCAATTGGATCGGAGGCACCTACACCTACGCGGCGGCCACCGCGATGCGTCAGCGCGGGCACCGCATCTCGACCATCGCACCCGGCATCGAACCGGAGACGATCCTGGCCGACATCGCCGAACTGGGCCCGCACTACGACCAGGTCGTCCTGGCCGGTTACCCCCCGTTCGTCAAGGATGTGCTGGATCGGGCGCCCGCCGAGGTACTGCGCCAGAACCTGCGCATTCTGCTGGCAGGCGAGGCCATCACCGAAGAATGGCGGGACTACGTGCTCGACCGGATCGGCAAGCCGGGGCAGCAGGGGGAGATCCGCGTCGTCTACGGCACCGCCGACGCGGGCATCATGGGTTGCGAGACGCGCACCAGTGTCGCCGTCCGCCGCGCGGCCGGCGCGGATCCCGCGCTGAGCGAGGCGTTGTTCGGCGAGGCGCACCTGCAGCCGACCTTCGTCGAGTACGACGCGGAATATCGGTATACCGAAGTCGACGCCGAAGGCCGATTCCTGTTCAGCGCCGATACCGCGATCCCGTTGCTGCGCTACCGGATCAACGATGTCGGCCGGATCTTCTCCGCCGCGGAGCTCGCCGCCGTCCTCGATGCGCACGGCCACCGTCTGCCGGTGCGCACCTCCACCGACTCCTGCGGATTCCTCGCCCTGCACCGGCGCACCGATGTCGCCGCGTCGTTCTACGCGCTGGAGATCTACCCGGAGAACATCCGCGCCGCGCTGGAGGACCCGGACGTCGGTCCGACGGTCACGGGAAAATTCGTGCTGGTGACCGACACCGACGCGCGATTCGAGCAGACCTTGCGGCTGCGCGTCGAGCTCCGCGACGGCGTCTGCCCCGCGGGCGGATTCACCGCGCTGCTGGAGCGGAAGGTGGTCGATGCGCTGCTGCGCACCAACAGCGAGTACCGCCGCCTGCACCGGGCGCTCGGCTCGGCCGCCGAGCCGCGGATCAGCTTGCACCGGCACGGCAGCGCGGGCTTCGAGACGGGCGTCAAGCACCAGTGGACGGGAGCGCGGTCATGATCGAGATCCTGCATCCGGCAGACGACGAGCGGCGCATCGCCGAACTTTGCGCACCCGGATCCGGGTACCGGCTGGTCGACGGCTGGGCGGGCGCGGCAAGGGAACTCGCGTTGATCGAGCGGCCCGAACTCGCCGCGGGGACCCCGGCCGCGGCGGCAGCGCTGGAGGACTACCTGACCTCGGTGCGGGATGGTGCGGCCGTAGACCGGATCAGCCGCTACGTCGTGTACCCGTGGCGCCGGACCATCGTCGAACTGCCCGACCGCGAGCAGTTCTGGCGGTTGCGCACGGCCAGGAACCGGCACCTGCTCACCGGTGACGAGCAACGGGCCTGGTCGGACGCCGTGGTGGGAGTGGCCGGGCTCAGCGTGGGCGCATCCGCGCTTGCGGTCTGCGCGTTGTCCGGCGCACGGCGGTTCCGGCTCGCCGAGCACGACACTCTCGGATGCACCAACCTCAACAGGCTCCAGGCCTCGGTGTGCGATCTCGGCGAACCCAAACTGACGCTGGCGCAACGCCGTACCTTGGAGCTGGACCCTTATAGCGAGATCGCCGCCTTCCCCCAGGGGTACCGGCCGGAGAACGCCTTGGACTACTTGGGCGGGCCGGGAGGCTCCGCGCCCCTGACGGTCCTCATCGAGGAGATGGACGACCTCGCGCTGAAAGTGGACATCCGCAAGCGCGCCCGCGCGCTCGGCATCCCCGTGGTGATGGCGACCGATCACGGCGACAGCTCCTTCGTCGACGTGGAGCGCTACGACCTGGAACCGGACTATCCGCTCCTGCACGGCCGGGCCGGCGGTCTGACCGACCTGACGGTGGCCGAGCTGCGCGATCCGGCGCGACGGATCGAGCTGGCCACCGCCATCGTCGGCAGCGACGTCACGCCGCGGACGCGCTACTCGCTGACCGAAGTCGGCCGCAGCCTGCCCTCGTGGCCGCAGTTGGCCACCGCGGTGACTCTCGCGGGGGCGCTGGCCGGCCTGGCCGCACGGTTGATCGCGTGCGGTAGCAGCTTGTCCTCCGGCAGGTATCGAGTGGATCTCGACACGCTGCTGCGGGGTACGCGGGAGCGGTGGAACGAGCTGGGAGAGGCGGAGTTCCGCGCGATGCTCGGCATTCCCTAGTGCTTGTGCAAGATCTTGCCGACAAGCATTCGAGTCGAGCCGAAACGAACCCGGGTACGGCGGTGTCCGGCCATACCTGGCACGGCTTCCGGGTTCCGCTCGGCTCGACCCGAGCCGGATGTTTGGCTGGCGAGGTGCGATGCGCCGAGTGTCAGCATTTCAACCGCGACGGCTACCCGTTCTGCGGGAACTGTGGTGTGCGTGCCCGCCGGAGGCGGATCGGCAGCGACGGTGCGGCCCCATCGAAGGCGGTGGAGGATCTGCGTTCTTCGCTGAGCGATCTGCTCGACCGGATCAGTGGGTGCGACATCGACCTGGAGGACCGGCAGCTGGTCGAGGAGACGACTCGGCGCGCGGCGGTCGAGGCGGCGAAGGACCGGCCGAATCGGATCGTTCTCACCGGTGTCCTGTACGCGGTCGGAGAGTCCGTCGCGGGCGTCGCCTCCTTGGCGACCGCGGTGATGGCCTCGAAGGACGCGGTCGAGGCTGTCTTCCGCTGATTTATCGAGCCGAATCTAGACATACATACGGTATGTATGTAACAGTGGACGGGAACCCGACCACTGGGAGGACCCATGGCAACCAGCACAGCTCTCGGCCGTACCCACGAGGTGGATCTGCCCGGCGGCCGCATTCGCTATCACGAGACGGGGGAGGGCGCTCCGGTGGTCTTCGTGCACGGACTGCTCGTCAACGCGGACGTCTGGCGAAAAGTCGTGCCCGTGGTCGCCGCGGCCGGATACCGCTGCCTGGCGCCGGACTGGCCGCTGGGCTCGCACGAGATCGCGGTCCCGGACGCGGAACTGACCCCCATCGGCATCGCCGATCTCATCGCCGCGTTCCTCGAACGCCTCGACCTCACCGACGTCACCCTGGTCGCCAACGACACCGGCGGAGCGATCACCCAGGTGCTGCTGACCCGCGACCGGTCCCGCGTCGGCCGCGTCGTGCTCGCCTCGGTGGACAGCTATGAGAGCTTCCTGCCGCAGCCGTTCACCTCGCTTCCGCTGCTGGCGAAGATCCCGGGATCGCTGCGCCCCCTCACCGAGGCGCTGCGGATCCGGGCGCTGCACCGCCTGCCGCTGGCCTTCGGATGGGTCACCAAGCGGCCCGTTCCGCCCGAGATCGTGGACTCCTATCTGCTGCCGAGCCGCAATTCCGCCGCGATCCGCAAAGACCTGCGCCGCTTCCTGAAATCGGCGCATCGCCGCTACACACTGGAAGCCGCGCGTCACTTCGCCGACGTCGACATCCCGGTGCTGTTGGCCTGGGCGCGCGAGGACCGGCTGTTCCCGGTGTCATTCGCCGAACGCCTGGCCCGCGACCTGCCGGACGCGCAACTGAAGCTCATCGACGACTCCTACACCTTCGTGTCGGAGGACCAGCCCGAGTTGCTCGCCGAATCGATTCTGGAGTTCACTCGGCTGCATGCCACGCCGTAGCCAGGAAGACCGGTCTCGCGCAACCAGGGCCGCGCTCGAACAGGCGGGACGCCGCCTGTTCACCGAGCGCGGCTTCGCCGGAACGTCGGCCGAAGAGCTGGTCACCGAGGCAGGCGTCACCCGGGGCGCGCTGCACCACCACTACGGGGACAAACGGGGACTGTTCCTCGCGGTGCTGGAGCAGATCGAGGTCGAGATCACCGAGGAGATCGAGAACGCCATCGCGGCGGTCGATTCCGAGGACGTGATGGCCGGAATGGCGGTGGGGCTCGCGCTTTTCCTGGAGATCTGCCAGCGCCCGGCGATGCTGCGGATCGCCCTCACCGACGCCCCCGCCGTGCTCGGCTGGCAGGCCTGGCGTGAATTCGAATCCGCGCACGGCCTCGGCCTGATCACCCGGCAACTCGAGCGCGCCCGCGCCGCCGGGTTGATCGCCGACGCCCCCATCCCCGTACTGGCCCAGCTCGTCGTCAGCGTGATCAGCGAGGCCTCTTTGATCGTCGCGCACGCCGAAGACCCCGATCGCGCCCGTGCCGAGGCACAGGAGTCGGTGCTGTTGCTGATCTCCGGACTCATGCGCACCAGCGGCTGAATTGCTCCAGCCTCCCCGAATCCGGCCACGCACGGCCTTATCCTGCGCAGGTGACTGAGCAACCGGCGCGCTCGGCATATCGACTCCCGTGGCGTGCGACGGCGCTGACCGTGGGCATCGTGCTGGCGGCAGTCGGTGCCGCGACCCGGCCGTTCAGCTGGCCTGCGACCGCGATCGTGGCGGTGGCGGCGCTGGGCGCGCTGGTGCTGGCGTTCCGCGGGCGAAGCGAGCGGCCTCCGCGCACCGCCCGACTCGGACGTGGCGTGGCCGTGTGGTCGACGCTGCTGGTCGCGGTGTTGGCGTGGGAGGTCTACGCATTGTCGCGGCAGCCCTCCCTGAATCAACCGAGCGATGACCACCCGACCTTGTCCACGCTGCTGGATCCAGCGCTCGAACAGTGGCCGCTGCGGCTCGCCGGCTGGCTGGTGTGGCTGGGCGCCGGGTGGTGGCTGGTGTCGAGATGAGCGACCGAGCCGTCATCCTCCTCGGATTCGGCCTGATCGCGGCGGCCGTACTCGTCGCGATCCTGCTCACGCGGCTGCGCCGGGATCCGGTCGCGTCCCTCGGCGAAACGATCACGTACCTGACCGGCACGCGAACAACGAGAATCACCGCCGTGCTCATCTGGGCATGGCTCGGCTGGCACTTCTTGGCCAGGTGAGGACCACGCACGGAACTGCCTGAGCGCGTGCGTCAAAGCGGCCGGACTTGCACGACGAACCGTCCTCAGGATTGTCGGTTGTCCGGCTGGGGCCGCGCGCCCGATGTCCGGAGGTGGCATGTCGATGCCCCCGGCTGACCGTAACTCCCGGTTTCGAGCGAAGCGAGACCGAGCATGTTCCGTTCGCGGCCCGAGCCATAAAGGGGCCGCGAACACGCAGCGCCGCAGGCGCTGCAATTAAGCTGAGCACGTGCGTTTGTATCGGGACGAGGCGGTTGTGGTGCGCCAGCACAAGCTGGGTGAGGCGGACCGCATCGTCACGCTGCTCACGCGGCAGCACGGCCTGGTTCGCGCCGTCGCCAAGGGGGTGCGGCGCACCAAGTCGAGGTTCGGGGCCCGGTTGGAGCCGTTCTCCTACATCGACGTGCAGCTGCATCCCGGGCGCACGTTGGACACCGTCACCCAGGTGCACACGATGGAGGCGTTCGCCGCCGACATCATCGACGACTACGGGCGCTACACCACCGCGTGCGCGGTACTGGAGACCGCCGAGCGTCTGGCGGGGGAGGAGCGCGCGCCCGCGCCCCGGCTGCACGCGCTCACCGCGAGCGCCCTGCGCGCCATCGCGGCCAAACAGCGCCCGCACGAACTGATCCTGGACGCGTTCCTGTTGCGCGCCATGGGTTTCGCGGGCTGGGCGCCCGCACTGGACGAGTGCGCCAAGTGCGCGACACCGGGTCCGCATCGCGCTTTCCACGTCGCGGCCGGAGGCGCCGTGTGTGTGCATTGCCGTCCCCCGGGTGCGGCGACGCCCGCGCCGGGGGTGCTCGACCTGCTGGTCGCGTTGTTGCGCGGGGAGTGGGAGCAGGTCGAGGCGACGCCCGAGGCGGTGCGGCGACAGGCCAGCGGCCTGGTCGCGGCGCATTTGCAGTGGCATCTGGAACGTCAGTTGCGCACGCTGCCGTTGATCGAGCGGTCTACTCCACGAATTGAAGCTCTACCTGGGGCAGCTCGATCATGACGCGGGCGCACACGGCGCGATGCCAGGTGGCCGGGTAACGGGTGTCCGGCTCGTGCTTGCAGTAGTCGTCGTTGGTTCGGTAGGTGTGCAGGCGGGGCGAGATCTCCCCGGCGTCGATGGCGTCGACCATGGCCTCGACCACCTGGTCGGTCTCGTCCGCGATGGAGGCGAGTTCCCGGGCCACTATGTCGGGAATCTGGAAGGCCCCCTTCTCCCACCGCTCGACGGTGCGTTCCGCGACCGCGAAGAACCGTGCACACCATGGAACCGGAAGGCCGAGCAGTTCACGAGTGGCCCGGAAACCCGCCGCGGTCGCGGTGCCTGGTAAATCGGTCACGTTCGAGAAACCCCTCCCCAGTATCACGATAGGGAAAAGAATAAGTCACCGGCGCCGGTGGAACCGCGGAATTCGGCAGGAAGCAACGCGGCGGTAGGGACGGCGGAAGCGATCAGGCAGGATGGAGGCCGTGATCCGCCGCCGAGATTCCGCCACCGCGACCGCGCCCGAGCACGCGGGCGCCGTCCGCCCGCCCGCGCCGCACCCGTCGGGAGCTCGGCCGCCGCAACTGCCGCCGGAACTGGTGCCCAACCACGTCGCGCTCGTCATGGACGGCAACGGGCGCTGGGCCCAGGAGCGCGGGCTGCCGCGCACCGCCGGGCACGAGCGCGGCGAGGCGGTGCTGATGGACACCGTCGAGGGCTGTATCGAGATCGGCGTCAAGTGGCTGTCGGCCTACGCGTTCTCCACCGAGAACTGGCGGCGGAGCCCCGAGGAGGTGCGCTTCCTCATGGGCTTCAACCGCGACGTGATCCGCAGGCGCCGGGACGAAATGCACGAGATGGGTGTGCGGGTGCGCTGGGCCGGTCGGCGACCGCGCCTGTGGCGCAGCGTGATCAAGGAACTGGAGATCGCCGAGGAACTCACGAAGCACAACACGGTGATGACGCTGACCATGTGCGTCAACTACGGCGGCCGTGCCGAAATCGCCGATGCGGCAAGGGAGATCGCGCGCCGGGTGGCGGCGGGCGAGATCGATCCGGAGAAGGTCACCGAGGCGACGGTGGCGAAATACCTCGACGAGCCCGACATGCCGGACGTGGACTTGTTCCTGCGCCCGTCGGGCGAGTTCCGCAGCTCGAACTTCCTCCTCTGGCAGTCGGCCTACGCCGAATTCGTCTACCAGGACACGTTGTTCCCCGACTTCGATCGGCGCAACCTGTGGGAGGCATGCCTCCAGTACGCTTCCCGGGACCGCCGTTTCGGCGGCACCAAGTGAACGGCGGGTCGGACATGGACGCAGCGGTGACGCCGGATCGGGAACTCCAGGCGCGGGCCGGGGCCTGCCTGTCGAGTTACGGCATCGACGTGCGGGTCGACCCCGAAGGGTCGCTGGGATTCGAGTACGAGGGCGCGCTGTGCTCGCTGCGCGCGGTGACCCTCGCGCCCGGCTTGGACGTGCTGAGTCTCACCTGCGTGCTGGCCTGGGACCGCCCGCTGAAGGCGCAGCTGCACAAGCGCGTCGCCGAGCGCAACAACGCGCTGCAATTCGGTTCGCTCACCGTGATCGCCCGCGGCGGGCTCGCCGATGTCATCCTGCGTTACACCTTCCCCGCCGCGGGCTTGGACGACCAGGCCCTCACCACCATGCTGCTGCTCGTGCTGTCCAACGCGAGCCGGGCCAGGCAGGGTCTGCTGCCCTGAGGAGGGCACGACGGCCGTCAGCCGGCGTTCGTGCCGGTGGTTTCGCCGTAGGGCAGCAGGGTGCGCACGCCGCGCGCAAGCGTCTGCGGGTCGAGGTCCTCGAGGATGAGGTGCTGGAGGATGAATCCCGGCAGCAGTCCGATGATCGCTTTGGCCACGGCGTCGAGGTCGGCGTCCGCGGGTAGCCAGCCCTTGTCGCGCATGCGCTCGGCGTAGGTCACCCAGAGGGCGCGCATCGACATCATCGTCTCGCGCACCATCACCGCCGCCCCCGGATGCACCAGGGCCAGCGCCCAGGCTTGCGGCGCCAGTCGCACCGGCCCGTCGGGTCCGCTGCGCCGCACGACCTCCTCGGCGATCACGGTGATCAGCTCGGCGGGCGTGGGCAGCGGGTCACGGCCGATCGCGTCGGCCATCGCCACGCGTAGGGACACCGTCGTCTCCGTGGCGAGCGCCGTGATCAGCTCGTCCTTGCTTTTGAAGTACCGGTAGACCGCACCGGCCGAGAGCCCCGACTGCGCGAACACGTCCTGCATGGACGTCTCGTAGAACCCCTTGCGGGCGAAGCAGAGCCGCGCGGCGTCCAGAATCTGCTGCCTGCGGCGTTCCATGTGCTCTTCGCTGACTCGGGGCATACGCCAAAAATAAAACGAATATCCGTTCTTGACAACTTTCCGGTCCCGTGCGAACGTAAGCCCAACTAAAAAGAACGAGCATTCGATTTTTAGGGAGAAGGTCATGAACACCACGCAGCGGGCGTTCGCGCTGGGCATCGGCGCCGCTCTGCTCCAAGCGCTGATGCTGATCGCTTTCGCCTGGCCGGCCGCGAACATCGCGCCTCGTGACCTGCCGCTGGCCGTCACCGGTCCGCAGGCCGCGATGGTCACCGGGAAGCTCGCCGAGCACAGCCCGGGCGCCTTCGAGATCACCACCCCCGCGGACGAGGCCGCCGCCCGCGCCGCGATCGAGGACCGGGAGGTCTACGGGGCGATCGTCACCGGCGACGGACCGCCGCGCGTGCTGGTCGCCTCCGGCGCCAGTCCCGCTGTCGCACAGCAACTCACCCAGATCGGGCAGCAGCTCTCCGGCGCACCCGCCGCCCGGGTCGAGGACGTGGTGGCCGCCGATTCGGACGATCCGCGTGGCACCGCGTTCGGTGCGATGGTGCTGCCGCTGGTGATGTCCGGCATCGCGGCGGGCGTGCTCCTGTCACTGCTGATCCCGGGAATCGGAGGCAAGGTGATCGGGCTGGCCACCTTCGGTGTCGCGGGTGGACTGCTCGGGATGGCGATCATCCAGGGCTGGATGTCGGTGGTGCCCGGGTCGTACCCGGTGCTCGCGGCGGTCGCAGGGCTGGTGTCGTTCGCGGTCGCCGGTGCGGTCGTCGGCCTCGCCGCGGTGCTCGGACGTGCCGGAATCGGTATCGCCGCGCTCACCATGCTGCTGATCGGCAATCCGTTCTCGGCGGCCACGTCGGCGCCGGAACTGTTGCCGCAGCCGTGGGGCGCCGTCGGGCAGTTGCTGCCGCCGGGCGCCGCCGCGTCGTTGCTGCGTTCGGTCGCGTTCTTCGACGGCGCGGCCGCGACCGGACCGCTGGTGGTGCTGCTGGTCTGGAGCGCGCTGGCGCTCGCACTGCTCGGAGTGGCCGCGCTGCGCGGTCGCCCGGCCCGGACGTCTGCGTCGGCTCGGGCCGCGGTCCCGGTCGGCTGAACCGAGCACAGGCGCGGAGGCGCACGCGCCTGGGGCCCCGGGGGGTGGAGAGTATCCACCCCCCGGGTGGGTGGGCACCCGCAGGGGGTGGGCGCCTTGACCCAACTCGGACCGTAGCGGCTGGCCGGGCGGTCCCGAGGTATTTTCACTGCGGCGTTGCCCGTGACACGTCGTTGTCCCCATCGCCTCTCTCGCGCTGCGGCAATCCTTCGGCAAGTGAATGCGCTCGGCTCGGACGCTTGGTCTCGGCGCAGCTGCCCCACTGCACCTCGGGATTCTCGAGGGGCGCGGGAACGGTCCGCCGAAAAGGCGGCGGGCGACCGGATCAGCCCACCGTGAACGACAGTGTGGGCGCGCCGGCCGCGCCCTCTTCCTTCTGAGCGTTGTACGTCAGCGTGTAGGGGCCGGTGCCGGGGGAGGGCACCACGAAGACGACGTAGTTCTTCGGGTTGTCGATGGTCTCGTCGGCGTTGAGCAACTCGTTGATCGGGCCGCGGATGTCGGCGGCCACCGTCCGGCCGTCGGGGGTCCGGACGGTGAAGTAGTCGTAGTAGATGTTCGTCCCGCCCGCGGGGATGCCCGCTCCGCCGACGAGCGTGATGCGCAGCGCCAGATCGGATTTGCCGTTCTCGTTCTCGGTGTAGCTGGGGCTGATTCTGCCGCCGGTGATCCGGATGGTCGTCTGGTCCTGCACCAGCGTGCCGCTGATCGGCAATGTCCTCGGCTGGACGCTGTCCACCTTGCCCGCCGCGGCGAGCGGGATCTTGGTCTGGTTGTCCGCGGCCTTGCCGTACACGATGGTCATCGTGTCGATGAGGTGCTCGGCGTCCTTGGCCGACGCGACGGACGTCGTCGCGGTGCCCGTTGCCGAGCCGTTGCCGGGCACCGCCGGGCTGTCGAAGATCGCCCCGCCGTCCACTTCCCTGCCGACCAGCAGCGACGGCGTGATGCTCAGGGTGTGGTCGTCGAGGGTGGTGTTCTTGTAGGTGATGTCGATGCGCACCTTCGCACCGCCGTATTCGTCGGGCACGACGGTCGCCTTGTCCACGGTGATTGCGAAGCCGTCGTACCAGCCGGTCTTGCCGACGGTGCGGACGGTCGACTGCCCGCTGTCGGAGCCCGGCCGGCCCGCGACCACGGACGTGGGCGTCGGGGAGGCGGCCACCGGCGTGCCGTCCTTGTCCTCGCACGCCGAGAGGAGCATCGCCGAGACCACGACGAGCGCGGCCCCGGCGACGGTCACGGCCCGGCGGCGCACCGGGCGGATGGATGAGTCGATGGTCGTTGACACGCTGCCTCCCCAGCAGATGGCGGATCCTCCGTTTCGGGCACGGCTCGGCCCGGGCGTTCGAGGAACTCGCCGGTGAATCTCCGCTGGTGGAAGCCGCGTTAACCGGACACGCCGGGAATCGGGTGGATCAGCCGTCGCGTCGGCGCGCCGTCCCGCATGTCGTGCAGGTGCCGAACACCTCGAGAGTGTGGCTGATCTCGCTGAAGCCGTGCTGACTCGCGATGGCCTCGGCCCATGCCTCCACCGTCGGGCCCTCCACCTCCACGGTGTGGCCGCAATGCCGGCACACCAGGTGGTGATGATGGCCGGTGGAGCACTGGCGGTAGACCGACTCGCCGGAGTCGGTGCGCAGCACGTCGACCATGCCCGCGTCGGCCAGCGACTGCAACGTCCGGTAGACCGTGGTCAGCCCGATGCCCTCGCCGCGCTTGCGCAACTCGTCGTGCAGGTCCTGGGCGGAGCGGAACTCATCGATGTCACCGAGCAGCGCGGCGATGGCGCTGCGCTGCCTGGTGCTGCGGATACCGACCGGCTTCTGTGGAACGGTCGTGTTGTCTGGCACGAATCACCCTTCCTCGGCGTGCGCGACGGCGTCGACGACGATGTGCGCCAGATGGTCGTCGACGAGTTCGTAGAGCACCTCGCGACCCGAACGCTCACCGTGCACGACACCGGCGGCCTTGAGGATACGCAGATGCTGACTGACCAGTGGTTGCGTGACACCGAGCGCGTCGACCAATTCGTGCACACATCGCGGTGACTCGCGCAACTGGAGCACGATAGCAATCCGAACCGGCGCTGCCAGCGCCCGCAACAACTCACCCGCGTCCTCCAGCACGGATCGTGCGGGTACCGGTGCCGGGCCGGGCGACCGATACGGGTTGTGCGGCGGTGCCGGGGCGGTCTCGGCGGTCATGTCACCAACTCCTTAATGGAAAGCATTACCAGTTTGCGTATGCACAGGTGCGCATGTCAAACGGGCGCGCCGAACCGTGCGGTTGAAACCGGCACCGGGCCTGCCGATAGGCTGGGCACAATCGCAGCATCGACACAAAACTATCGTGTTCATGCAATGCAAAATTCCGACTCGCAGTGGATGGAGAATTCTCGCGTGGCACCCAAGTCGAAGGTGGACACCGTTGCCAACCTCGCCAAGCGCCGGGGTCTGGTGTACCCGTGCGGTGAGATCTACGGAGGCACCAAGTCGGCATGGGATTACGGGCCGCTGGGCGTCGAACTCAAGGAGAACATCAAGAAGCAGTGGTGGCGCGCCATGGTCACCGGCCGCGAGGACGTCGTCGGTCTCGACTCCTCGGTGATCCTGCCCCGCCAGGTGTGGGTCGCCTCCGGTCACGTGGGCGTGTTCAACGACCCGCTGGTCGAGTGCCTGAACTGCCATCACCGCTTCCGGCAGGACCACCTGCAGGAGGCGTACGCGCTCAAGAACAAGATCGATGATCCGGACACGGTCTCGATGGAACTCATCGCGTGCCCGAACTGCGGCACCGTCGGCCGCTGGACCGAGCCGCGCGACTTCAACATGATGCTCAAGACCTACCTCGGCCCGATCGAGTCCGAGGAGGGCCTGCACTACCTGCGCCCGGAAACCGCCCAGGGCATCTTCGTGAACTTCGCCAACGTGATGACGACCGCGCGCAAGAAGCCGCCGTTCGGCATCGCGCAGATCGGCAAGAGCTTCCGCAACGAGATCACGCCGGGCAACTTCATCTTCCGCACCCGCGAGTTCGAGCAGATGGAGATGGAGTACTTCGTCAAGCCGGGCGAGGACGTGGAGTGGCACAAGTACTGGATCGAGACGCGGTTCTCCTGGTACACCGGCCTCGGCATCGCCGCGGAGAACCTGCGGCTGTTCGAGCACCCGAAGGACAAGCTCTCGCACTACTCGGCGGGCACCACCGACATCGAGTACCGCTTCGGCTTCCAGGGCAACGAGTGGGGTGAACTGGAGGGCATCGCCAACCGCACCGACTTCGACCTCAAGACGCACTCGGAGCACTCCGGAACCGAGCTGAGCTTCTTCGACCAGACCACCAACGAGCGCTACGTCCCGTACGTCATCGAGCCCGCGGCGGGCCTCACCCGCTCGCTGATGGCGTTCCTGGTCGACGCCTACGCCGAGGACGAGGCGCCCAACGCCAAGGGCGGCGTGGACACCCGCACGGTGCTGCGCCTGGATCGCCGCCTCGCGCCGGTGAAGGCGGCGGTGCTGCCGCTCTCGCGCAACGCCGACCTCACGCCGAAGGCGAAAGACCTGGCCGCGCAACTGCGCAAGAACTGGAACGTCGAGTTCGACGACGCGGGCGCGATCGGCCGCCGCTACCGCCGCCAGGACGAGATCGGCACGCCGTTCTGCATCACCGTCGACTTCGAGACGCTCGAGGACCAAGCGGTGACCATCCGTGAGCGCGACACGATGACCCAGGAGCGCATCGCGCTGGACAAGGTGGAGGGCTACCTGGCCCAGCACCTGATCGGAGCCTGAGTCCGCCGTGGCGCCCCGTGGTCGTGACGGGCCACGGGGCGCCGGCGTTCAGCGGCTCTTCTTGCGGGTGACCATGCCGATCGTGGTGGGTATCAGCAGCGCGAGCCCCCACGGCACCGCTACCCAGAACGGCCAGAGGTAGCCCGCGCCGGTGGCCAGATAGATCACCACGCACAGCACGTTGACGAACACCCACGGCGTCCACATGATCGTGATCCACTGCGGGATGCCGGTCGCCCGCGCAGGCCGCGATTCCCGTTGCGCGGGAAGGTCGGACAGCAACGGCGTCAGTTCGCCATAGGTCTTGGCGGCATACACCTGTTGCAACCGTTCGTCGAATTCGGGCAGCGACAGCCTGCCCTCGTTCATCGCCTGACGCAATCGGTCGACGATCTTCTCGCGATCGGCGTCGGATGCCCGCACGTGGTCCTGACTCACGTTGCCAGCGTAGGTCACTCATCCGTGCCCGGATGGATTCAGCGGAACGTCCCAGAACGCCAGTTCGTGCCGCAATCCTTCGCGGAACAGCTCCTCCGCGCGGGCCGGGTCGACTCCGGATTCATCGATCATCTGCGCGCAGCGGCGGGTCAGCGCGGCGAAGCCCGGATCGGCGTAGGTGTCGACCCAGCGGCGGTAGCGCGGTTCGGCGGGCGGGTGCTGTGCCAGCCGCCCGCCCAGCGTGGAGTACCCCCACATGCACGGGTAGAGGGCGGCGAGGCCCGCACCGTAGGACGCGGCGGAGTCCAGGAGGAACGCGGTGTACGCCGCGCACGGCGCGCCTTTGGTGGCGCCGTCGAGATCCGCGCCGAACTCGGCGGCCAGCGAGCGGTGCAGCGACAGCTCCTCGTGGTAGGTGGCGTGCGCCAAGTCGACCAGGTCGCCCAGATGAGCCTGCGGAGCTTGCCACGCCAGGCGGGCGAACACCCGCACGTAGTCGAGCAGGAAGAGGAAATCCTGCTCCAGCCAGGACCGGAAGACCGGTTCGGGCAGGGTGCCCTCGGCGATACCCACCACGGTGGGATGGTTGAGCTGTTCCTCCACCGAGGACAGGCCGAGGATCTCCAAACGCGCCGCGAGACTCATACCGGTAGTCTTCCGCATCCGTCCGCCCGGTCGGTTTGCACCCGTGGCGGTGGTGCCGCACCCTTGCGATGTGTTGTGGGATGAGGATTCTCTGGTTCGGATGCTGGCGCCGTCGGAGCAGCGGTTCGTCCGGCATGGCACCTACACGGGCCGGTCGGTGTCGGTGCGGGGAGCGCTCGACGTGACGGCGCTGCGGGAGGCATTCGCGACGTTGCGGCGCGGGTATCCGGTGATCGGTTGCAGAATCGTGGAAGACGCCGCGGGACAGGGTTATCTGCTCGCCGCGGACGAGGCGGCGTGGACCCCGGTCTCCGTGCGCGAGGGTGACGTGGCGGTGCTCGACGTTCCCGCGGTGGATCCGGCGGCGCAATTGGCCTATCTGGACGTCGTCGGCTCGGGCGCGGACGAATGGCGGATCACGCTGTTCGCGCACCACAGCGTCGCCGACGCAGGCCACTGCGTCGAGCTGTTGTCGCGACTCTGGGACTGCTATACCGGCATCACCGAACGGCAATCCATAGAGTTCGCACCACAGGGGATTCCGCAATCATTGGAGTGGCATGTCGCGGCGCGCGGCATCACCAGGACCACGACATCCGGCTTCGAGGACGTGACCAAGCCGCTTCCGCCGCAGGCGCGGGAGCTGCCGCCCGACAGCGCGCCACCGGCGCCGAGCACGCTCGCCCGTCCGGTACGTGTGCGGCTGAACCGGGAGGCCACCGCCCGGATCGTCGAACTCGGACGCAGAGCAGGAGTGACGGTGAACGGCTTGCTCACCGCCGCTCTGCTACGCGCTCATGCGCGGGAGACAGTGGGCGGCGCGGCACATTCGGGCTGTCTGTATCCCGTCGACCTGCGTACCCGGCTGGAGCCGCCGGTGGCCGCGCCGGCGGGCACCAACATGGCCGGTCTGGCTTCCTTCGCGGCGGAGGTGGATCCCGCGGCCAACCCGCTCGAACTGGCACAGCGCATTTCGGCCCGCCTGACGCGTGACCTGGCCGACGGCGTCGTGCAGCAGTCCGTGCTGCACTTCCCGGATTACTACGGCGTGAACAGGATCCATTCGCTGGCCGGGCACATCGCGGTGACCAACACCGGCGTCGTCCCGGCGTTCCGCATGCCCCCCGGCCTCGAGTTCACCGATTACGAGATCGTCTACGTCTCGGCGCATCCCCGCCCGTCCGCGGGCGCGTCGGCCGCGGTCACCTTCCTCGCCTACACCTTCGCAGGCGAGTTGGCCGTCGGTGTGCTCGGCGGCGGCGCGCACGCCGAGGGCCTGCCCGAGGCGGTGCGGGCGGAGCTGACCGCCTTGGCGGCGGTCGGCGCCCGCTGATCCGGCGTGTCCACTCGGTTCGGTGCGGCGGAGCATCAGCATGCCGCGCACGCGCAGCCCCGCTCCTCGAGGATCCTGCACCTGTTCCGAAGTGAACACGAGATCCTCGTACGCGACGATGCGATCGAGCCGATCTGTCCCGCCTGGTGGAAGCGATAACCGCCGACGGCGTCGACAGGTCAGGGTCGAGCGGTGATCAGAATCTTCCGCCGCGACCGATCCGCCGGGAGCCGGACGAACCACCGAACGAGCCCGGGCTCCAGCCGCCTCCGGAGTGCCGCGCGCCACCGGCCGCCCCGCGCAGCAATCCTTCGAGCAGGATGCCGCCGAGCACCGCCCCCGCCTGCGCGCCACCGGCGGGGGCCTGCCGCGCCTCCCATGCCCGAACACTGGCCTGAGCCGCCTGGAGGGCGCGCCCGGCCAGATCCGCCGCCGCCTGCGCGTGCCGCAGTGCCCGGGCCGGATCGCTCGCGCCCACCCGCAGCGCCTCGTCGAGGTTGCGCTGTGCTTCGGAGAGGCGGGTGCGCGCTTCGGCATCGATGCCGCCGCGCCGAGTGGTCACGTAGTCGGCGGCCGCGCCGATCCGGGCCCTGGCGTCGCCGAGTGCGCCGTCGAGCCTGCGCCGCAGATCCTCGACGGCGAGTTTGCGGTCGGTGGCGGCGGCGAGGGCGCGGTCGAGATCAGCGTCGGCGGTGACCGCGTCGTGGAAGGCGCTGAGCGGATCGGTGTCCGCCGTGGACGTCGCCTTTTCCAGCGCGGACTGCGCCGCGGTGCGGGCATCCGCCAGCTCCGGCCCACCGTAGGCGGAGAGTTCAGCGGCGGAGGTGAGGTCGCGGCGCAGCTCGTCCAGCACAGCCGGTAGGCCGTCGCGGGCCTGCTGGATGGCGCTCGAGGCGTTGTCGACCGCGTCGAGCAGCGCGCGGGCCTGCCCGATCGCGGCTTCGGCGGAACGAATGGCGGCCACCGCGCCGCCTTGCTCGCCGACCGGCTCGGCGAGCGCCGACCGGCCCGCGTCGATGTTGCGCTCCGCGAACGCGATGCGCTCCCGCGCCATCCGCACGTTGTCCGCGATCGGCGCGAGGACACCGGCCGGATGGGTGGCGGCGAGCCGGTTGAGCTCGGCTTCCGAGCCGGGCGCCCGGGCGGTGACGTCGACGATGTCCCGGGTCAGCGCGTCCAGCCGGCCCGCGGCGTCGAGCAGCAGATCACGCATGGCGTCGAATTCGGCTACCTGCGCGTCGAGTTCGCGGTCGGCGCGCCCCACCGCGCCGATCAGCTCGACCAGCAGCGAACGCTGTTCTTCGGGGGTCTCCGGGATCGCGTCGTCGAGGCGCTGCCGGATCGCGAAGGCCTCGGCGGCAGCGGCTTTCGCGTTGTCGAGCGCGATGCGGAAGGGCGTGGTGGCGGTGGCGCCGAACTCTCCGGTGGCGAGTTCGAGTTCCTCGCCGCTGGTGCGGATCGCGTTGTCGATCTCCACCAGCGTCTCGCGGGAGCGGGCGTGCAGGGCTTCCAGCGGCAGCGCGGCCAGCGCCGTCGTGTTCTCCGGATCCAGTTGCCGCGCCGCCGCCAGCTCGGCCTCGGCTCGGTCACGACGCCGTTTGCGCGCGTACCAGACGAGGCCCGCCGCCACCAGAATCACCAGCGCAGCGATGACGAGCAAGGCGCGCACGCTCACCCCGCCGCCGCGCATGGCCGCGTCCAGCCCGTCGGCCGTCGCGATCCCCGCGTCGGCCCACCGCCCGTCGCGCAGGGCGGGCTCGACCTCCCCGATCAGCATGCTGTCGAGTTCGGAATCGCTGACGCCGCCGGGCAGTTCACCCTCCAGCCAGTACGCGCGGTCCTCGGTGGCGACCGCGAGGAGCAGGTCGCGCCCGCCGAACCCGGAGATCGAAGCCGTGCGCTGGGCCCACTTCTGCGGATCGAGCCCGTCGAAGCCGCGTACGTACACCACCCACAACCGGATCTGCTGGTCGGCGTAGAGCTGGTCCACCGCACCGCGCACCCGATCGAGCTGCCCTTGGTCCAGCGCGCCTGCGGAATCCTCCACGTAGGTGCTCATCCGCGACGGCGGTTCCGCCGCGCTCTCCGGAACGCCGAGCAGGGCGATCGCGGCCAACAGGACGCTGGTCGCGAGCAAGCGGAGGAGGCCGATCCGCGGCGGCAGTGACATGGCACGAATCTAGCTCGCTAGCATCGTTTCGTGATCACCATCGATCGCTCCTACAGCGGCCACGTGTCCCCGGATTCCGATCCGCAGCAGCGCGACGTGCCCGGCGCCCGCATCGTCAAGATGTCCGTCGGCGGCATGGACAACAACTGCTACCTGGTGCAATGCACCGGCACCGGCGCAGCCCTGCTCATCGACGCGGCCAACGGTGCGCCGCGCATCGCGGCGCTCATCGAGCAGGAGGCGCCGGGGCAGGTGCGGCTGATCGTCACCACCCATCAGCATCGTGACCACTGGATGGCGCTGCGGGAGGTCACCGCCGCCACCGGAGCGCCCACCGCGGCGCATCCGCTCGACGCCGACCCGCTGCCGGTCCGCCCCGACCGGCTGCTCGACGAGGGCGATACCCTCACGATCGGCGACCTGGTCTTCGAAGTCATCCACCTGCGTGGGCACACGCCGGGCTCGATCACCCTCGCGCTCACCGACGGGGCGGGACGCACCCACCTGTTCACCGGGGACTCGCTGTTCCCCGGCGGCGTCGGGCGTACCACCGCCCCGGAAGACTTCACGTCCCTGTTCACCGATGTCTCGGCCAAACTCTTCGATCGCTACCCCGACGACACCGTCGTCTACCCCGGCCACGGCGACGACACCACCCTCGGCGCCGAGCGCCCCAGTCTTCCGGATTGGCGAGCGCGGGGCTGGTAACCGGCACTGGTGATTGCCGGTCCGGGGTCGGCGCCGCTCCTGGCAGACTTGGGGAGTGGATTTGCCAACGATGCGCACCCGGGCTCTCCCGGCTCCCGACCCTGCCCGGCCGCACGGCTTCGGCGCCGGGTTGCTGCGCTGGACGCGGCGGCTGGTCATCGGGTCGGTGGTGATGGGCGCGGTGCTGGTCGGCGGGACCGCTTTCCGCGTGTGGCAGGTCGCGCGCGTCGATGACTACACGAAGGCCGACGCGATCGTCGTGCTCGGCGCGGCACAGTACTCCGGGACCCCGTCCTCGGTGTTCGAAGCGCGACTGGATCAGGCGTACAAGCTGTTCCGCGCCGGTGTCGCGCCGCGCGTCATCACCGTGGGCGGCAAGCAGGAGGGCGATCTGTTCACCGAGGCCGCCTCGGGCAAGAACTATTTGCAGGCGCGCGGGGTGCCGGGCGACAAGATCCTCGCCGTCGAGACCGGGTCCGACACCCTGCGCAGCATCGAAGCGGTGGCGACGGCGATGCGGGCGCGGGATATGTCGTCGGCGGTGCTGGTCAGCGATCCCTGGCACTCGCTGCGCACCCGCACCATGGCCAGGGACGAAGGTCTGTCGGCGTGGACCGCGCCGACCAGAACCGGTCCCGCCGTCTACACCCGCGAATCCCAGGCGCACGGCATCGCCCGGGAGACCGGCGCCCTGCTCTGGTATCAGCTCACCCACTTCGCAGCGGACTTCTCCTACACGGCGGGACAGTGAGACCTTGAGCGCCCGGTACACCGACCACGACACCGAACGCCTCGTCGTCGAGCGCGCCAAGACCGCGGGGCTCGGCCCGCCGCGCGATGAGTTCGAGATCGGCCACCGGACCGAATTCGCGCGCGACCGGGCCCGCGTGCTGCACTCCGCGGCGTTGCGCAGGCTGGCCGACAAAACGCAGGTCATGGGTCCGCGTGAGGCCGACACCCCGCGCACCCGGCTCACCCACTCGCTGGAAGTCGCCCAGATCGGCCGCAGCATCGCCGACGGACTCGGCTGCGATCCGGACCTGGTGGACCTGGCCGGTCTCGCCCACGACATCGGCCATCCGCCCTACGGCCACAACGGCGAGAAAGCCCTCGACACCTTCGCCGACGCGTTCGGCGGGTTCGAAGGCAACGCGCAGAACCTGCGCATCCTCACCCGCCTCGAACCGAAAGTGCTCGAACTCGACGGTGCCAGCGCGGGCCTCAACCTCACCCGCGCCGCGCTCGACGCCGCGATCAAATACCCCTGGGGCCGAACGGGTCCCGGCACCAAGTTCGGCGCCTACGAGGTCGACACCGAGCGTCTGGAATGGATCCGCAAGGGAGCGCCGGACCGGTGCCGCAGCCTCGAATGCCAGATCATGGACTGGTCCGACGACGTCGCCTACTCGGTGCACGACGTCGAGGACGGCGTGATCGCGGGCCGAATCGACCTGCGCGCGCTGGCCGACCCGGCCGAACAGGACGCGCTGGCGGCGCTCGGCCAGTTCCAGCACTCGCTGGCCGCCGACGAGTTGATCGCCGCCGCCCAACGACTGTCGGAACTCCCGGTGGTCGCGGCGGTGACCGCATACGACGGCACGTTCACCGCCTCGGTGGCGCTGAAGCGCCTGACCAGCGAGCTCGTCGGCCGTTTCGCCACCGCGGCGATCATGGCGACGAGGGAGGTGGCCGGTCCGGAACCGGTGTCCCGCTACGCGGCGGACCTGCAAGTACCGCGCATCGTCGCCGCCGAGGTGGCTTTGCTGAAGACCGTCGCGTTGCGTTACGTCATGTCCGACCCGGCGCACCGGTTACGGCAGGCCGCGCAGCGCGAACGCATCCTCGCCGTGGCCGATCGTTTGCTGGCCACCGCCCCACACAGCCTCGATCCGCTGCTGCTGCCGTTCTGGAACGCCGCGACCGACGACACCGCTCGCGTGCGCGTCGTTGTGGACCAGATCGCCTCCTACACCGAAAGCCGCCTGGAACGGGTCGCGGTGGAACTGAACGTCTAGACCGGGGCGGCGTCATGCCGACAGGCCGTCGGTGGACTCCGCTCGAGCCATCTTGACCAGCGCCGCGTGCAACTCCTTGGCCGACGCCCCCGCTCGCTCTCCCCGCAGGACCACCTCGGTGAAGCCGTCGACCAAGGCCCGGCCGGGATCCAGCAGCCCGGCACCACCCCCGCCGCCGCGCAGGGACTCGTTGATCAACGTCCGCAACGCTTCTTGCCGAGCCCGGAAGCCACCCGCCAGGTCCAATGCCCCCGCGAATTCGCGGACGACCGCCTTGTACACCGGCCGCTCGGCGGGCCCACGTCTACGAAACACTCTTCGCGTCTCCACCGGCGCCGCCCGCGGCGGATTCAGGGCAGCCCGGTCCAGGACGATCCAGATCGCGGACTCCGTCGACTGCTTCGCCGTCGGCGTGCGATCCGGCCTCGGGCGAGATTCCGCGCCGTCGGTCAGCTCGACGCCCCGCAGCGGCAGCGGGTATTTCGCGAGCAACTCATCGATGGCGGACGCGATCTCACGGACCACCTGAACGTCCACGTCCGCCGCGTCGAACCCGACGACTTCCACCCCATGCCGCGCCGACATCTCCCGGACGATCCGAAGCGCCTCGGGCCCGTCAGCGGTCTCGGTCCGCTCCGCGACGGCGGGGCGTGGTGTGGCGTTGCTCCGCTCGACATGTGCGGGATTTTTTCTCCGGGCGGCCGCGGCGTCGCCGGTCCGTTGGGCAGGAGCACCGGTGCCGGCGATCGGCGGGACGGCCTCGCGGCCCTGGGGCGGCCGTGTCCCTTCCCGAGCAGGGTCGACAGCGGCGGAGCCGTCGGCGGTGGTCGTCCGCTGAGCATGTCCGGCCCGGTGCGCTGTAGCGGTGTCTTCGATCGGTGCAGGCGGTCGCGGGGCGTCGGTTCGTCGGCTGAGTCCGGCCGCGTCCGTGCGGTCGGGCGAATCAGTCCGACGGCCGGTTGCCTGCCGAGTCGTGCGGCCGGTCTTCCGGTTGGCTTCGATGTCGTGTGTGCTGCCGGACTGCCCCGGTGTGATGTCGTCGGCCCGCACGATGGGCTCCGGAGAAGACCGGTGGCCGATTTGTTCCATGGATGCACTGTCGGTTCGCTGGGCCGGGGTGCGGTCGCTGGCGTCGTCGGTCGGCGGATGCGGCCCGGGGTCCCTGCGGTGCACCGAGGGTTCAGCACTCGGCGGGGTGACTTGTGCGCCGCGCGCGGCGTCGATCCAGGAAAAGCGCAGTGTGTCGAGCCATGGGAGAGCGGCGGGGGTGGTCTCGGTTCGTCCGCGCGATAGAGGTTCGTCACCGGGGTCCGTCCGCAGGATGGGCGTGGAGACTGTTCGCGGATCGGCCGCCCTGGGATCCGCCACGCCGGTCGGGTGGATATGAGCGGAGTGGCGCGCGGCATCGGTCTCCGGTGCTGAGGTCGAATCCTCGGCAGCGGCCGTCCCTTCCGCGTCCTGTGCGCTGGTCGTCGGCTGCCTACGGGCGAGCGGCTCCGCGGTCTCGATCGGCAGGCTGGGTGCGGCGGGGGTTGGGCAACCATTCGGCAGATCGCTCCGGGTGGCGGCGTCGGTCGACCGGGCGGGGGCGTCGTTTCTTCGGAAATGGGTGGACTCGCCCGCCATCTCGGACGCTGGGGCGTCGGGGGAGCCGATAGTGGAGTCGCTCTGCTGGGCGGTCGACGGAGGATACGGAGTTCCGCTCGTCTCGATGTCCCCGACGTCTCCGCTGTCGATGGAGGAACATTGTCCGCCGTCCGCCGGGACGGGTCCGAGGTCCTCGGGCATGTCGATCTGGCGGAGAAGGTCCGCGTCTGTCGTTTGTTCCGCGGGTGCGGGTGGTGCGAGGGCGGGTGCGGACTCGAGCTCAGGGGTGGGTGCGTGCTCTGGTGTGGGTGTGGAGTCAGGGGTGGGTGCGTTGTCCGGTGTGAATGTGGAATCAGGGGTCGGCGCATTGTCTGGTGTGGATGCGGGCTCACGGGCGGGCGCGATGTCCGGTGTCGACGCGGAGTCAGGGTCAGAAGCGATATCTCGCTGCGGTGCGGACGTCCCAGCTGAATCCGTAGCGGGGGCCGGGTGCGCGTCGATGGTCTGCCGTATGGGTTCGTCCTGGGCGAACTCGAGGGGCGGCGCCGTCTCGGTCTCGGACGTGGTGTCGAGCTCGAGGATGTCCGAGGAGTCGGTATAGGCCGAGGCGGAGGCGTCAGCGAGATCGGTCTGTCGAATCGGTGGCGGGCCGGGCGCCGGGTCTGCCGGGGTCGGTAGCGGTGTCGAGTCGTCTGGGATGTCGACGTGTCGGCGAGGCGTGAAACCGTCGGCGCTGTCTGCTCGCGGGGTTGATTCGCGATGGTGCGTAGTCGCGGACGGGGGAAGGGGCTCAGGGTGGTGCGAGAAATCTATCTTCGGGACCGATGGCGGCTTCTGCACCGCCACATCGATCTGCGGGCGCCCGGCCGGATCGTCGGTCCTGTTCGCCTGCCGGAAGCCCGGGGTGCGGTTCCCGACCGGCGGGGCGGATGCAGCTCCGGTTGGCGCGATCGCTGTGGAGTCGTCAACGGCATTCGTCCGGCCGAAGGACACGGCGTCGGCTCGTGGCACGGGGGCGGAGCGCTCTGCGCGGCCCGGCCTCTGGATCAGCGCCGAATCGACGGTGATGGCCTGCGGGGCGGAGGGAGGGCTGTGCGCGACATCCGTGCTCCGGACGGATATCGGGTCGTCAACGGTATCCGTCAGACGAGCCGCGGGGTCGAATTCCGAGTAGCGCGCGGCGGCCGGTGGCCGTGAAGGCGCGGGCACTTCTGCCGCCGCATCGCCGGGCGCCGGTACCCGAACCGGCGCACTCGGCGTCGTCGGGCACGGTCGGACGACCCGCCTCGACCACGGCGTCGACGCCGAGGCTCTTCGGGCCCACGGGGTGGGCATCGCCTGCCGCTCGGGCGCGGCCGATGCTTCGGGTGTCGACTCCGGAGCCAGGGACTCCGCTACCGGGACAGACAGTGCGCTCGCATGGTCGAGTTGGTCGCTGAGCTGCGCCTCGGCGGACGCGATGGCTGCTTTCAACGCGCCGACCGTCCGGGAGGCATCGGCGATGAGCCGCTCCAGTGTCGATACCATCGCCCGCAGTTCGCCCGTGTCGATCCGCGACGGCTGACTCACGATGTCTCCCGCTTGTCCTCATCAGGTCGTGCCGCGGTGCGCCGACATGCTGATCTCGCGTGACCGTAAAGCAAACTGTGATCGCGTCATTGTCGCTCAGACCGGCCGGACCTCTCGGGGCTGGGAAGATCGATGATGGGTCGCGAGCGGCCGAACAGCTATCGAATCGCAACCTGCCCGCATCCCTGCTCTCGATGCCGAAGGGCCGGGCGGTCGACTCACGCTCGCCGCCATCTGGCCCGGGTGCTGTTCATCGTCCCGATGAACTGCCTTGTGCGGCAGAGGTATTCGTTACAGCTTCCAGTTGGCTACCATGGAAGAGTGCGGATCGGAGTAGGGCTCTCCACCGCGTCCGAAGCGCGGCGAGCGGGCCGGGAAGCCGCAGCGCGCGCCCGCGACCAGCTCGCGGGCGAAGCGCCGTCGGTCGCTGTGCTGCTCGCCTCCCGCGTCCACACCGACGACGCCGTGGAGGTGCTGTACGGCGTCCACCGGACGGTCCGGGTGCCCGCGCTGGTCGGATGCGTGGCCCAGGCCATCGTGGCGGGTCGTCGCGAGATCGAGGACGAGCCCGCGGTGGTGGTGTGGCTGGCCTCCGGCCTGCCCGCCGCCGAGACTTTCCAGCTGGACTTCCTCCGTACGGCGAGCGGCGGGTTGCTCGCCGGTTACCGCTTCGACAAGGCCGCCCGCGACTTCCACCTGCTGCTGCCCGACCCCTACTCGTTCCCGGCCGATCTCCTGCTGGAGTACGTGAACACGGATCTGCCCGGCACCGTCGTGATGGGCGGGTTGGTCAGCGGCGGACGGGGCCCGGAAGGAAGCCGTCTGTTCCGAGACCACACCGTGGTGACCTCGGGCGCGGTCGGGGTGCGCCTTCCCGGCCTGCGCAGCGTGCCGATCGTGTCCCAGGGCTGCAGGCCGATCGGCTACCCCTACACCGTCACCGGCGCGGACGGCACGGTGATCACCGGGCTCGGCGGCCTGCCCCCGATCGAGCGGTTGCGCGAGATCGTGGCCCTGCTGCCGCTCGCCCAGCAGGAACAGCTCGCGCGCGGCCTCCAGATCGGATTCGTCGTCGACGAGCATCTCGCCGAGCCCGGTCAGGGCGACTTCCTGATCCGCGGCCTGCTGGGCGCCGATCCGTCCAGCGGGGCGATCGAGGTGGGCGACGTCGTGGAGGTCGGCACGACCGTCCAATTCCAGGTCCGCGACGCGATCGGCGCCGACCAGGACCTGCGTGCGGCCCTGGCGCGGGCGCGCACCGATCTTCCCGGGCGTCCGGCCGGTGCGCTGCTGTTCACCTGCAACGGACGCGGCAGGCGGATGTTCGGGGTCGCGGATCACGACGCCACGACGATCGAGGACCTGCTCGACGGCATCCCGCTCGCGGGATTCTTCGCCGCCGGCGAGATCGGGCCCATCGCGGGCCGCAACGCGCTGCACGGATTCACGGCGTCGATGGCGCTGTTCGTCGAATGAGCGTCGACCTGCGGGTCTACGCCGAGCTGAACGACTTCCTGCGGCCCGGCGAGCGGTACACCGTGCTGCGGCGGCCCTACCGCCCGCATCAGACCGTCAAGGACGTCATCGAGGCCGCGGGCGTCCCGCACACCGAGGTAGACCTGGTCCTGGTCGACGGACAACCGGTGCACTTCGACCATCACCCACGTCCCGGTGGGCGGGTCACCGCGTATCCCGTCTTCGAGACGCTCGACATCGGCCGCGTGACCAGGGTTCGCCCGCACCCGTTGCGCGAGCCGCGGTTCCTCGCGGACGTGAATCTCGGCGGCCTCGCCAAGCTGATGCGGCTGATGGGCTTGGACGTGCACTGCCGGTGGGAGGCCGCGGATGCCGAACTCGCCGAGCTCTCGGCGGCCGAGCACCGGATCCTGCTCACCCGCGACCGCGGCCTGTTGAAGCGCCGCAACGTCACACACGGCGTCTACATCCGGTCGGATCGGCCGGTTGACCAGGTCGTCGAGGTGATCCGGCGGCTCGACCTCGTCGCGCGCCTGAATCCGTTCACCCGCTGCCTGCGCTGCGGCGGCGTCGTCGACGAAGTCGCCAAAGCCGAGGTCGAGAATCGGCTGCAACCGCTCACCCGTCGTTACTACGACACCTTCCGGCGGTGCCGCGACTGCGGCCGGATCTACTGGCAGGGCTCCCACCAGGCACGACTGGCCGAGATGATCGGGGCGATCCGCGCGGAGCTCGACCGCTCCTGACACTCGCGCGAGCGATTCGGGTTCGACCACGCGATGACTCCATCGAAGGCCGGACACCGCCTCGGCCCGAGCCGCCGTGGCCCGCCCGGTCACGCGCTCGTCGGCAGGTTCGACCGGAACTCGCTGTGCGGAGCCGCCCGGGCGCGTCGGCCTCGCGTTCGCCTAGACTCTCTCCCGTGGCCGGACGACTTCCAGATCGCGATATCGCGGCAATACGCGAACGCGTCCGGATCGAAGACGTGGTGGGGGAGTACGTCGCGCTCAAGCGCGCCGGTGCGGACTCCATGAAGGGCCTGTGCCCGTTCCACGACGAGAAGTCGCCGTCGTTCCACGTGCGGCCCAATCACGGACTGTTCCACTGCTTCGGCTGCGGCGAGGGCGGCGACGTGTTCGCCTTCATGCAGAAGATCGAGCATGTCGGGTTCGTCGAGTCCGTCGAGCAATTGGCCGACCGGATCGGTTACCAGATCAACTACGAGGGTGGCGGTACCTCGGTGCAGCGCGACCGGGGCACCCGGTCCCGGCTGGTCGCGGCGAACGCGGCCGCGCACGAGTTCTACGTCGCCCAGCTGCGCGAGCCGGGAGCCGAGGCCGCGCGCCAGTATCTCACCGAGCGCAATTTCGACGCCGCGGCCGCGCACACCTTCGGCTGCGGCTACGCCCCCGCCGGATGGGACACCCTCACCAAGCACCTGCTTCGCAAGGGCTTCGACTTCAAGGAGCTGGAGGCGGCCGGACTGTCCCGGCAGGGTCAGCGCGGCCCGATCGACCGGTTCCACCGGCGGTTGCTGTGGCCGATCCGGAACCTGTCCGGCGATGTCATCGGGTTCGGTGCCCGCAAGCTCTTCGACGACGACACCATGCCCGGCAAGTACATCAACACGCCGGAAACGGTGCTGTACAAGAAATCTCAGGTCCTGTTCGGCCTGGACCTGGCCAAGCGCGAGATCGCCAAGGGCCACCAGGCGGTCGTGGTCGAGGGCTACACCGACGTCATGGCGATGCACCTGGCCGGGGTCAAGACCGCCGTCGCCTCGTGCGGCACGGCGTTCGGTGACGAGCATCTCGCCCTGCTGCGCCGCTTGATGATGGACGACAATTTCTGGCGCGGCGAGATCATCTACACCTTCGACGGCGACGCGGCGGGCCAAGCGGCGGCCCTGAAAGCCTTCGGAGGTGATCAGAAGCTGGCCGGTCAGACCTACATCGCGATCGCCCCGGACGGACAGGACCCGTGCGAGCTGCGGCAGCACTCCGGCGACGCCGCCGTGCGCGACCTGGTCGCCCGCCGAACCCCGCTGTACGAGTTCGTGATTCGCGGCCTGCTCGCCGACCACAACTTGGACACCGCCGAGGGCCAGGTGGAGGCGCTGCGCCGCGCGGTGCCGGTGGTCGCGCAGATCAAGGACAACGCCCTGCGCAAGGCCTACGCCACCAAACTCGCGGGCTGGGTCGGCTGGGACGACATCCAGACCGTGGTGCGCCGCGTCGGCGAGGAAGCCAAGCGGCACCGCAACGGCGGCGGCACCGCAGGCGTCGGGCGGGCGCCCGCGCCGCGCGAAGTGGTCGCCGAACATCCTGCCGCACGGCCGAATCCGAACGATCCCACGCTCTTGCCGCAACGCCAGGTGCTGGCCGCCGCGTTGCAGTACCCGGCGATGGCCGGAGCCGGTTTCGACGCGCTCGAGGCCGAAGCCTTCACTCATCCCGCCTACGCCGTCCTGCGCGCCCTGATCGCCGAGGCGGGCGGTACGGCGATCGGGCTGGGCGGCGCCGAGTGGGTCAATGCCGTCGCCGACCGCACCGACGATCTGACCGTGCGCGCCCTGCTCTCGGAGCTGGCCAACGAGCCGCTACCGGTGAAAACGGAAGCCGACATCCCGCGCTTCGTCGCCGGTGTCCTGGCGCGCACCCAGGAGGCCTGGGTCGGCAGGCAGATCGCCGAGCTGAAGTCCAAGCTCCAGCGGGTCTCCTCGACCGAACAGCCGGACGCCTACTTCGCCCTCTTCGGCGACCTCGTCGCCCTGGAGCAGTACCGCAAGAGCCTGCTCACCCAGGCGATGGGCAGCCACGGGGACTTCGCCACCGGAGCCTAGCGTCCGGCCGCGTCGGTGCAGGTACGCGCGGATTCCTCGCGCAGCGCGGGGAGGTCTGGTGTGCGGCAGGTCAGCGGCGGAGCTGGTCGTGCGGCACCAGCACGGTGGTCCGCTCGTCGAGCGGCTCCATCGGCTCCAGGCGGGGACGGGTGCTGAGCTTGTCCGACAATTTCTGCCTGCCGACGAGCACGAGCTTGCGAGTCACCGGGCTCTCGGTCAGCGCGCGGGTCGCGGCGCTGATCTGTTCGTAGCGAGCCCGCCCGGCCTTGCTGCCGAGTACGTACCCGGCCGCCACGCCGATGATCAACCGCAGCATCTCGATGTGCTCCTCCCAGTTGCCAGTTCGCCGCCCCCATCCTGCCCGACGCCCCACGCGCCTGTCGATCCGGACACCCGATAGCTCCGCACCAAGCCCACCCGGACAAGTCGCAGGTAGCGACACGATTTGGGCTCCCGCCCAGCGATACGCTAGAGTTTCTCCTCGGCCCGCCCGATACCAACCGGACGAGCCAAGGGCAATCCCCTATAGCTCAATTGGCAGAGCAGCCGACTGTTAATCGGCAGGTTTCTGGTTCGAGTCCAGATGGGGGAGCTGTAACCAGGGCGAACGTATCAGTTCGACCCTGGTTTTTCCGTTTCGGGGGGAACAACAGGTTTCAGCCGGCGAACTGTGGGCCGTGCGGCGCTCGACGAACATGAACAAGCAGAGTCTTCTGTGAGTGCACACTGTTGTCCGAGGGGTGGGGCAGCTCAGCTCAGGCGAAGTTGTCGCTACGGTTCTGTTCGCCGACAATCGACCGGCACCGCCGAGGGGGACACATGGCAAGACGGCTTGTTCACCGCGTCTACCGGAGGCTGGATCGGATCGCCAGGGGCGAGGCGACGGCGATGCTCGATTCGGGCGACGGCACCGCTGTTTGCGAGGCGATTCTGTCTGTGGCACTGCATGATCCGGATGCCGCGTAGGTGACCGACCGTGCGCTGAGGTTGGTGGATAGTCCTGACTTCGGCGTGCGGGCGGCTGCGGTCACCGCTCTCGGGCATCTCGCCCGAATCGATCGGGCAATCGATGAGGAACGTGTTGTTCCGGCATTGCGCCGATTATCGAACGAACCCGAGATCGCCGGGCGAGTCGAGGATGCTCTCGACGACATCGCGGTCTTCGTTCGCAGGTCGGCGTAGGAGCGGGCGGCGAGCCCGGAACCAGTGGTTCGCGGGCAGTGACCAGGCTCACGATTCGGTCTCGGCACCCGGTGGGAGCGGCTGCTGAACAGCGGTTTCTGGTAGGCGTGTGAGGTGGGTCGGCCGGAAAATCGGGTGATTTCTGTCGGTGCCGACCGGAATACTGACCCGCGCCCGATGAGTTCGAGCAATCGACGCCGTCTCTACAGCTGTGGCGCCGGCACCCGATCCGGTGACGCGGCCGCAGGGCCACATGTTCTTGTCAACGACCCATTGCCCCGGAGGTATCCGATGTCCGCCGAATTATCCGCTCCCGCCTCGGGAGGGCGGACACCGACCGTCATCCGGGTGCTGGTACTCGCGACTTTCGTCGTGATCCTGAACGAGACCATCATGATCAACGCGATTCCGCGGTTGATGGAAGACCTCGCGATCACCGACCGGGCGGCGCAGTGGGTGTCGACGGCGTTCATGCTGACGATGGCGGCGGTCATCCCGACCACCGGCTGGTTCTTGCAGCGGGTGTCCACCCGGCACGCCTACGCCGCCGCGATGGGCGTCTTCCTGGTCGGTACCGCGCTGTCGGCGGTCGCCCCGTCGTTCGCGGTGCTGCTGCTCGGGCGAGTCGTTCAGGCGTTCGGCACTGCCGTGATGATGCCGCTGTTGATGACCACGCTGATGACGGTGGTGCCCGAACAGGACCGGGGCCGGGTGATGGGCAACGTCACCTTGGCTATTTCGGTCGCGCCCGCGATGGGTCCGGTGATCTCCGGAGCGGTGCTGCAAATCGGTTCGTGGCGTTGGCTTTTCGTGCTGGTGCTGCCGATCGCCGGGATCATCGCCTGGCTGGGTCTGCGTCAGCTGGAGAACGTCGGTGAACCGCAAGCCGGGCAGATCGACGTGTCCAGCGTGGCGCTGGCGGCGCTCGGGTTCGGTGGGCTGGTGTTCGGGCTCAGCCGGTTCGAGAGCGGCAACCTCACCGGCCCGGCGCTGATCGTCGCCGCGGGCTCGGCGCTGATCGCCGGATTCGTGTGGCGTCAGCTGCGCCTGCAGCGCACCGGCACGCCGCTGCTGGATCTGCGGGTCCTGCTGTCGGGCACCTACACCAAGGCGCTGATCCTGATGTCGGTGGCGTTCATGGCGATGCTCGGATCGATGATCCTGCTGCCGTTGTACCTGCAGAACCTGCGTGGTCTGAGCCCCTTGGCCACCGGCTTGCTGGTGATGCCGGGCGGATTGGCGATGGGCCTGCTCGGACCGACGGTCGGCCGCCTGTTCGACCGGTTCGGCGGGCGCCTGCTGGTGATTCCGGGCTCGATCGGGATCGCCGCGTCGCTGGCCGGGTTCACTCAGATCTCGATGACCATGCCGTACTGGCAGCTGCTGGCCCTGCACATTCTGCTGATGGTGTCGCTCGCGGCGGCGTTCACCCCGGTGTTCACGCTCGGTCTCGGTGCGTTGCCGCAGCAGCTGTACTCGCACGGCAGCTCCATGCTCGGCACCTTGCAGCAGGTCGCCGCGGCGTTCGGCACCGCACTGGTGGTGACGGTGATGTCGGCGCACGCCACCACCCGCGCCGCGGAAGGCGCGGATCTCGTCACCGCCCATCTCGACGGCATGCGCCTGGCCTTCCTCGTGTCGGCGGCTCTGGCGTTGCTCGTGATCGTCATGGCCGTGCTGTTGCCGGGCCGGGCCGCCGCTCCTGCGGAAGCCGACGAATTCGAGACCGCGACTCCCGAACTCGCCAAGCACTGAGCGAATCCGGCACGGCGAAGCCCTGGCAGCATCGACTGCCAGGGCTTCGCCGTATGCGGCCGGGAGCGGTGGTGTGACGGGGTAGGTCCCCGTGCGCGCCCGCCTCTCAGTCGTTGATGAACGTGACTATCCGGTAGCCGATGATCAGGACGGTCAGCACCGCGGGGATCGCGGCCACGCTGGGGGTGACGATCGCTCGCGCGAAATCGCGAGCCGGACGGCCGGAAACGGGGGTCATGTCGAACGGAAGCAATCCGGTCGCTGCCGGGTCTCGCAACTGCTGGGCGACGGAGGCGAACAGCTGACGGTAGCGGCGTTCCAGGCTCAGGTAGTACCCGTCGAGACCCCAGAAGATCCAGGTGGGCGCCAAAGCCAGCAGTATCAGGCCCGATCCCTGCCGAGCCTGCGCGGTGAGCAGCGCGAAGATCACCGAGACCAGAGTCACCGACCATCCGCGCACCGTGAACGACTGCTGACTCAGCCGTGCGATGATGGATTGCAACATCTCGAGGTGCTTGACTCGATGATCCGTATCCATTACGTCCCCAATTCTTGTCCGGCGGAGAGCAATTCAGTATTCCGGTCCGAGTCGCCAGGGTACGGCAGTAGGAGCGGGACGGCCGCGACGGACAAATCGCGGCATCGGCGCATCAGCTGTGCGACAACGAATTCGCGTACCCCGAGAAGCGGTGGACGGTAGACTCGCAGCAACAAGGGGTGTGGTAGCCGGTCGGCCCCGGCTCGAAGGGGCAGTTGCAGGTTCGTCGGAGTATCTCGTCGTGGACGAGACGCCCCGGCAGGCAACGGATCCGAGGTAATGATGGCAAGTGCTGAGTTCGGTCCGGAGCTGCGCAGACGCCGAGTCGAGCAGAAGATGACCCTGGGGAAGCTCGCCGAACGCGTGCACTACAGCACGAGCCACCTGAGCAGAATAGAGAACGGGCACAAGTCGCCCTCCGCGGCGCTGGCGCGCATCTGCGATACGGTCCTGTCCGCCGGCGGCGATCTGCTGATGCTCGCTCCGCCGGAACCGCAACCGGATGGCGATCCCGAGATCGATGACGACATCTATTCGGAGGCCGAGTGGCTCCTCCGATTGCAGGTGGATGGTTCCGGTGCATTCCACCTCGGGGAGTCGCACGCGCCGCCGGTGACCGCGTTCCCTCCGGTGCTCACCGGCTCCGCCATCGTCTTACCCGGCCTGAGCGCGATGTTCGAGCAGACGAGACAGCTCGGCCGGACCAGCAGCCCGAGCATCGTGCTGCCGATGGTCGTCACTCAGACGCATGCCGCGGTCACCGCAGCGCGGCAGAGCACCGGCGAGCTACGTCAGCGACTGCTGCTGCACGCCGCGCGTACCGCGGAGTTCGCCGGATGGATGGCGCAAGAGTGCGGTGACGAGCGGGGCGCCCTGTGGTGGACCGATCAGGCGGTCCTGCACGCCTCTGCCGTCAGTGACGCACACATGACCAGCTACGCACTCGTCCGCCGTGCGGTGCTGAGCCTGTATCGCGGCGATTCCTCCGCGACGACCGGCCTTACCGAACAAGTGCTCGCCGACCACGCCGTCCATCCTCGGATCCGCTGGCTGGCCGCGCTCGGAGCCGCGCAGGGGTACGCCATCGGCTTGAACGATTCGGGTTCGATGCGAGCGCTGGACAAAGCCGCGAGTCTTTACGACGCGGCACACCGCACCGGGGACAACGCGCTGGGGCCGTCAGCGCTGCATGAACGGCCTGTGCTCATCGAGGCCTGGTGCCACTACGACCTCGGCAACCTCCGGGAAGCCGCCGTTCTCTTCGATCGTGCGTTGTCGCAGAACTTCGAGCAGTCGGACCGTGACCGTGCTCGGTTCGGCACCCGAAGGGCATTGGTGTACGCCGCGCTCGGTGAGCTGGACCGAGCGTGTGCACTGATCGAGCCGTTGCTCGACATCATCAGTGCGGTCGACTCGATGACCATCCGCGCCGATCTGCGCGAGTTCGCTCGCACGATCGGACGCTACCGCGGGCACTCCGCGCTGCACGACATCCAACCGGCTCTCATGTCCGCCCTCTCGAGGCGCTGAACGCCTGGTTGTCCGTTGCCGTTCGCAGTGGCAACGGACAACCACTGTTGCCGGTCGGCTGCCCGCTGGATGCTGGAGGCGAGCCGTAGTTCCTGGGCAGGAAATCCTGGGCCAACGGTCCAGGCGATATCGCGCTGGGCGGCACTGTCTTCGGACCGGATACGTCGGGGGCAACCATTAGACGACAACGCCGCTTCGATGCGTCGCGGCGACGAGGGAAGGAATACGCCGACCTACACTGAAACATCGACACGTGGCTCAGCGTGAGGTCGACTGCCGAGCACCGGCGGCGGGAAGTCGACCATAATAGGGAAATAAACCAACCAGAATCTTTCGCGGCGAGGTAGTTTGCTGCACCCGGTCGGGTATATGACCGAACGTTTGCTGTTCCGGTCGCCCGGATCCGGGTTCGAGTGCAGACTTATATTCGAAAACCGTGGTGTTTCGGTCGAGGACGAGATTTGTGACCGCGAGACATCCGGAAGGATGTCACGCGAGGGGTACAACGAACTGGTCGGTTTAATTCCTGTCTCCGCTATTCCGCATCATAAATCTTCACCATCGCGCCGTGCTGCGCTGATAACCGTCCTCGAGGAGTGCCCCAGTTGACGGAGATATTCTTGAACTACCGCATCGTCGACAGTGTCTACGCCGTCAACGAGATATCGAAGCAGATGGCCCACCATCTCGGCAGGGCGCGCGTCTTCCGGGACGAGGATTCCTTGGCCTTGGGCGTGTTGTACGCACGCCGGATACGCCGGGCACTCCAGGAGTGCGACACGATGGTGTCGGTGATCGGCCCGCATTGGCTCGAGGCGCGCGACGCACGCGGACGTCGTCGGATCGACAACCCTCGCGACTGGGTGCGGCTGGAGTTGCGCACCGCATTCGAACGCGGGATACGTGTGGTTCCCGTGGTGCTGGACGACACGCCGCTGCCGAGCCCGGAGCAGCTTCCGAACGACATTCGCGCCCTATCCGGTTCGCAATACTGGCGAATTCGCTACCGGACGCTCGAAGAAGACGTCCGCGGCCTACTCGGGCGACTGGCCCCGCAGGTCGAAAGCCGGCCTGACGATCGGCAGCGGGCGGCCGCGCCGGGTACGCAGAACAACCAGGTCAATATCGCGAGTGAAGGCGGCATCGTGAACGCCAATCAGAACGGGACCCAGCGCATCAGGCTGGACGGCCCCGGCAGGAGATGAAAATGCACCCTTCGCCGGGATCGAACAACAATCCCAACGCGAACAATCAAGTCAACACGGCCAACAACGGCGGCAGCATCTTCGCCAACAACGGTGGCCGACAGCGGATAAGCATCAACCACGGCCCGCGGCGGCGCCTCTGGACCTGGTATGTGCTGGCGGGGATGTTGCTCCTCGACATCGCGTACTTCTTCTACGGCCAGTCCGCCTACACGGGCAACGCCGGGAACTCCGGTGATCTATCGCGTGCGCTGATCTTCTTCACGCTGTTCGTCGGGACCGTTGCCCTGTTGCGGGTCTGTCTGCGCGACCTGTTCGGACGGCGGTAGGCGTTCATCTCGCGAGACATGTTTCGGCTGGTCTCGCCGCGAAGCAGGGGTGAAGAACCGTGGAATACGCGCCGAGTTCCCGTGGAATCGGCAGCGCGCCTTCGAGTAGCTCGAAAACAATATCGAAGTGTTGTAAAGGAAAATTCATGAGTGTCGCGTTCGACCACAGGAACGACCCGCTGCCCGCCGCGCTGGGGGCGCGGGAGCGTCCGGCGCTGAGCGGTCGGGAGATCGAGGTGCTGCTGGCGTGGATCGCGTCGGACTCCAAACTGGAAGTCAGTCGGCGCCTGTACATCTCGCTGGGAACGGTCAATACCCATCTGGCTCGGATCAGGGACAAGTACGCCGCGGTCGGCCGGCCCGCGCCGACGAAGGCCGCCCTCGTTGCCCGCGCATTGCAGGATGGGCTGATCGACATCGAGGACCTCTGACCATCGGATGTCCCGGGCCGTCCCCATTGGACGGTCCGGAGGACGTTGCGGCGCCGAAGGTTCGGGCGACTCGACGGGTCCGCAGCTGTCCCTCGCGGACCGCGTCGACCGAGGCTGCCGGGACGGCGGGACCGTGCGCGCCCGCCCGGGACCCGGGTGTGGGTGTTCGGGTATGACGCTGCTGACGCCGGTCGGGATTCTGCCGGGAAATGCATGAACTCGGCAAGATATTGCCCGATACGCGTCGAAGTCGGCGATATATGACTCTTCGCAGGCGCCTCCCTCCGAGTAGCTCAGCGGTAACATTATCGGAAGTATGATCGGCGACGGGACGTGAACGTTCGCATCGCCGCCGGGGTGATGAGGTATATATTGTGCTCGTAAGCGCCTACAGAAATGCTCCATTACGGCATCGAATTCTGAAGGGCTACGTAATCGTCGCAGACGATATCGACGAAATGCATCGAAAGTTGCAACGGTCATCCAGCGCGTTGTCCGGTTCCGGCGGGGGGTTCCCGCGAGTGTGTTTCAATGCGAACCGGCCGGGCTGTCTGTGGATCGATACCGGGCCGGTCTGGATCAGTGATCCCGCGCAGCGCTCCGCGCTCGTCTGCGCCTTGGCCGACGTCGTGTCCGCCGCCGCGGAGCAGGTGCGGCAGGCCGGTGGGACGCTGTTGCCGTCGGGCATCTCCTGGGGCGGCCCGCCGCATCGTCGGCTGTGCGAGGACGGGCATTCCGTCGAAGTCGCCGATGACTTGCAGCGGGAGATTCTCAGCAACCTGATCCGGCGCTACGTCCCCGAACTCGTCGCGCTCAGCGGGCGCGCGCTGTTCGTCGCGGGCCGCGTCAACGGACGTGGTTCGCTGCGTCTGGCGGAATCGAAAGACCAAGTCTCCACTCGCTATATCGCATCCGCGTCCGTCCGGCACCTGCGGCGGGTCGAGCAGGCGTTGCGCCGCGACGACCGCGTATCGGGCTTCGCGGTGATGGATGTGAATCCGGTCGGCGACACGGAATTGGAGATCCCGAATGTCAGCGTTCGATGCCTCGACGCGCAGATCTTCCCGAGTTCGGCCGTCGCGCAGGCGGTCGTGCTGCAAGCACTCGCGGTACGTGCGCGGATGATGGAGCGCGACGGCCGGCGTATGCCCGCCGTCCCGCAACGGATGCTCGATAGAAACCGATCGAACGCCATTGCCAGGGGTATGGGCGGGGAATTCGAGCGTGAGGCGGACGACCCGCGGAAGGCGCTGGAACAGGCGACCGTCCGCCGCTCGGCTGCCGAGTCGGTGTCCGATCTGCTCGACGACCTCGATGCCGAACTGCGCGCGATGCAGATCGAGCCGCGCGAGATCCTGCCCTTGCTCTCCGCTCCGGAACTCGCGAAGCTGCATCCGGAATACGCCCAGACCGAGAACGACTTGCTGGCCGTCTGGAGCAGGCAGCACGCATTCGGAGTCGAGCAGATCGCGGCACTGCTGCGGGATCGGGCGACGCTCGCGGACGACCAGCTGACCAGGCACAACAGGCGAGTCGCTCCGGGCAGCCTGGGAACCTTGGAGGCGGCCTGGCGAACCAAGCTGACGGCCCGGCCGCGACGTTCGACGCCGAACGGGCGCAAGGGGCAGGCTCGCCCCGCTCGTCAGCGCCGGTCGGACGACGAGATCATTCGCGAGTTGGACCAGTTGACCGAGCAGCGTGACATGGATGAACGGCTGCGCGCTCTGCTGGCTGGTCGCCCGCCGCGCAATCTGGCTCCGGCGCTGTCGCGCCTCGGTCGCAGCAAGGAGATTCGCCGGGTGCTGCGGCAGCCGAACGCCACGGTGCTCGAACTGAGCGCGCCGGAGGAACTCGGCGATGGCGTACCGGACGAGCTGGGCAGCCGGTTGTCGCGGAACAACCGGGTTTGCGTGCGTCTCGATGTGGCCGAGGCCGAACGGAAATCCGCGGTGGACGCGCTGATGGATCTGGCACGCAGACTGCCGAGGGGCGCGTGTGCCGGATTGATCACCAACCAAACCTACGCACGCAAAACCGATCGCCGCGCCAGCATCGAGATGATCATCCTGGGCTCCACAGAAGGGGCGCGGTCGTGAATCAGCCCGTCAATGTCGTGCTGGATATCCGGCAGACGAGCAATCCGCCCACTGACGCGGCCGAGTTGCGGGCGCTGTGGACGCAGATCGAACAGCATCTGAACGGCGCCAGCCTTCGCGACGCCGAGAAGGTCGTCGTCCCGCTGCGGGACAACCGGACATGCGTTCTGTGGATACAGGATCGGCTTCGCGCTCCGGAGCGGGTCGACGACACCACGGCCTTCTCCATCCGGGGTGTCCTGGAGCCCGCCATGGTCCGGCACAAGTGCACGACCTGCTCCGCGGAAGGCCGGGTCACCTACGGGCCCTTCCTGTGCAACGGGTGCGGCCAGGGGGATCGGCTGGGACGTGTGTGCGACGAGCACGCCGTCGTCATCGAAGGTCGGATGACCGCGACCTGTGCGCGCCACCGGCCCAGCTGCGCGTGCGGGGCCGCGGCCACGTTCTGGTGCAACGGGGAGATATGCCGGGGACGCAACGCGTTCTGCGACCGGCACCGGGTCGGGCACCCCGGCGGCGCCGACATGTCGTACTGCCCCGATTGCTATCGAAAGGAATTCCCGGAATGCGCCGGCCCGGGATGCAATTCGACCGGAAGCATCGCTTGCGAGTTCGTCGTCGATGGCAAGCGCGCGACTTGCGGAAACGCGGCATGCGCCAGGCATGCGTATCGCTGGCAGATCTTCGGACCACATAAACGAGGGCTCGGGCTGTGCCCGGATCACGCGCGGCGGCTGAAGTCGCTGGAGGACCGCCAGATCGTCTTCCAGATCGTGGCGGGAACCGCGAATCGGCGGCGCGGCCAGCGCTCCGAGGCGGGGCGCACATATATCGGGCTGCCTCGGTTGACGATCGTCCGGCATATCTTCATCAATTCTCGTTCACGCAAGTTGGACATGGTTTCCATCGACCGGATGTTCGGTGAGCTGCAGCACGACAGCCGCACCGACAACGCTGTGCGCCGTCTGTTGCAGGAGCACGAGAAGGTACGCAAACAGGACGTGGCCGTTTTCGAAGGAGACGAGGAACGCGGTCGCGAACTCTTCGACAAGCTCACCGCTTGGTTGCGGGCACGCGGCCGCGCCGAGGTGGCGAACCACATCAGCTTCGCGGACTACCGGCCTCGGTCCAACCTGCTGTTCGTCGACGTCGAGCCGGAATACATGGGCAGATTCATCGGACGCGGCGGCGCGGAGAAGCGAGCGGCGTCGAACGACCTGGGGGTCAGGGTCGAAGTGGAGCGGAAATGACATCGACCGAATGGGACAGCAGGCGGCACACGTTGCAGGTCGCCAAGGGAAATGGGCTGGTCACCGCGAATATCGTCGCCGTAAGCGCCGAGGATCGTCAGGGTACGTCCGGCCGGGTCGAAACCGCCCGGGTCGGTCTCTTCGAGGTGGGCGCCGACTCGTCGCGGCAGGCGGCGGTGCGGATCGTCGCCTCGCCTTCGGTCGCGGAGGGATCCGTCGTCGTCAGTACGGATCTGGTGGACGAGCTTCGGCTGGGCGTGATCGACGAGCACGGTTGGCGCTTGAGCGCGATGGCGTGCGATCCGGCTGCGCGGATCGTCCTGGAACCGCTCACCGAGAACCGTCTGGAGGAAGTCTGCCAGCAGTTGCGGAACGCGAAGGACATCGTGGGCCAGCAGGTTCATCTCGGCGGAGGCGACTCGTGGGTATACGCCGACGGGGAGTCCTTCCGGGTACGCCAGGTCTTCGACCGCTCCGGGCGGGAGCGGACGGACCTCTGCTACATCGACGCCGAGACCGAAATGGACGTGTTCCTGGCCGGCAATCGCAACGGGGTCGACATCGTGATCCTCGCCGATTGCAGCGGTTCGATGAGCTGGGACGACATCGAGGACCGCGCCGACGTCGTCCGTCTCGGATCGCGCCGGAGATCCGCCTACATATCGCGGATGGATGCCCTGAAGCGTTCGCTCATGGATATGGTCGAGATCCGCAGGCATGTGACCGGGCGGGTGGCCCGTATCGCGTTGGTGAAGTTCACCACCACGTCGATGTGCGTCTTCCCGAGGTCGGGCTCGATGGCCGAGATCCAGGGCCCCGACGACGAGCGGACACTGCGGGACTTCCAGGGCGCCATCGGCCTGCTGCGGCCGGAGAACGCGGCAACCGACATCGGACAGGCCCTGCATTTCGCGTCCGACCTGCTGCACCGCCACGGTGTACCGGGTAACGACCGATTGATCGTTCTGGTCAGTGACGGGGCCGACTGGAAAGAGAAGGGCGAGGAAACCGCGGGCGAGGCCGTGGTCGCGATCGCCGATCCCGTCTCGCTGATCGAGGAACTGCACGAATTCCTGAGCATCAACCTCCATGCCGTCGGAATCGGCGATCGCGACACGTTCATGCGCTGGTGGCAGACGAACCGTCCACCGGGCGAGCGCGATCCGCATATCAGTGTGATCCCGAACCACGCGTTACTGCGGGAACTGGTGCGGGTGGGTGGTGGCGATCCGAGCCGGACCGGCGGGGTAGACGTCTTGCACAGCTATTTCGCGGATCTGGGCACCGGTGTCGCGCATCATGTCGGCAAACCGTCCGGTCCCGGCGGCGCCAGGTTGCAGTCGACGATCGACACGCTCCATCCCGCGGGTCGCCGCGTCGACCGCGAAGTGCGGCGCAGACTCGGGGATCTTTCCGAGGAGCTGCTGGACTTGCGGACCCAGTTGAACGACCTCTCGCGCCGATGCGGTGAAAGCGATCTCTTCGGCCAGGTGCATCACGGCAAACTGCTCGATTTGGGGCGTCCGCTGCACGGTGCGCGCGATTTCACGTCATGGATCCTGGATTGTCATCAGGCGTTCGGTGAGACGTTGGACCGGCGGCTCAAAGGCGAGCAGCCCAAGGAGCCCAAGGACCGGTACGGCGTCGACGGCGTCTACGAGAAGATCCGGGATTGGCGGATGGACGCGGTCCGGCGGTTCCGCAACAGCGACGGGCACGCGTTCATCGAGAGTCGTGATGCCGAATTGCTCGGTGCGGTCTGCCTCAAGTTGACCGGACGGAAGGTCCTCGCCGACGACGACGCCGACTCGTGGACGAAGTTGCAGGTCGGTTTGCTGGCCGGTGTGGTCGACGTGCTGCGAGAGGTGAAGATCGTGCTCGAGAACGCACCGCTGTCTCCGCGAGCCGAGCAATATGCCGACGCGTTCTCCATCGAAGGCTACTAGGCCCGTGACCACTGGACTCAGGAGAAATCGTGGCCGCTGACGTATTCGCGTGCCTGATCTTTCGGGTGCGATGGAAGGCCGATCGAGCGCCATCGACTTGCGGCTGGCTCCCCGGCCCTCTGCCGGTGCCGATCCCGCGTGCCGGTGCTGCGGTCGGCCGCGGGGGCGATGCGGTGGTCGCCGACCGAAACGCCCGGACCGCGTACTTCTCGGCCCGCGTGCACGACGCGCTGTACGGCGCGGTGGACTCGGTGGCGGCCACCGGCCGTTGGCACAGACGGCCGACCGGTGAGCCACCGGACTGGCGGGGTGCGATCGTCCATGGCTGGGAATTGCTGTCGGGCGAAGAAGGCGGTTACGCCGTCGCGCACCTGGAGCTGTCGAAGCACCCGGTCGACGTGTTGTCCGAACTCACCAAGGTGCGAGGGGAGGGCCGCCGATGGCTGTCCACCCTTGTCGACGACGTGTCGTTCGAGTCCGCGCGGCCGCGGGTCGTCACCCACCTCTGCTGGACGGGTGATTTTATGCCGGAGCCGATTTCCGATCCGACGGCACTCGGTTCCTGGTCCACGTCGCAGCGATGGCAGTGGTTTCTGGCGTCTGGCACGTCGGTGGCGGACGGCCTGCCCGACCCCGGCGACCCCCGGATTTTCGCTGAGGTCGTCCATCTGTCGGGGGATTGGCGCGCGTTGGTGTTGCGCGACGGTGTGACCTACACGGCACTGACATCGACCGACGCCACCGAATTCCACACCGTCGCAAGGGCTTACGTGCGGTCGATCCATGTGGACGCCGTTCTGCTCGGCTCACTGCAACTGAACGCTCTGCACCGCATCGCGGATCGGATCGCGGATATCCGGGTAGACCGCACCGGCGCGGGGCCGGTCGAGTCGCTGGAAGCCGAGATCCTCGACACCCGCGCGAAGCTGTGGTGGAACAACATCTCCGAGCGTGGGGCGCAGGTCGCGGACGTGCTGCGCGCCTTCCAGAACCAGCATCGGATGACCGACCTCTACGCACAGGTCGTGGCGGACCTGGACGACATCTCGCGGTATCTGCAAGCCCGTCGCGCTCGACTGGAAGACGAGGCGATCGCCGAAGCGCAGGCACGCAGGTGCCGCAGCGAGGAGCGTCATCGGGTGTCCGAGGACCGCGATCGCCGCAATCAGACCACTATCGCTGTCATCTCGTTTCTGCTCCTACCCTTCGCCGTCACCTTCAGCGGCGCCGCTGTGCTCACCGATCCGAGCGCGACCGCCTTCGCTTGGAGTATCGCCGTGGCCATCGGGTTGTCTCTGGTCCTCGTCACCGTCTCGGCCCTGCGTGACCGGTGATCGTGAGAAATGATCGGTGGACGCTACGGCCGGGCCGTGCATACCGTGTGGGTCGCCGATGCCTCGTTCGGCGATCGACTGGGAACGTTGGTCTCCATCGCCACGGTCATCGGAATTGTATTACTCCTGGGCGTTCTCGGACTCGTCGCATTTCTGGTGCTGGCCGAGTACGGTCATGTCATTGTTTCATATACGGGTGGCATCGGCTTGCTCGCGCTGGCGATCGGGTATCTCACGAATAGCGACATCGTCATGGGGATCGGTGGTATCGGTATAGCCGTCGCAGTCGTGGTGCTGATTCTCGTCGGATGGCTCGACCCGTGACGATCGGCGGCGCGTGCGAAAAATTCTCGGCGGAACGTGTTTGTCGGTTGAACGGCCGACAGTGAATTCTCGCGGTAAAAGGTAGCATTGGCACGCCCGGGTGGCAGGTGAAAGGGAGTGGCACCGAATGAGTGAACCGAAGGCGACGATTCTTCCGGTGTATTTCGTCGCGGACGAATCGTATTCGATGGTCGACGACGTAGCGGATCTGAACACGGGCTTGACCAGCCTGCTCGACACCTTGCAGGGTGAATCCATGGCCGCGGCGAAGGTACGTTTCTGTGTGCTGGGGTTCTCCGACACCGCGGTCTGCTATCTGGAGCCCACCGATCTGCGGCATCTGGACGCCATGCCGGAACTGCGGGCTCGTGGTTCGACGTCGTTCGCTGCGGCATTCGCCGAATTGACCGACCGGATACCACGCGATATCGCAGCGCTGAAATCCGACGGCTATCTGGTGAACCGGCCTGCGGTATTCTTCCTCACCGACGGTGCGCCTAATCCGGGAGATGGCTGGGAGAGCGAGCACGCGCGTTTGACGAGTTTCGCGGCGCGTCCCAACATTCTCGCGTTCGGCATCGGGCAGGCCGACGCCAACGTTATCAGGCGGGTCGCCACGAGCCCGAACTACGCGTTCATCACCGCCGCCGGGACCGACACAGGCGTCGCGATCTCGAAATTCATCACCGCGCTGACGCAATCGGTGATCAATTCGGGCCAGGCGTTGGCTACGGGCCAGGCGACGCTTCAGGTGGAGAAGCCGGACAATTTCGTCTCGCTCGCGGTGGACACGGTGTGATGCGCTTTCTGAGCAAGCGAGACAAGCAAGTGCCGGACGACTCCTCGCCGGCGGACACGGTCGATGCCGCGAATCCGGAACCGGCGAGTGAGCAAATCGCCTCGGCCCTACCGAGCCGGTTGTCGAGCGCGCCGATCATCGTCGGTGATCCCACACCGGCGTTCGAGCCGAAAGCCGTCGGCGACGAATACGGCAGGACGCCCTACCGCGCGGACACCATGATCGACGGATGGTCGCGCGGCCCGTTCACGATCCGCGCGGCGTCGGTGCGCGGATACCTGCACCGGTACAACGGTGCTCCGCGCCAGGACGATTTCGCCGTCACCGCCGCGCCGGATCGGGAACGACTGATCGTGGCCGTAGCCGACGGAGTGTCGGCGGCGCGGCATTCGCACATCGGCTCGACCACCGCCGTGCGCTACGCCACGCAGTGGCTGGAAGAGCAGCCCGCGCAGGAACTCGGCGACATCGGCTGGCACTCGCTGTTCCAGAACACCGCGTGGATGTTGACCGAGCGGGCGGCTGCCGTCCTGTCGCTGCCGCAAGCGGATGCCGAGCAAGCCGAGCAAGCGCTGGCGACGACGCTGACGTGTGTGGTGTGCGAGCAGCACGCCGACGGCGGGTTGTCGGCGACGCTGGCCGGGGTCGGTGACTCCGGTGTGTGGTTGCTCTCGGGCGCGAGTTTCATTCCGGTGCTCGGCGGTAAGCCGGCTTCCGGCTCCGGGTTGACGTCGTCCGCGGTGAGCGGACTGCCCAGGGTTCCGAACGAAGTCGAGCCCATAACGGTGGTCGTCGAGCCGGGTCAGGTGTTGCTGGTGGGGACCGACGGATTCGGGGATCCGCTCGGAAGCGGCGACGGCGAAGTCGGCGCGTTGTTCGCCTCGGTGCTCGCCGGTCGAGTGCCGTCGCAGCTGGAATTCGCACACGCCCTGGACTTCTCGCGGGAGACGTTCGACGACGACCGCACATTGGTGGCCATCTGGCCGAGGGAGAACTGACGGGACGGGCAGTGACACAGCAGCGAGTGAAGGTCGGTCAGCTGGGCCCTTTGACCAAACTGGCTTCCGGCGGTCAAGGGGTGGTCTACAGCGCCCCCGGTGCGCGGATGAGATACGCGAAGGCGGTGGTGTACAAGGAGTACAAACCCGCTGTGCTGCCCAGCGTCTCGGTCGACGTGCTGGACGAGATGCCCGCCTATCTGGAATCGCTGCCCTTCGCCGAGGGCATGGATCTGCTCTCCCGGGTGGCGTGGCCGTGCCGGCTGGTGGAGGCGGACAACTCCATTCAGGTGACCGGGTTCGTGATGCCCGCGATCCCAGACGAGTTCTTCATCAAGATGACCATGTCCTCGGCGGTGCAGTCGAAGACCGCGGAGTTCCAGCACCTGCTCAACGGTGACGCCTTCCTCGCGAGGCGGGGCATCCCCTTGACCGAACGGCACCGTTACGAATTGCTGGCGGACGCCGCTGAGGCGCTGACGATTCTGCATCGCCACCACATCGCGGTCGGTGACCTGTCGCCGAAGAACCTGCTCTTCTCGTTGCAGCCGGACCGGAAGGTGTACTTCATCGACTGCGACGCCATGCGACTGCGCTCCCGGTCGGTGTCCGCGCAGGTCGAGACTCCGGACTGGGAGGTCCGGGTGATCAATCCAGGAGAGGAACTGGCGACCGCCCAATCGGATGCCTACAAGTTCGGGTTGCTCGTCCTGCGGCTGCTGGCCGGAGACCAGAGCACCCGCGATCCGCACCGGTTGCCCGCAACCGTGCCGAGTCCGGTCCGGGTGCTGGTCGACGCGGCCCTGTCCGCCACTCCGGGGCAGCGGCCCCGCCCGGCGGACTGGCTTCCGGCGCTCACCGACGCGGCCACCCTCGCGACGACCCGAACGCCGTCGCCACCACCCCGAACAACGCGCACACCACCGTGGCCCGGCCCGGCCGGGGTCGGTGCGCCGGTACTACCACCCGCGCCGGCGGTTCCGCCTCGGCCCACTAGCCGCCGCCCGTTCTACCAGCGCGTTTCGCCGCGCGTGAAAGTGATCGCCGGGATAGCCGTCGTTCTCGTCATCGTCGGTTTGCTGACCAGCAAGACGTCGGGCGGCAACAATCCCAGCCCGGCAGGCAACCGGGCGCCGGCCGTGGCGGCGATCCCGGCGACGGTGACTTCGACGATCGCGGTGGGGGCGCAACCGTGGGGCGTCGCGGTCGATCCGAACACCGAAAGCGTGTTCGTCACCAACAGCGCGGGCAACTCGGTCTCGGTGATCAATACCCGGACGTCCGCCGCCGCGTCGGTCACCGCGCCGGGCATGGTGAAACCGGCCGCGGTCGCGATCGACGCGGCAGCGGGCATCGCCTATGTCACCAATGCCGGAAGCGGCTCGGTATCCGTCATCAATACGCGTAGCCGGGCAGTGGTCGGAAGTATCGCGGTCGGGGCGGGGCCGTACGGCATCGCCGTCGACTCCGCCGCGCGCACCGCCTTCGTCACGAACTTCGAGGCGAACACGGTGTCGGTGATCGACACCGGATCCAGGGTGGTCACCGCGACGATCCCGGTCGGCAGCCATCCCTATGGCGTGGCCGTGGATCCCGGTACGCGCGGCGTCTTCGTCGCCAACGCGGGCCCGCCCGGCGCGGTCGATCACACGGTGTCGGTCATCGACCCCGTCGCGTCGGCGGTGGTCGCCACCATCAATGTCGGTAACCAGCCGTGGGGTGTGGCGATCGACGCCGATACGCGAACCGCGTACGTCACCAATCACGCCGACGGCACCGTCTCGGTGATCGACATCCGAACCCGCGCGGTCACCGCGACGCTGCGCGTCGGGCTCGGGCCGGTCGGTGTGGCGGTGGATCAACCCGGACGGACGGTGTACGTCACCAACCACGGTCTCGATGACGCGCGCACCGGCAACACCATTTCTTCGATCGACACCCGGACCGGCGAGGCCGGCGATTCGATCCGGGTCGGGGCCCGCCCGCACGGTGTCGTCGTCGATTCCGCCACCAGAAACGTCTATGTCACGAATTTCACCGACGGCACACTGTCCGTGATCGGTGACTGATGCCGATACACGACATCCACAAGGGGAGAACGCGCTGGTCACGGCTCGGTGTGGCGGTGGTCGTCGCGTACGCGACCGTTGTCGTCGCGGGCAGCGGAACCGAGTCGGGCACGCACGAGTTGCCCGCGGGACCGAGTGAATCGACTGCTCTCGGCCGGAGGCTGGAGCCGATCGTGCGCGGCGTTCTCGATTCGATGCTCGTTCCCGGCGCGGTGGTCTACGTGCGCACACCGGACACCGTCTGGCGTCAGGCGTTCGGGACGCGGACCGTCGGGCAGGACGACCCGATCACGGTGGACGATTTCTTCCGGGTCGGTTCGACTACGAAGACGATGGTCGGCACCGTCGCACTGCAACTGGTCCGGGAAGGCAAGCTGGCACTGGACGATCCGGTGTCGAAGTACCGGCCCGGCGTTCCGAACGGCGCGCAGATCACGATCACCGAGCTGCTGAACATGCGCAGCGGGTTGTTCAGCTACAACGAGGCGCCGCGGCTCGCGCGAGCGATGGACGAGGATCCCGGGCGCAGATGGCAGCCCGAAGAGCTCTTGCGGCTGGGTTTCTCGTCGCCGCCGTATTTCGAACCCGACGCGGAGTTCCGCTATTCGAATACGAATACGATCCTGTTGGCGTCGCTGCTCGAGCAGATCACCGGGGAGGATATCCGCTCGTTGCTCGTGGATCGGATCTTCCGCCCGCTCGGCCTGGCGAAGACGTCCTTTCCGGCCCCCGGTGACGCGTCCCTGCCCGCGCCGTCACCGCATGGATACCTGTACGGCACCAACGTCGAGGCGCTCGCGTCGCCGCGGTTGCCGGACGACGAAGTCCTGGCGGCCCGAGCGGGCACCTTGCTGCCGACCGATGTGACGAATCTCGATCCTTCGTGGATCGGGGCCGCGGGAGCGGCGATCTCGACCGCGGAAGACCTGGCCGCCTACGTCCGGAAGCTGGTAGGTGGCGACGAATTGCTCGGGTCCCCGCTCCAGCGACAGCGCCTCGACAGTGCGGCTCCGCTGAGCCGGAGCGATCCGGCGGGCATCCATTACGGTCTCGGGCTGGAGTCGTTCGGGCCGATGATGGGCCACGACGGGGCCATTCCGGGTTTTCAGACGTTCATGGGCTACGACCCCGTCACGGACATCACCATCATCGTGCTGTGCACGTTGCGCGACGGGCCCGCCGGTGGAAGGCCCGCGAACGAGATCGCCTACGGCTTCGTCCGCACGCTGATCGGTGGATGACTCGGAATCGTGATGGCCGAGCGTCTGCGTTCGCGGGCCGATCGTCCGGCGAAACGGTTCATGATCGGCTTGTCGATGCCGTGATAGATCGCTGCCGCGGCAAGGATGGATGCCACGAGAGTGACCGTCGCCCACATCGCCCAGCCGCCGATCGAGTATCGCCGACCGCCGATGAACAGCCGGGTGATGATCACCATGACCGGGAACTGGATCATGTAGAACGCGTAGGAGATGTCACCGAGCCAGATCAGTGGGCGGCGGGCGTTGAGACCCGAGACGCCCGCGAGGTCGCGGGCGGCCAGGGTGGCCACCACCGCCGCCATCGGACCCACCAGCAGCGCCGACATCTTGTAGTTCACCGGAACGAACCAGGTGGCGGCGTAGCCGAGCGCGAGCGCGGTCAGCGGCATGGTCAGCCGGGTGTTGCGCCACAGCCCATCGGCGACCAGGCGAGCGGCGAGGACTCCCAAGTAGAACTCGGGCAGTCGTGATGCCGGGAAAAGGTAGCTGAGCCAGTACGACGGCGGTATCGGAATATCGCGTTGCGCGAACCATTGTGGTGAGGCGTGGATTTCGAACTCGGGGGAGACCTCACCCCGGAGCAGCCTCGGAGCGAAGGTGTTGGCGATTCCCTTGGGCCCGTCGGCCCCCAGGTAGAAGCCGGTGTGCAAGGCGAGGATCAGGACGAGCAGCGCCGCCACCGCCCACCACAGTCTGTGCCGCGGAATCCGGGCGACAGCCGGTGCGACAAGGGGAAAACTGAGGTAGAACAGTAGTTCCGCACACAACGACCAGGACGGCACATTGAGCCCTCCCAGCGTGGTCCACTTCGGCACCCAGGTGTGCACCAGCAGAAGGTTCGGCGCCCACACCACCGGACGGGCCAGCGGTACGCCCGCCGCGACGACGAAGACCAGTGCGGCGACCAGGTGGGTCGGGTAGATCTTCAGGATTCGGCGGCGATAGAACAGCCGGACCGACTTACCGTCGCGGGACGACCAGTAGATGACGAAGCCGGACAGCACGAAGAAGAAGGTCACCCCCGCCGCGCCCGATTGCATGGGAACGAAGCCGTGGATGGTGCGGAACAGCTGCGACTTCTGGAAGGGGTAGACCGGAAGGAATACCAGTGCGTGCAGTACGAATACCGCGAACGCCGCCCACCATCGAGCGCCGGTGAGGGAGGGCAGTTCAGCGCCTGGACGGCGGTCGGGCAGCATGGGCGAGGCCTGCTCAGAGCCCGAATTGCTGGCGCATCCGGTCGGCGACGACGCCGTTGCCCCGCGCGTTGGGATGTACCGGAGCGCCGTCGAACGGTGAGTCGGCGCCGGCAAGGCCGCTGATCCACGGATCGTCCGAACAACTGGCGTGCCCCGCGGTGACGGCGCGCACGTCGACGAACTCGATCCCCAACAGCCCTGCGGCCGTCCGCTGTGCGTCCTGGACTCGATCGAGGTACGCGATATAGCCTTCCGCGCGCGGCTGGACGACCCGTCCGGCCACAGCGAGATCCATGCACGCGGTGGACTGTCCCGGCGGGAACACTTCCGGATACCCCACGAGTGCCACCCGGGCCTTCGGTGCGTAGTAACGCACGAACGTGACGACCTCGCGTACCCGATCGGCGTAACCGGAGCCGGTCACCGCGCGGTAGTCGGGCAGCCGGTTCTGATCGGCGGCGTCGAACCCGCACCCGGCCACGATATTGAGCAGACAGTCGGTCGAGGGGAACGCCGTTCCGGTCGAGTTGCCCCACACGTCGTTCAGTCCCGCTTGGATCAGGACGACCCGGGTGTCGGGCCCGAAAGCACCCTGCGCGAACGCCTTCCGTGCCTGGTGCACAAGCGTCCAGCCGTTGCCGGTGTCGATCGTGCCACCGTTGCAGGACACGTCGAGGAATCGGGCCGTCCCGGACAGCTGTGTCGCCGCCGCGAGTTGGTTCGGCCAGGAAGAGGGCGAACGGGTGCATCCGTCGTCGGCGTGGCCCAGGACGGGGGCGGTCGCCGTGAACGAATCGCCCAGAACGACCAGTGCGGTCCCGCCGGCCGGATCGGCCACGGCGGTCGTGCCAGGGATCAGGACGGCCAACGACACCGCCGCGAGCACCGCGGTGACCGTCGACCTCCCTCGGAGCGACCTCATCACACACCCAATCTTTTGATGGCACAGGAGGATCCAGTATCGCCGCGCCGCGCCGCGCGCCGCTGTCGGTCGAACGGTGGACTGCCCTCGACGGGGTGCGCGATTAGCCTGGCACCGTGCGCACCAGCCGATTCGGATCTCGTCGATTGCTGATCGCGACCGGTATCGCCGCCCTCGCGGTCGGTGGGTGCGGCGAGCCGTCCGAGCCGTCGCCTGTCGGCGCTGTCTCGCCGACGTCGGTTACGGATCCGGCGCCGGTCGCGGAGCCCGCGCCGCCGATCGTTTCGGAAGCCGCGAACCGGCCGCCGGAAGCCGCCGCGCCGGAAGCCGCGGTGCCGGAGGTCGTCGCATCCGAAGCTGCCGTACCGGAAGCCGCTGCGCCGCCGCCGGTCGAAGCCCCAGTCGTACGGGTCCCGCAGCCCGCGCCGCAGCCGATACCCGTGCAGCCGCCGCAGGCCGAGCCGCCCTCTCTCCCCGACCCCGGCTTCGAGCCGCGTTCTGGGTATTGATCGGCCGCTCGTCCGGCGATTACGCGTAGTAGCGGGGCAGCGGTCAGGAAACGGCGGCCTGGCCCCGCAGACGGAACAGCGAGGGACCGCCGTAGAGGCACCAGGCGGCGATCACCGGATCGCAGATCGCGCAGCCCAGGGACGAGTCGTGCGCGAACGGGATGATGGGATTGCCCTTGAAGTGGTGCAGCAGGTCCCAGGCGGTATGCAGGAGCCAGGCGATGCCGATGAACGTCCAGGACTCCAGTCCCCGGTAGGCGCAGTAGGTGACGGCGGCGGTGAAGACGAATTCCCAGCCGCCGAATCCGCCTCCGCTGAGGTACGCGGCTCCCGCGCCGGCGACCATGACGGCGTTGAAACGGCGGCGATGCGGCTCGGGAATCGCCGACATGGCCAGCGCGTACAGGACGCCGATCAGTATCGGCGCGACATAACTCATTATCGGTGGACTCCTTGTGAGCAGGGCCTTCGGCGAATCGAATGTATCGGCGAGGCTCGTTGCCGCCCAGTGGCATTCAAGCCACGTCTCACCGGGAATTCGCCAAACGGCGCAGTCGTCTCCGTCGGATGACGGCGTCTCCGGTTGTGGAGGTGGCAGGTGGTGGGAGTCACAGGACGATTGATGAGGTCGGGGACGGGTATGCGGCGGATGTCAGCCGACTAATCAATGGGAGGTATGTGATGCCGGAGCATCAGAGCGGACCCCGGGAAGCTGTCGAGGGTGTCGTCGAGGACATCAAGGGGAAGGCGAAGGAAGCCGCTGGCGTCGTCACCGGTGACGAGAACCTGAAGAAAGAGGGTCGCGCCCAGCAGGACAAGGCCGAGTCCCAGCGGGACGCGGCGCAGAAGGAAGCCGAGGCCGAAAAGGCCCGTGCGGACGCGGATCTCGACGAGGCGCGGCAGAACGCGTACGAGAGCGGCAAGGACGTCTAGCTCCCGCCGCGACATCCGATGTGGCGGTGCGATCCGTTCCCGGTCGGCGGTGAATTGCCGCCGACCGGGCCGCCCTCAGCAATTACTCGGTGCGGGCACGTCGTGCAGGCGCGCGTCCAACCAATCGAGCGCGGACGGGATTCCGAGTACGGCGGCGGACAAATGATCCGGGCTGTGGAATTTCTCGTATTGCACGCGCACGCCCGCACGGCAATACCGCCCGAGCGTGGCATCGACCGACTCCACCGGGATCAGCGCGTCGTTCTCCGCGCGCCATTGGTAGAGCGGCACGGCCGGAATACCGTCGTAGAGTTCCAGACTGTTCTCCTCGAGCACCCCGCGAGCGCGCGGGTCGTCGGCCAGCGAATTCGAGGCCGCCACATCCACGATGCCGCGCCCGGCGCCTGCCAGGAGGATCTCGTTCGTGCAACTGTCGGCGATCCGGTTGCGGACCGCCAATCCGACCGAATTCAGTTGCTCGCTCACCGGCAGCCGTGCCGGGTATTCCCGCTCCAGTCCGAGGGCCGCCGCGAAGGCGAGGCCGAATGCCGCGTGCGGCGCGTAGCCGAGACCCTCGATCATCTTGACCAGATTCATCGGCACCCCGCCCGCCGCCACCCCGGCCAGCGGCAGTTCCGGCGCGTAGGTCGGCGCCAGCGCGGCCGCCCACGAACTCGCCATGCCGCCGCCGGAGTAGCCGAGCAGGGCGATCGGGCTGTCCACCAGCCCCAGTTCCGCGACCCGCCGGGCGGCGCGCAGACCGTCGAGGGTGATCATGCCGCCGAGTTTCGCGGCACCGTAGGCGCTGGTCGGGCCCAGATGATCAGGGAGAGCGACCGACCAGCCGCGCAGCAGCAGGGCGTTGAGCGCGGGTGCTTCGCGCACCGCCAGGTTGGGATCGCTGGTGTAGAGCACACGGGACACCGAGCACTGGGTGCCGAGTGCGTTGATGATGTGCTGGTAGGACAGCAGCGGCCTACCGGGGGTGGGATTCGGCGGAGTCAGCACGGTAGTGGTGGCCGCGATCGGGTCGCCAACGGAGTTGGTGGAGCGGAACTTGATCATCGTGACAGTCGAGCCCGGGAACACGGGCAGTGCGGGCATCTGCCGTACCGCGAGGACATCGCCGGGTGCGGCGCGGTCCAGGCCGGCCGGGGTGGCGTAGAACGGATCCGGATCGGGTGCGGGATAGATCGGCTGCGCTGCGGCTTGCGGTGTGATCACGCAGAGCGCGGCCGCGGCGGTGGCGATGACCAATCGAAGCATGGTTTTCGACGACTCCCATTCATCACGACGTGCTGTTCCGTAACGCTGGTGTGCTGAAGTCGAATGCTCCCGGCCGCCGGTCGCTTTGACCGATGCCCGGACCTGCACACTGTAGGGGACGGTCGGAAAAAGCCGAGGTAGCCGCGCCGCTTGTGGACGCAGGCGCGCGCCGTCCCCCGGTGGGCTACCGTAGCCCGGTGCTTCTGCTGGTCGGTGTGGTCCTGCTCGGTGTGTTCGCGGTGCGATTCGGCAGGGACCGCAGGAGGCTGGGCCACGGAGTGCTGCTGCTTCTCGGGGCGGGGTTCGTCGGCGCGTGGGCGGTGGGCCGGGTCGCCGAAGGGGATCTGCCGGTGGTGCTCGCACCGCTGCTGGTGCTCCTGTCGCCGCTGCTGGTCCTGGTGCTCGCCGGGTTGTCGATCGCCAACGGCGCGCAATTGGTGCGTCGAGAGGGGTGGCGTCTTCCGCATCTGCTGCCGCTCGGGCTCGGCTTCGGGCTGCTGGTGCCCTATCTGGTGCTGGCTCTCGCCTTGGTGACCGAAAATCGCTGGCTGGTAGTCCTGCTGGCCTCGCTGACGATGGCGATCAGCTACGTCGGGTTCCTGTTCGCGGCGTTCCTGTTGTATTCGCTCTGCTACGGTCTGCTGTCCTATCGTCCCGAGATGGACGCGATCGTGGTGCACGGCGCCGGGTTGGTCGACGGCGAGGTGCCGCCGTTGCTGGCCGCGCGCCTGGATCGCGCGATCGAGGTCTACCGCGGCGAAGCCGATGCGGGACGCGCCCCGCTGTTGATCGCCAGTGGCGGTAGGGGTTCCGATGAGGAGGTTTCCGAGGCGTCGGCGATGGCGGACTACCTGATCCGCCACGGGGTGCCCGAAGACCACGTGGTGCTGGAGGATCGCTCGGAAACCACCGAGGAGAATCTGCTCTTCACCAAGCGGCTGCTCGGCGAGCGCGGCGCCACCACGCGCATGGTGCTGGTGACGAGCAATTTCCACGTGCTGCGCACGGCGATCCTGGCGCGCCGCCTCCGCCTCGATGCCGAGGTGACGGGCGCCAGGACCGCCTTCTACTACCTGCCGAGCGCTTTCCTGCGCGAATTCGCCGCGTTGCTGGTGGCCTATAAGTGGAGCAATGTGCTCATGGGCCTCGCGTTGGTGTCGCTGCCGCCCCTCGTGCTGCTGGCCACCGGCCGATGACTCAGCCGAAGCTCTTGTGCGGAACGCCCACGGTGAGACCGCCGTCGATGACGAACTCGGCGCCGGTGGAGTACGACGACTCGTCGCTGGCCAGGTAGGTCACCAGTGCGGAGACCTCGGCCGGGTCGGCGGCGCGACCGAGCGGGATCTGGAGGAAGTCCTCGGGGATGTTCTCTGTCATCGGAGTGCGGATCAAGCCGGGATGTACGGAATTCACCCGGATCTTGTACTGCGCCAGCTCGAGCGCGGTGGACTTGGTGAGCCCCCGCACGGCGAACTTGGTGGCCGTGTAGCCGTGCAGGCCCGGGCTGCCGCGCATGCCCTCGACGGAGGAGACGTTGATGATCGAGCCGCCGCCCGCCTCGATCATCGCGGGTGTGGCGGCCTGCATGCCGAGGAACGTGCCGGTGAGGTTGATGTCGATGATCCGCTGCCATTCGGCCAGCTCGAACGCGACGAGCAGGTTGCCGTTCACGATGCCCGCGTTGTTCACCAGGACGCTCAGCGACCCGAACCGCTGTACCGCCTCGTCGACGGCCTTGCGCCAGTCGCCCGGCTCGCGCACGTCGAGGTGGACGTAGGCGGCGTTGTCGCCGAGTTCCGCGGCGACCGCGGCGCCCTCGTCGTCGAGCACGTCGCCCAGCACCACGCGCGCGTCCTCGGCGACCAGGGCCCTGGCGTGCGCCGCGCCCATGCCGCGCGCTCCGCCGCTGATCAACGCCACTTTGCCGGTCAACCGCCCCATCCGGGGTACCTCCGTCTCTCGAACCGTCTGTAACACGTTACAGAAGTGCGCCTTGGGCGGCGCGTCTCGCGACAGTAGCCCAGGTGATCGCTCCGGGGTCGCGCGCAGATGTGTCATGATCGTATAGAACGTGTTCTAAAACTTGCCACGGTGTGACCGCTCGGGAGGTACGTCATGACGAACCCCGGCCGAAGCGCGACGCGGTTCGGTGGACGTTTCCGGGTGCCCGACATCGCCGAGGTGCCCGGTGGCCGCCTGGTCGAACTGCCGGGCCGGGGCCGGACCTACGTGGTCGACATCCCGGGCCCGGAGGACGCGCCCGCGCTCGTGCTTTTGCACGCCACGGCCTGCACCGCGTACCTCACCTGGTTCCCGTCGCTGGCGGCGTTGGCGCAGCGGTACCGGGTGATCCTGTTCGACCAGCGCTGGCACGGGCGCGGCATCCGCTCCGAGCGGTTCACCCTGGAGGACTGCGCCGACGACGTGGTGGCCGTGCTCGACGCGCTGCGACTGGATCGGGCCATCTGCGCGGGGTTCTCGCTGGGCGGGATCGTCGGCCTGCTGGCGGCGCATCGCCATCCGGATCGGGTGAGCGGACTGGTGCTCTGCGCGACGCCCTATCGGTTCCGCGAGAAATGGCGCGAGCACGCTTTTCACCGAACGTTCGCGGCCTTCGCCGCCGCCGTGGGGCCCTACTCCTACCGCCGGGCCGAGAAGCTCGCGGGGCGTCTGCCCGAGCTCCCGGTGGTCACCTGGACGGCGGGGCGATTGGATCGCTGGGCACTGGGCGAGTTCCGCAGTACCAGTGGTTGGGCGCTCACCCAGGTGCTCGCCGCGGTCGGACGCTTCGACGCGACCGCGTGGCTGCCGAGCCTGACGATGCCGGCCGCCGTGGTCGTCACGACCCGGGACCGGGCGGTCCCGGTCTACCGCCAGGTCGAGATGGCGACCATGATCCCGGGGGCGAGCACGCACCGTGTCGCGGCCGGGCACGCGTGTTGCGTGCTCGAGGCCGATCGTTTCGTCCCGGTGTTGCTCGAAGCTTGTGCGGCCGTCACGGCGAAGATCTGACGGTGCTCGGTCCTGTCCGGCGGCGATGGCGGACAGTCGACCGGCACTCAGCCCGATGTCCGCGCCGCGGAGAGTAATTCGGAGACCACGCCGGGAACGGCGTCGGTGAGCGCCCCGATGTCCGGCACCAGTTCCTTGCAGGCGATGAAACCGAAGTTCAGCTTGTCGTTGTTCGACAGCACGGTCACCGTCAGGCCCGCGCCGTGGAACACCGGCCCGAACGGGTACATCCCGTCCACCCGGAAGCCGAGGAAGTACAGCGGCATCGGGGGACCGGGCACGTTGGACACCACCAGGTTGTGCACCACGGGGTGCACCTCCGCCAGCTTGAGCGACGAGTACATCCGGGCCGCGAGGCGGAAGGTGTTCGGCGGCGCGTATTTCGACCAGTCCTGCAGGAAGTCCGCACCTATCACCTCGTGCTCTTCCTTGGCCCCGCGATTGGCCTCGGCCACCTCGCGCAAGCGTTCCACCGGGTCGGCGATGTCGGTGCCGAGCGTCGCGAACAGCGCGGAAACCTTGTTGACGCCCGCGGTGTGCCGGGTCGACTCGTGCACGGACACCGGCACGGAGGCGATGAGCGAGCGATCCGGCAATTCGCCGCGTCCGGCCAGATAGGTGCGCAGCGCACCGGCGACGACGGTCAGCACCACGTCGTTCACCTTGACGCCGAACGCGGAGCGGATCTCCTTGATGGCGTCGAGTTCGGCGTCGGTGAACGCGACGGCGCGATGCGGGGTGATGGCGAGATTGAAGGGCGTGCGGGGAGCGGAGAACGGTACCGCCATGCCCGCCTTGTTCTTGCGGCGGCGCTGGGCGAAGCTCGCGACGATACCGACGGTTTTCGGCAGCATGCCGACGATGCCCGCCCGGGCCGGGAACTTCACCACCGCTTCGGCGAGCAGTTGCCAGTCGTTCGGTTTCGGGTCGGGGCGCCACTGCTGGTCGGGGACCTCTTTGGCGGCGCCCGGTTCCGGATCGCATAGGTGCATCATCAGGTTGGCGCCGGTGATGCCGTCCACGGCGGCGTGGTGGTATTTCCAGACCACCGCGACCCTCCCGTCGTCGAGGCCTTCCACCACCGACATCTCCCACAGCGGCCGATCGCGGTCCATGGGGCGGCTGGCGATGTCCCCGACGAGTTCGGCGAGTTCCCGGCGCCCGGCCGGGGGCGCGATCGCGATCCGGCGCACGTGGTAGTCGAGGTCGAAATTCGCGTCCTCCACCCAGACGGGATGGTCGAGATTCAACGGCACCTCGTACACGCGACGGCGCATCTGCGGAATCAGCGGAATCCGCCGGGCCAGTTCGGCTTTGAAGCCCTCGAACGAGTAGTCACCCGACGACGGGTCGAGGATCAGCAGCGCGCACACGTGCAGATGCTGGGTCCCGGTTTCCAAGTAGAGAAAGCTGGCATCCAATCCGGTCAATCGTTCCATAGCAAAAGCCTACTAGAACATGTTCTAGTTTTGTGGCGATCGCGGACGGTGTGATGACTGTCGCGAAGTGATGTCACCGTACAACGGCGGCCGGCCGTTTTGTGTGTTACCGAAGGTTCCATATATGTGTATGATGCTTGCTACGGATTTGTAGGAACGCGCGACGAGTGCGGGCGCGTGCGGATCGAGGAGTATCGATGAAGCTACTTCGCAGGGCAGGGCGGCGGCCCGACACCGACCCGGGCGCGGTGGCGCTGCACGCCCGCAACGTGCGTTTCGACTGGTCGGACACGCCGCTGCGCTGGATGCCCACCGAACCCATCGCCTCGCACCTGATCAACTCGCTCAATCTGCTGCTGCCCGAAGGCGAGCGCATGTTCTGCGCCGCGTACGCCGAAGCGCTGCCGTACGTGCGGGACGAGAAGCTGCGCGAGGCGATGCTCGGATTCATCGGTCAGGAATCGATGCACGCCGAGACGCACGACAAGGTGCTGTACGAGGTGCTCGCCGTGCACGGCATCGATCCGGAGCCCTATCTGCGGCAGGCCGAGTACCTGTTCCGCCGGACGCTCGGGCCGCGTGATGTGGACGGCGTGGCCGAACGGCAGGTGCTGGTCGAGCGGCTGGCTTTCATCGCCTGCCTGGAGCACTTCTTCGCCTACCTCGGTGATTGGGTGCTCAACGCGGATCTGGAGCGGTTCGGCGCAGACCCGCGCATGGCCGACCTGTTCCGCTGGCACGGGGCCGAAGAGGTCGAGCACCGGCACGTCGCGCATGACGTGGCCGTCTACTTCGGTGCCGGCTACCTGCGGCGCGCCGGGCTGATGCTGCTGGTGTTCCCGATCTTCCTGACCTTGGTGGTGCGCGGCACCAAGTTCCTGGTCCACCAGGACCGCGATCTGCCCGATCTCGGTTACCCCCGGTTGCTGGCGAGAGTCTTCGGCGCGATGTGGCGCGGCGCGTTGCCCGGCGTCCCCTCGCTGCTGCGCAGCGCACTGAGCACCTTCGAGCCGGGCTACCACCCGGAGACGGTCGGCTCCACCGCGCAGGCGGTGGCCTACCTGGCCAAATCCCCTGCGGCGCGGGCGATTGCCTCGTGACCATCCCCGACCACCTGCCCGCGGATCTGTTCGGCAGGCGCGACGTCGATCGCACCGTGCGGGTGTTCGACGCGGTCGCCTCGGCGCGATTGCGCTGGACCACGCTGGTCAACCGGCGCGATCCCCGTCCGAAGGTGGACGACCGGCGGATGGCGCTGGTCGTCACCGAACGCCGGATCGAGGCGCACGACCAAGACGTGGTCGGCCTGCGGCTGGCCGCCCCCGACGGACGCGCGCTGCCGCCTTGGCGCCCCGGCGCCCACCTCGACCTCGAACTGCCATCCGGCCGCCTGCGCCAGTACTCGCTGTGCGGCGATCCGGCCGACGTCCGCGCCTACCGGGTGGCGGTGCGCCGGATCCCGGAAGGCGGCGGTGGCTCGGTGGAGGTGCACGACTCCCTTCCGGTGGGCTCGCCGATCGTGGTGCGCGGTCCACGTAACGCGTTCCCCTTCGCCGTGCCCGGCTACGGATCTCCCGCGAGGCGACTGCATTTCGTCGCGGGCGGCATCGGCGTCACGCCGATCCTGCCCATGGCCAGGCTGGCGCACCGGCTCGGCATCGAGTGGTCGATGGTGTACACCGGGCGCAGCCGCGCCACACTGCCGTTCCTCGACGAGATCGAGGGCTTCGGCGACCGCGTCGTGGTGCGCACCGACGACGAGCACGGGCTTCCCGACGCGGGCGCCCTACTGCCCGGCGTCGGTCCCGATACCGCGATCTACAGCTGCGGTCCGGCGCCGATGATCGCCGTGATCGCCGCCGCCGTGCGCGAAATGCCTTCCGTGGAACTGCATTCCGAGCGGTTCTCGCCACCGCCGATCGTGAACGGCAAGCCGTTCGAAATCCGATTCGCCTCCACCGGGGAGGTCATCGAGGTCGGCGCGACGCGCACCGCGCTCGACGCCATCCTCGCGTCCCGGCCGGACCGTCCGTACTCGTGCAGGCAGGGTTTCTGCCGCACGTGCAAGGTCCGGGTGCTGGCCGGCGAACCCGACCACCGCGACAGCGTGCTCACCGCCGCCGAACGCTCGGCGGGCGCGATGCTCGTCTGCGTCTCGCGCGCCGATGGCGGACGCCTCGTGCTCGATCTGTGATCCGGCCTCCCGATCGGCCAAGGAGAATGATGACCACCACCGAAATCGCCGAACTCCCCGCGATCGAACGAACCGTGCGCAGCGGCGAATTCGACCTCGCCGTCTACGAATACGGCGACCCGGCCGCAGAGACCGTCGTGCTGGTGCACGGCTGGCCGGATACCCATCACCTGTGGGACGCGGTCGTGCCACTACTGGCCCGGCGATTCCACGTCGTCGCCTACGACACCCGCGGGCACGGCCGTTCCACCCGCACCCGGCGCACCGCCGACTTCCGGCTCGATCGCCTAGCCGTGGACTTCTACGCGGTCGCCGACGCGGTGAGCCCCGACCGGCCCGTGCATGTGCTCGCCCACGACTGGGGTTCGGTGCAGGTGTGGGAAGCGGTGTGCGAGCCGCGCGCCGCCACTCGGGTCGCGTCGTTCACCTCGGTGTCGGGGCCGAACCTGGACCACGTCGGCAAGTGGATCCGCAACCGGCTCGCCCGTCCGACCCCGCGCAACGTTTGGCAGCCGTTCACCCAGCTGCTGTCGTCGGCCTACACCTTCTTCTTCATGACTCCCGGGCTGCCGCGCGCCGCCTTCGGCCTAGCCGGGACCGAACGCGTGTGGCAGCGGGTGGTTTCGATCATGAACGAGACCGCGCCGTCGAACGTGCGGCTCGGCCCGACCTTCCGCGCCGACATCGTCGACGGCCTGTTGATCTATCGCGCGAACATCGTGCAGCGCATGCTCGCCCCGCGCGAGCGGCACACCGAGGTGCCGGTGCAGCTGATCGTCGCCGGACGCGACGTCGCCGTGCGGCCCGCGGGATTCGACGACGAACACAAGTGGACCGGGCGGCTGTGGCGGCGGGATGTGCCCGCCGGACACTGGATGCCGTTCTCGCATCCGAAATTACTGGCCACCGCGACCACCGAACTGATCGACACCCTCGGCGGCTCGGCGGCGCCCCGGACGCTGCGCCGCGCCGAGGTGGGTCGCACCGGGCGGCCGTTCGACGATCAGCTGGTGGTCATCACGGGCGCGGGCAGCGGTATCGGCCGGGCGACCGCGCTCGCCCTGGCCCGTCGCGGGGCCGAGATCGTGGTGTCCGACATCGATCTCGCGGCCGCGAAGGAGACCGCCGAGCTGATCACCGCCGAACACGGTGTGGCGCATGCCTATCCGCTCGACGTCGCCGACGAAGACGAGATGCGGACGCACGCAGCGACCGTGCTGGAGACCCACGGCGTGCCGGACATCCTGATCAACAACGCCGGAATCGGACAGGCCGGGGGATTCTTCGAGACGTCGGCGGCGGAATTCGACCGGGTGATGCGGATCAATCTCGGCGGCGTACTGAACGGCTGTCGCGCGTTCGGCCCGGTCATGGCCGAGCGCGGCCTCGGCGGGCACATCGTGAACCTCTCGAGCATGGCCGCCTACAGTCCGCAACAAGGGTTCAGCGCCTATTCCACCAGCAAGTCGGCGGTGTTCATGTTCTCCGACTGTCTACGGGCCGAAGTGGCCGGGCGCGGGATCTCGGTGCACACCATCTGCCCTGGCATCGTGCACACCGACATCGTGCGGCGCACTCGGTTCTCCGGTGTCAGCGCGGAGGAGGAGCAGCGCAAGCAGGAGCGTTACGACAGCCTCTATCGGATGCGGCGTTACGGCCCGGAGAAGGTGGCCGAGCGGATCGTGCGCGCCATCGAGGGCGATCGCAGCGTCGTGCCGGTGACGCCGGAGGCCCACCTGCAATACCACTTCGGGCGGCTCGCGCCCGCCGTCGTGCGATTCCTGGCGGCGCGGGTGAAGCTGACCTGATCAGGAGGCGAGGGCACGGGCGAGTTCGGCCTCCACGGCCACGACTCGCTCGGGCTCGACGCCCCACGGCTGCTCGACGCCGACCCGGCGGTCCAGATCCCACAGCACGCATTCCTCGCCCGGAGCCGCCACGAACGACCACGCCACCACCGTGCGGCCGAGCTGCTCCGCCATGCTGCCGTGCGAATCGACCGGCGGCCCGGCGCCTTCCGGGAAGTGGTGCAGGAAGCGGCCGTAGGCCGTCGCGCAGAACTCCGCGTAGCGCTTGGTGCACAGGATGAACCCGTGCCATGCCTCGTCCACCGCGTGCGACGGCATGCCGATCACCTGGTCGTCCCGCATGGCCGCGCCGCAGCACAACAGCCACTGCCGCAATCCCTTGTCCACCAATTCCCGCGGCTGCCATGGGCAGGTCTTGTAGACGGCCTCGGGCAGTTCCAGCGCGTCGACGGCGGCGCGCACGGTCGCCAGGTCGAACTCGCGCGCCGGAGATCTACGGAACCTGAAGTTCACCACAGTTCACTGTACGTGCGCGTCGATGGGCCGCTACCGTTCTGACATGAGCGCACTCATCCTTCTTTTCATTCTTTTGATGGTGCTGCTCCTCGTGGCGGTTCCGATCATCATCGTGGTCGTCGTCATCCGCTCGCAGCGCAACCGGTACCTGCCGCCGCCCCCCTATGGTGGGTGGGGCGTCGGGAATCGAAGCGGGGGATATCACGAGGGGGGTTACACGGATCCGTTCTGGGCGGCCGGCGGCGCCGGTTTGATCGGCGGGTTCGATCAGCCGAGCGGCTGCGGGGGCGGACATCACCACCACCACGACCATCACCACCACGGCAGCAGTTGCGGCGGGGGAAGCAGTAGTGGTTGCGGTGGGGGAAGCAGTTCCAGTTGCAGCGGCGGCAGCAGTTCCAGCTGTGGCGGCGGCAGTAGCTCCAGCTGTGGCGGGGGCAGCAGCTCCAGCTGCGGCGGCGGTTCCTGACGCACGATTTGACCTCAACACACCTTGAGGTTTCATGCTGATCTTCGTCGATAGGCGGCAAGGAACGGCGAAGGGTGTGTCATGAGGGTTGTACAAGCCGGTGAGTTCGGTGGGCCAGAGGTGCTCGTGGTGCGGGAGCTGCCGGATCCTACGGCCGGGCCGGGTGAGGTGGTCGTCGACGTAGCCGCCGCGGATGTGATGTTCCTGGACACTCGGCTGCGTTCGGGCTGGGGCATCGACTTCTTCGCGATCGAGCTGCCCTACGTGCCCGGCGGCGCGATCGCCGGTGTGGTGGCGTCGGTCGGTCCAGGCGTCGATCCGTCCTGGGTCGGCAAGCGAGTGTCGACGCCCACCTCGGCCAGCGGCATCGGCGGAGGCCTGCCGATCGGCGGATACGCCGAGAAAGCACTGGCCAAGGCGGACACGCTGGTGACTTCGCCCGAGGGGCTGACCCCGGCGCAGGCCGTCGCGCTCACCCACGACGGCAGGACGGCGCTCGCCGTGTTCGACCGCGCCGCTGTCCAACCGGGGGAATGGGTGCTGATCACCGCCGCGGCCGGCGGGCTGGGCGTCCTGTTGATCCAGCTGGCCCGCGCCGCGGGCGCGAACGTCGTCGCCGCCGCGCGTGGCGCCACGAAGCTGGAACTGGCCGCGCGGCTCGGGGCGACCGCGGTGGTCGACTACTCCGCGCCCGATTGGGCGGCCGAGGCGCGCGCGGCGACCGGGGGAGCGGGCGCGCACGTGGTGCTCGACGGCGCGGGCGGCGCGCTCGGCGAAGCCGCCCTCTCGGTCGCCGCGGACGGCGGGCGCTTCCTCGGATACGGCGCTGCCGCAGGTGAATTCGCCACACTGGACCGGGACGACGCGGCGGCGCGCGGTGTCACCGTCTACGGGCTGTTCGACATCACCGGTTCGGATGTCGATTGGCAGGCGCTGGCCCGGCGCGCCCAGGACGAGGTCGCCGCGGGGCGCTTGGAGGTCGTCATCGGCCAGACCTTCCCGCTCGACGAAGCCCATCGGGCGCATGCCGCCATCGAGTCCCGAGCGGCCGTCGGGCGCACTTTGTTAACAGTGTGAACAAAGCGGCGAACTGGACAATTGACGTAGTGCGAGGTCCCGGCGACGGCGCTAGGGTGCCGGGGTGGAGACTCTGCTCGTCGTCGGTATCGTCATCGTGGTCCTCGGCTTCGTCGTCGCTGTCGTGGCGTTCGCCAGCCGGCCACCCAAGGAAGCCGAGCTGTGGGACGACCGGGACGACGCCGACAACTACGAGGACGGCTGGGACGAGGACTATCGCGACGACTGACCCCGCTCCGCCGGGGTCAGCACCACGACCGCGATGGGCCGCTTGGTCAGCTTCTGATAGGCGCTGTAGCGACCCTTGTTCACCTTGTCGACGAGCGCCCACCGCCGGGCGTACTCGGGATCATCCGGCGACGTCGCCCGGGCCCGCACCGTCAGTTTCCGCCGCCCGACCTGGATCTCGCACTCCGGCCGCGCCTTCAGATTCGCCAGCCACCCCGGCGGCCGCGGCGACCCGCCGTTGGACGCCGTCACCAGATAGTCCCCGCCGTCGCGCGCGTACGTCAGCGCCGAAGTCCGCTGCGCACCGGACTTACGCCCCACCGTCCGCAGCAGCAGCGTCGGATTCCCCAGCAGCAGCCGATGCCCCACGAGCCCACCACTGTTCTCGTACACCCACTGATGCGCCTTCAGCACTTTCGTGAACAGACCGGCCATACCTGACCCTCCAGTAAGTTTCCGAAGCCTCCACCCTAAGCCAGGCGACTGGTTTCCACCCCTTGGGACCCGGTAGCATCCACAACGCTCGCGGTTCCCGCGGCACGGGGCGGTAGCTCAGTCGGTTAGAGCCGTGGACTCATAATCCATTGGTCGCGGGTTCGAGCCCCGCCCGCCCCACAAATAGGCTCTGATCAGCGAGTTTGTTTCTCGCGAGAGGTTTCGATCCAGGACAGCGCTCGCGTTCACCAATGGATTATCGCGGTAGCGCTGGGGCCATGGGGACCGCTTCGCTGGACGACACCCGCGAGCCGGCCGACGACTTCGCGACCGAGCTGCGGAGGAAGATCCGCGGCATCCGGCATGCGACTCCGGAGGGCTCGCTGCGGTAACCGGCCGGTTGACTGCCGCACCTTCTGCGCCAACACCCCGTTGGTAGCCGGGTGTCCCACCGGACTATGGACCGAGCTTCGCTATATCGGAGCATCCCGACCTGGCTATGCGCGTGCTGTGAAGCATTCACGGCCTGGGGCAAGCCGTTTCGCTCGCCTCTCGCCAGTACCGAGGCGAGTGCCGTCCCGCCCGAAATCGGACGGGGAATGAATCAATGCTGTACGCGCACAGGGCGATCACCGCAGTTTCGCTCGTGCTGTTCAGGTGTACATCGCCGTCGCCCGGTTCAAGTTCACCTCCGACGCCGAGGGTTACGTGCCCCTGTAGCCATAGGTGGTGATGTCTCGTTGGGGGCGGTTCGACGCGGTGGCGCTACGATCACGCTAACTTTCTGAGAGGAAATCATGACCAAGTCGACGGCCTTCGCCGCTGTGTTCTCCGCGGCCGCTGCCGCTCTGTTCTTCCTGCCCGCCGCACCCGCGCATGCCCAGTCCCCGCAGTGCGCCAAGGCCATCGAGTTGATCAACATCGCGATCGACACGAACGGCGGCACCCTGGACGGGGCGACGGCGGAAGCGCTGTCCGGCAGGCTGAGCGGCCTCGCCGATCTGGCCCAGGGCGCGGAGAAGGATGTCATCTCCGCCTATGCCTACGCGCTGGTAGACGAGAACGTCACCGATCTCAACCCCTACACCGACGAACTCAATCGCGTCTGCGCCTGACCGCGACCAGGTCTCAGGTCGTGGCTCGAGATCGGCCGCGACAAATGCCCGCGTTTGCCCCCACGAATAGTCTGTGGGGGCAAACCGGGCTAGCAGGTCCCCGTGGGGCCGGCACATCATGTGCCGCTCATATCCGGGTCGATTCGGCGTAGCGCGGAGGCCAGCCATTCGCTCTCGCGGTGCTCTGTCGGCATCGCGGCCAGTCCGTGTGTCGCCTCCGCCACCGCTTCGGCCGTTTGCCCCAGCAGAGCCAGGACGCCCCCGCGCTGCACGGCCCCGAATCCGGTACTCCACCAATACATCGACGCGGGAGGTTCGATGCCGTCCGCCGCTTCTGTCGCCGCGTCGGCCATGGACAGCGCGCGCTGTGCTTCGCGCCTCTCTCCATGCGCAGCCAGCAGTTCAGCTCGCCGCATTCGCCCGTAAGCGCTGACGATGGGGTGCGCATTCTGTACGGCCAATGCGGCGTCCGACAGAGCGACGACCTGCCCGAAGTTTCCCGCGCTGACAGTCACGTAGCCGAGGAACCCCAGGCTGTGCGCAAGCCGGTCCGGATCGCGGGACTCCTTCGCCAGGCTCACTGCTGTGCCGACGCTACGCCGTGCGGCGACGTCGGCGCCGATCGCATGTTCCAACCATCCCCGGTACTGCGTGACCTCCGACGCGAGAGCCGCCGCCTCGACCTCCGCCGTGCGTGCCTCACGGGCGAATGCCTCGGTCATGGCTGACATGCCTCGTACCGCCGGAAGTACCGTGACCGCCCCGGCCGCGTCCTCGATGCGGCGCGTAGCCGCCAACATCACCGCCACGTCGGAGAGCGCGTGGGCGTCCACGCTGGCCGGTCTTCGCGCCACCATCGTCAGCCGCTCCAGGTCCGCGCCCAGCACCCTCTCGTAGGCGGCGGAGACACCGGCAGGTACCGGACGCCGACCGTTCTCGATCAGCGACAAGTAAGCCTTGCTGTAGTAGCTCCGCTCGGCCATCGCGCGCAGCGAGATACCCGCTGACTCGCGTGCGGCGCGCAGGAGCGCACCCGGTTCCATAACTCCAGCCTAAGGGTTCGGGAGGGGCTGTGGGCGCCTGTGAACAGCGAAATCGTATGCGGCACAGCTGTATCTCATAGCGTCGATCGCAGCCCCGCTGCCGAGTGGACAGTTTCCTCGGCGGCGGCAGCTCACCAACGACAGGGGACGAAGGGCAGGGGAATGCACGCACTCGGCTGGATTGATCCGACATCACCGACACCGGAATGGGACTTCGCGCAGGTGCGCCGCTTGGCGCGGCGGCTGGGGTACGAGCTGTGCTGGGCCGACCCTGGTTCAGTGCTCGGTCTGGTCGAACAGGCTGAGTCTTCGGAGGCCGAAGTGATATTGCTGCCGTCGTCGGCGCATGTGGACGCCGTGGTGCTGGACCGCTTGATGGCGATCGCCGACGTCGAATGCGCGACGCCGCGAGCGTCATTCGGGCGCTGGGCACCGGTGGGCGGGATGCGCCGGTGAGCGCGGCAGAAGTCGGACGCGTCTTCGATATCGGCATGCCGCTCGCGGTCGTCGTCGCAATGAACTTGGCCATCCGACTATGACGACCGGCGGACCGTCAGTGGTTGCGTCCTCGGTAGTCGAGGCAGGCACGGCCGTCGGTGGGTGGGGTAGTGGGTGTCATGGCTTCGGTGTAGGCGCGCAATCCTTCGGCGAGCTTGCCTGCCAGATTCTCCAGGTGTTCGGGGCGGAGGTGCTTCCCGAAGGCGGCGGCATCGAGCAGTTGCCTGCGTACGGCGTTGATCTGCGAGTAGGCGAACTGGGTGGGCTCGAGGTCCGGCATGCTCCGGCACCCTACCTCGAGTCGAACATGTTTTCGATACACGTGGGGTCCGGGGCGTCGGACTTTCTGGCCGGGCACAGCGCTCTCGAAACCGGCGGGCTCCGCCTCGCATGTCCCACACCGCCCGGCTAACGTCCGGCGAGCTCCGCGACGATCGGAGCGAACCTGTCGGCGAAGTCGGCGCCGAAGACGAAGTAGGAGAAGCCTATCTCCTCCCGTCGCCGCTGGATTTCCTCGGCGGCGGCCGCCGGATCATCCGGAAGTACGGTCACCGCGTCTGCCGCGCGAAGTGCCGCTGGGTCGGTGTCGGGCGGCGCCATGTGCGGCGCGACAGCGTCACCGATAACCGGGACGGCGAGCGCGAGTTCGACGTCCCCGTTGGCGCGGAAGTCGCGTGCCAGCCGCTCGACTTCGCCCCGAGGCTGATCCCCCAGCGCGAAGGTGACCGTGTCGGCGAACTCGGCCGCCAGCGCCCGGGCCTTCGGACCGTATACGGCCATCGCCACGGGCGTGTGACGGTCGGGGCCGTCGAGATCTCGCAGCCTCGTGACCGTCTCACGTACCTGTGCCAGCCGCTCGTTCGGCGGTGGTACGGCGGGCAGTCCCTTGTCGCGGAGTTCGTCCTCGATTCCCGGTCTGCCGGTGCCGATGCCCATCTCGAAGCGGCCGTCGGTCAGTAGCGACAGCGAATGCGCTTCCCACGCCGTCAGCCAGGCCGGGCGTAGCGGAGAGGCGTACACCCACGTGCCCACGCGCAGGTCGGTCAGGGCCGCGGCGGTGGCCAGCATGGGGCCGGGCGCCGGTTGCATCTGCGGGAAGTCGGGCACCAGCAGCGTCGAGTAGCCGCTGTCGGCGATGCGGCGCACGCGATCTCGCCACGTCGGCAGGTCGGTTCTGAGCGGGGCAACGACCCCGAATCGAAACGGTCTAGTCATGTCCGGACTCCTGTCATTCGGTCTCTCCAGAGGAATCGACGACGGATCCATCCGAAATTAATCGGTGCAGCCGAGATCGTGTGCACGCTTCTGCGAGCGCCGTGAACTCGGCACTACCGAGCGGTCGTGAGTGACAGCTTTGTGACCAGGAAGATCCTTCCGGACGGGTTGACGCAAGACGGCGGTACACGGGTGTCCGCTCGGCCGACATCCCCGCTGTGACCAGGTCTAACACCGTGTCAGTGGACGTGTCAGGCCGGTATCAGGCCCGTGTCAGCCATCCTGGCGACAGTTGTCCACATGAACAGCACAGCGATCGCGGCTTCCGGGCTGCGGAAGGCATACGGGGACAGGACGATCCTCGATGGCATCGATCTGAATATCGGTGCAGGGACGATTTTCTCGCTGCTCGGTCCGAATGGGGCGGGTAAGACGACGACGGTGAACGTGCTGACCACGCTGCTGAAGGCCGATGGCGGCACGGCGCGGGTGGCCGGGCACGATATCGCGACCGAACCCAAAGCGGTGCGCGCGGCGATCGGGGTCACCGGCCAGTTCGCGGCGGTGGACGATCTGCTGACCGGGGAGGAGAACCTCTGGCTGATGGCGGATCTGCATCATCTGCGGGCCGCCGAGGGCAAGCGGGTGGTCGCCGAATTGCTGGAACGGTTCGATCTGGTGGAATCGGCGCGAAAGCCGGCCTCGGCCTATTCCGGGGGCATGCGCCGGAAATTGGACCTGGCGATGACGCTGGTCACCAAGCCGGCCATCGTTTTCCTGGACGAGCCGACGACCGGACTGGATCCGCGCAGCCGTCGCACCATGTGGGAAATCGTCCGGGAGTTGACGGACGGCGGTGTCACGATCTTCCTCACCACCCAGTACCTCGAGGAAGCCGATCAGCTGGCCGACCGGATCGCGGTGCTCGACCAGGGCCGCATCGTCGGCGAAGGCACACCCGAGGAACTCAAGCGCCGCGTGCCCGGCAGCCACATCCGGCTCCGGTTCGCCGACGTCACGGCGCTCGACGCGGCGGCGCGGATCCTGCCCGGCGCCACCCGCGACGACGAGGCCCTGACCTTGCGGGTCCCGGGCGACGGCGGCACGAAATCACTGCGGGACCTGCTGGACCGGCTCGCCGAACACTCGATCGACGCCGACGAGGTCTCCGTCCACACCCCCGACCTCGACGACGTTTTCCTTTCCCTGACCGGTCACGCCACCACGGAGGCTGTCGCACAATGAGCACCATTTCCGCACCGCTGGCCGATTCGTCGATCATGCTGCGTCGCAACTTCAAGCACATCGCCCGGAGTCCGGTCACCATATTCAACGCGGCTTTCATGCCGGTCGTGATGATGCTGATCTTCGTGTACGTATTCGGCAACGCGTTCGATGTCGGCGAACAGTACATCAACTACGCGACACCGGGCATGATCCTGCTGGCCATCAGTTACGGGTTGTCGGGCACCGCGGTATCGGTGAGTTCCGATATGGCGAAGGGCATCATCAACCGTTTCAAGGTCATGGACGTCTCCCGCAGCGCCGTACTGACCGGCCATGTCGCGGCCACCATTCTGACCAATGTGGTAGCCATCGCGGCCGTGCTCGGTGTGGCATTCCTGCTGGGCTTCCGGTCGTCGGCGACCGCACTCCACTGGCTCGGCGCGATCGGCATCATGGCGGCCACATCGTTCGCGGCCTCCTGGCTCACGGTCGCACTGGGCATGGCCGCGAAGACTCCGGAATCCGCGGGCATGACCGTGGTGCCGCTGATCATGCTGCCGTTCGTGAGCAGCGCCATCGTGCCCGCCGACCAGATGGGACAGGGTATCCGGCAGTTCGCCCGGTATCAGCCCTTCACGCCGATCATCGAAGCCTTGCGTGGGTTTCTCGGCGGCCATCCTTCCGGCGGCTACACCGCGGCCGCGCTCGCCTGGTGCGCCGGGTTCGCCCTGGTCGGATACCTGTGGTCACGGGCCACGTTCAACAAGCGCGCGTAGTCGCCCGGCTGACCACGCTGATCGGGGCGCGTCCGCGATGCGCCGAAGGCGGCGTCACCGGCCGGGTCCGCCACTCATTTCACACACCGAACAATTTCGAGGAGACAGCCATGCCCACGTTCGAGACACCGAAACCGATCGTCGTCACCGTCGACGTGCTCTCCGGCAACGTCACTGTGATCGCCTCCGACCGTTCCGACACCGTCGTCGAGGTCCGGCCGGCCGATGGGGCCAGGAAGGGTGACGTGCGTGCCGCCGAGCAGACCGAGGTCACCTACGCCGCAGGCACATTGACCGTGAAGACGCCGAAAGACTGGCGGACCTACAGCCCGTTCGGCGGCAACCCGTCGATCGAGGTGACCATCGAGGTACCGACCGGCTCCCGGCTGAAGGGCACGGCCGCTGTGGGCCGATTGCAGGGCACCGGCGAACTCGGCGAGTGCGACCTGGAGGTATCCGCCGGCGACATCACCGTCGAGCGCCCGGGCGGTTCGGTGACCGCGAAAACCGCCAAAGGCGACATCCGCATCGGCGAAGCCTCCCGCGGCGTGCTCCGGTTGGAGACATCCATGGGCGAGCTGGAGGTGGGCATCAGCCCGGGCAGCGCGGCGCGGCTCGAAGCCAACGCCCTCTCCGGCGCCGTGCAGAACCTGATGCGACCGGTCGACCGGCCGCAAGGCGAGGAGGACACTGTGGAGGTGTACGCACGTAACTCGCACGGCAACATCATCATCCGGCACGCCACCGCCGCCTAGCTCATCCAGCTCAGCAGCCCGGTCATCTCCACAGACACCCGCACCTCACGTCAGCGTGGTGAACACCGCACCCTGGTGCACGACTCCATGTCGAGTCGTGCACCGGGGTGCGGACGTTTTCCGCCGTGCTCAACAAGCGAGCGTCTTCGCGACCAGCTCACTCCAATTCGCCTGCGCACCTTCCGTCGTCGCCTCGGTGAACCGTGCTTCTCCGAGGCGATGTCGTGCTGTCTGCTCGATCCGAGCCACATCCGGGTGAGAACGATCGGGCAGTCCGCGCACCGCGGCACTCGCCGCGAGCAGTCGCGCGGCCTGTTCGTCCTGGTCGTCGCGCAGCGCCAGATCCGCTACGCCGACAAGGATTTGGGCGATGAGGGGTGCGTAGCCCGCCGCGGACGCCGCCTGGAAGGCCGCGGCACGTTGTTCGCGCGCTTCGTCGAGACCGTCTGCGAGGTAACCGAGCAGGTCGTGTGTCACCGCCTTGACGTAAACCTGCTCCGCGTCGCTGCCCAGCATGGTCGTCGCGAGGTCGATCTCCCGGTGCGCCTGCGCGGTGTCTCCGTTCCAACGGGCCAGTTGCGCCTTCGCGAAGGCGAGTTCGGCCAGTGCGTTCTGCCAGGCGGACCGGTCGGCGTACCGCTGCCCCTCGGCGATGGCGGCCGCGCTCGCCTCCGCATCACCCAGCAGCCAGTACAACTGAGCCTGCCTGGCCCGCATCAGGAAAACGTCCTCGATCGCGCCGACCTCGGTGACCACCGCGATCGCCTGGTCGAGGTGTTCGCACGCGGCCGCGAACTCGCCGCGCATAGCGATTCGATTCGCCAATTCGGTCAGCGCGAACGAAATTCCCCAGCGCTCGCCGATGGCCCGGAACTCGGCGAGCGCCGTCTCCAGATACGTATCCGCCTCCCGGCCCTCCTGGCCGAGCGCGATCCGCGCCTTGCCCAGCTGGAGCCGAGCCAGCGCCCGCACCCAGGGATCGTCGTCTGCGAGCAGCGGTTCGAACGCGGGCAGCAGCGCGTCGGGCCCCTGCAACATGCGTTCCATCGCGCCGACGAACCCCAGCAAGGGGTATCGGCTCTTGCTGCGCCGGCTGAATCGGTATGCCTGGTGGATCCATTCCTCCACTTGGTGCTCGTCGGTCGGCCCGGAGTTCATGAAATGCACGACCAGTCCGTACACCCTGGCGCGGATCTCGTCGTCCACTTCGCCGGGCAGCTCGGCGGCCGCGGTGATCAGCTCCATGCCTTCGGCCTTGTGCCCGCTGAGCCACCAGTACCAGCCCGTGGCCGCCGCGAGCCGCATCGCCTCGGCCGCGTTGCCCGCCGCCAGCGCGCCACGCATCGCGACGGCGATGTTGTCGTGCTCGGCTTCCAGCGTGGCGAGCCACTCCAACTGCTCGGCGCGGCGCAGGTGCGGCTCCGCGCTGTCGGCGAGTCCGGTGAAGTACGCCAGATGCGCCCGGCGCACCGCGTCCGATTCCCCCGCCTCCACGAGCCGGTCGAGGGCGTACTGCTTGATCGTGTCGAGCATCCGATAGCGTGGTCCGCCGTCCCCGGCGGTGAGCAGCGATTTCTCGGTCAGCGCGGTCAGCAGCTCGAGCATCTCCCATTGCTCGACCATTACGTTCCTCGCGCCCGCCTGCCCTTCGGGCCCGCCCTCCGTGCCCGCGCAAACCTGCTCGGCCGCTTCCAGACTCGCGCCGCCGGAGAACACCGCGAGTCTGCGCAGGACCATCCGTTCGGCGTCGGTGAGCAGCTCCCAGCTCCAGTCGACCACCGCGCGCAATGTCCGATGCTGCGGAAGCGCGGTACGGCTGCCGCCGGTCAACAGCCGGAACCGATCGTCGAGGCGGGTGGCGAGCTGATCGAGGGACATGGTGCGCAGCCTGGCCGCGGCCAGTTCGATCGCCAGCGGTATTCCGTCGAGCGCCCGGCAGACCCGCGCCATGGTCGACAATGCGCGAGCATCGGCCGCGAGATCCTTGCGCACCGCACCTGCCCGGTCGCGCAACAGCTGAACGGCAGGGGAGGACTCGATCTCGTCCGGGCTCGCGTTCTCGGTGGGCAACGCCAGCGGCTCGACCTGCCATATCGCCTCACCCGTGATGCCGAGTGGTTCTCTGCTCGTCGCAAGGATCCGCAGCCGGTGACACTCGCCGAGCAGCCGGTGCGCGAACGCCGCCGCGGACTCGATCACGTGCTCGCAGTTGTCCAGGATCAGCAGCGTTTCGCGCTCGCGGATCGCGGCGACGAGCCGGTCCATCGGCTCCGCGTTCGGTGCGCCGCCGAGCAGTGCGTCTCGCAGCCCGAGCGCGGCGAGCGCCGACTGCGACACGTCCCCACTCGCGCCGACCGACGCCAGCTCCACCAGCCATGCCCCGTCCGGTAGGTCGTCGAGCATGGTCCGCGCGGTTTCCAGGGCCAGCCTGGTCTTGCCGGAACCGCCGGGCCCGGTCAACGTGGTGAGCCGATGGTCGGCGATGAGTTCGCGCACGACGGCGACGTCGGCGTATTTGCCGACGAACCTGGTCAATTCGGCCCGCAGGTTCGTCTTGCGGTCGGTTTCCCGCGCGCCCACTTCGCCGCGCAGCAGCGCGACGTGCAGTGCGGAGAGTTCCGGCGAGGGGTCCACGCCCAACTCGTCGGCGAGTGCCTCCCGCGCCTGCTGGTAGACGACCAGTGCCTCGTTGCCGCGACCCGCGGCGCCGAGCGCGCGCATCAGCGCGGCGACGAGCCGTTCCCGCACCGAGTGGCGGGCCACCAGTTCGGTCAGTTCGGCCACCAGTTCCTGACCCCGGCCGAGGCGGATCTCCGCTTCGTACAGATCCTCCATGGCGGCCAGGCGCAGCCCCTCGAGCCGGGTGACAACCGCGTCGAAAGCTTCGCTGTCCTGGATACCGATGTCCTGGATCGGCGCACCCCGCCACAGGTCGATGGCCTCGCGCAGCAGCCCGGCCTGCCGCGCGTCCGCACCGCCGCGTGCCTGGTCGAGAAGCTGTTCGAATCGCACGGCGTCGACAGCGCCGGGTTCCACCGTCAGCCGGTAGCCGCCCGCCTGCCCGTCGAGCAACCCGTCCGGCAGCACCCTGCGCAGGCGGGAGGCCAGTGCCTGCAAGGCATTCGCGGCGTCGGAGGGCGGCTGCGCACCCCAGATCCAGTCGACCAGCGTTGTTTTGGCGACCACACGACCGGGTTCGAGGGCGAGAGCGATCAACAGGCCGCGCAACCGAGCGCCCGGTACCTCGATCGATCCGCCGTCGTCCAGTCGGATCTCGAGCGGTCCAAGCATCCCGATTCGCACCGGCCCATTCTGCCGTGGACGATCGGCAGTCAGCGGGCCGCCCGTCCCTGGGCTGATAACCGGTCCGATGACATCGACCAGGACAGTTTTCCCGACCGTCGGACACGGTGTCAGCGGACGTGTCAGGTCGGTGTCAGGGCGGTATCAGCCGGGTCGCCGACAGTATCCCCTGTGAATAGTTCAGCGATTGCAGGTGGCGGCATGCGCTCCCTGCCCCTCACCCGGGGTTACCAGTGGAACTGAGCGTGGACCGTGAGCGCTGCATCAGCGCGGGCATGTGCGCACTGACCGCCCCCGAAGTGTTCGACCAGGACACCGAGGACGGCCGGGTGGTGCTGCTGAACCGCAAGCCCGCGCCCGACCAGGGATCTTCGGTCCGCGAGGCCGCACAGGTGTGCCCGTCCGGCGCGATCACCCTCGTCTCCGGCGACTAGTCCACAGCTCCGGCACAACAACCGCAATGAAGGAAACCTGATGACTCGAGCAGTTCCCATCCCGAACGGCCTCCCCATGGAGCGCGACGCCAGCCCCTTCGACCCGCCCAGCGAAATCACCCGGCTGCGCGAGACCCGCCCGGTCTGCCCCTTGATCTTCCCCGACGGTCACGAGGGCTGGCTCGTCACCGGCTACGACGCCGTCCGCAAACTCATGGCCGACACCCGGTTCAGCTCCCGCCAGGACATCGGCATTCTCCACGTGCCGTACCAGACCCCCGGCATGCCCGCCGCTACCGAACCGTCCCCCCAGGTGCCGGGCTTGTTCGTCGCCATGGACCCGCCGGACCACACCCGGCTGCGGCGCAAGTTGACCGGCGCCTTCACCGTCAAACGCATGAAGCAGCTCGAAGAGCGCATCATCGAGATCACCGAACGGCAACTGGACGAGATGGCGCGGCTGACCCCGCCGGTCGACCTGGTCGAGGCGTTCGCGCTGCCGGTGCCCTCGCTGGTGATCTGCGAGCTGCTCGGCGTCCCCTACGCCGATCGGGAGACCTTCCAGGTCAACTCCGCCAAATTCCTGGTCAAGGAACAGCCGCTGGAAGAGAAGATGGCCGCCTACGGTGCGATGACCACGTACCTGGCCGGACTGGTCACCCGCAAACGCGCCGAGCCAGGCGAGGACATACTGTCCGATCTGGCCCGCCACGACGACCTCACCATCGAGGAGCTGACCGGCGTCGCCTTCCTGCTGCTGCTCGCGGGCCACGAGACCACCGCCAACATGCTGGCCTTGGGCACCTTCGCGCTCCTGGAGCATCCCGAACAGCTGGCGCAACTGCGCGCCGACCCGAATCTGGTGCCCGGCGCCGTCGAGGAATTGCTGCGCTATCTATCCGTCGCCGACATCTTCTACCGCTACGCCACCGACGACATCGAACTCGGCGGCGAGACGATCGGCGAGGGCTCGACCGTCGTCGTCTCGTTGCTGGCCGCCAACCACGACCCCCAGCGCTTCGACAACCCCGACACCCTGGACATCCACCGCACGGCCCGCGGGCATTTGTCCTTCGGCCACGGCATCCATCAATGCCTGGGGCAGCAATTGGCCCGCATCGAGATGCGCGCCGGTTTCGCCGGTCTGCTTCGCCGCTTCCCGACCCTCGAGCCGGCCATCCCCGCAGGCGAAGTGAAACTCAGGACCGACATGAATATCTACGGCGTCCACGAACTTCCGGTCACCTGGACGGAAACGGCCCGGTAAACGGAAGAACCTCGGGGCGGGGATTCGGTTGATCCCCGCCCCCGGGGCCGGTCGAGATTTCTCCTGGACGCGTCGGCGTCGCCACCTGCGGAGCCCACTTTGATACTCGCCGGTAACTGTTATAACTCCCAATAGCTCATAGGTAGCTGACTACTTATTTTCAACCCTGGGGAGCTTCTGACATCGGCATTCGCGCTTAGCCGGTGATTGCGGGCCGACAACGTGTTGACGATGTGAACCGCCACGGGCAGAATCGGCCGGGTCGGAACAGGGGGTGGAGGAGTTATGCGCGTTAAAACGGATATACATTTCGACGTCGCTGTCGATCCCGCCCAGGTCTTCGATGCCCTCGCGGCCATCGAAATGCTCCCCGAATGGTCGACGTATTCGGATGCGCGCGTGGCCACCCGCGGCGAATCCGGTCGGCCACAACGGGTTTACGTGACCGCCGATACTCTGCTCGGCAGGTCCGATCTGCAGGTGCTGGAATACGAGTGGACCGATGACCGGGTGTCGTGGCAGGTCGTGGACAGCTGTGTCGGCCTCGGCGGCGGCGGATGGTTCGAAGTGTCCGAGGACCGTGCGGGAGCGCAGGTCTGGTATCACACCGAGTTGCAGTCCTCCCTGCTGTTGCCGGGGCTTCTCCTCAAACGCAGCGTGCGCCGGGAGAGCGAAACCGTCGCGCGCAACTTCATCCGATTCGCCGAGGGATTCGCCGCGCCTCCGCAATCGCGCGCGGTATAGCTGTCACGCGACGAACCGGTCCGGGCTCACCACTGGATGTCCGCGACCGAGTTCAACGGGGCCTCCACTTCCTCCGGCGCCAACTGGAGATCCGCGTCGCGCAGCGCTTGCGGGAAGTGGAAGCCTGCGCGCTGCTCGATCTCGTTCAACGGGACCTGGAAGACGCGGAACTCGTCGAGGTCGAGGGCCTCGAGCTGGTCGAGGCTCTGGCTCAACAGGAAGCCACGGGCCTTCAGTTCACCGTGTTCCTCGAACGCGATGACCTTCCAGAACTCGCGGGGAATCTTGACCTGCCGGAATTCGCGGTCGTCCGCGGTGAAGACCGGGCCGCCGAACGCGCTGACCTTGAGATCGTCGACGGTGGCGTCGGCGAAGACGGCGTCCTCGAGTCGCCCCCACACCCCGTCGCGCATGCTTTGATTGAAGTCGTCCATCTGCGGTGTGATGTTGGTGTAGAAGAACGAGTCCTTGTTGGCTTTCGCCGCTTCGGGCAGGCTGCCCCACAGCAGATCCGCGCGTCGCGCGAGATGGCCGCGATCGAGCCGGTTGTCGCGGTACAACTCGTTGCCGACCTGCGCGTCCGCGTCGAGTCGCGGGTCCTTGACGAAGTCGATCTTCTTGCGTGAGAGCTTCTTGATCGAGGCGCCGTCGATGTTCCAGGCCACCCAGATGGCGAAGCGGCGCGAGCGGCGCATCGCGAGGGAGAAGTGCGTGTAGTGCAGGACGTCGGCGCCGTCGAGGGCGGTCGCCACGTCGGGGCGCAGCTGAGCGTCCACCTCGGGTAGCGGTATCGGCGACGCGAGGAACCGCGGATCGTATCCGGCCACCACCGCGACTTCCTCCGCAGGCGGCGGGGTCAAGCTGATGCCGAGCTTCTCGAACACCGATTGCGGCAGGCAGGCCAGCGCGTGCTCGTCGGTGTCGGCGCCCGTCTCACCCGCGAAATGCAATCCGGCCAGCACGGTGCTGGTCTGGCCGTCCGCCGATTCGAACAGCCACGCCGACCCGGAGTCGCCGCCGCTGCTGATCTCGCCGTCGGACGCGGGATGGGCCGGATCCGGTCCGATCTCGAAGCCGCCGATGCTCTTCGGACCGACCCCGCGGTAATCGATCCGGGCGATCACGTCGACGCGCCGCACGATGCCGTGGGTGACCGCGGTGGTCCGGCCGCTCTTGATCACCTTGTCGCCCAGCTCGGGTTCACCGAGACGGTCCGGAACGACGTCCAACCCGGTGATCTCGGCGCTGAACCGCCGGTCCTCGATGGCGGCGACGGCGCAGTCGCCCGCCGTGCCGAGATGAGACCTGACGAGCTTGCCGAGCCGATTGCGGTCGATTCGATTGTCGTCGCGCGGGCCGGGCTGCACGACCACGTCGCCGAGTGTGCCCGTCGCGGTGTGCAGGACGTGCCAATTGCTCAGGACGTACGGCGTCCCGTCGTCTCGGTCGTAGACGACGCAACCGATCGTTCCGGCCGTGGTGGCGGGATGGCCGACGCTGATGCCGGGAACGATCGGATCCAGGCGCGTCTTGCGCTGCGGCGCCACCGCTTCGGTGACCAGCCGGAAGGCGGGCTCGAACTTGCGCTGCAGGACATCGGTGGGCACCTCGAACCCGTCGACGGTGACCGTCTCCGGAATCGTCGCCGTGCCGAGCGCTTCGAGCTCCTCCGGCTCGGACACCTTCTCGTTCACCGTGAACTGCACCGCGATGTCGTCCGTCGGTTTTCCGTCGACTTGCTTGTAGCCGACGCCGATCGAGGAGATATTGGGGTCTTCGAGGAAGCTTTCCCCTTTGCCGCGGATGAATGTGCGCAGGGCGGTGAGCAGATCGTCGTTTTCGGCGTGGGACCGGTGGGAAGGTGAGTTCTTTTTCGCAGGCATCGGGGACTCCGTGTTCGAGGTGAGCGGGGTGACGACGTCGTCGTCGCACCTGGCTGTTGCCATCGTCGGGTCACGGTGCCCGCAGCACACGAGTAGCGAACTACCCGCAACTACCGGTCGTCGTGCTGGGGAAAAGTTTCTTCGGGTAACCGATGTAGCGGAATTCGCTGTCGGCAGTCGCAGCGCCTATATCTCGATGTGCGCGCCCATGATGACGGTGCGTTCGCGGGGCAGGCCGAACTGCTCGGCGGCGTCGGCGGTGATGTAGGAGGTGGCGATGAACAGGCGTTTGCGCCACGCGGCCATCGTCGGCTCGGAGCCGGCGCGCAGCTCGATCTTCGACAGGAAGTAGGACGCCTGGTCCAGCTGCAAGGGCCCCTCGGTGACGGCGGGGTCGAGCAGCGCCAGCGCGCCGGGCACGTCCTGGGCCTCCATGTAGCCGAACCGGGCGCGGACGTGGATGATCCCGTCTTCGGTGTAGCCCAGGGAGTCGACGCTGATCCGCTGATCGGCCGGAACGCGGGGCACGGGCTCGGTCTCGATCGACATGATCACGACGTGCGCGTGGCGTACGTGATTGTGTTCGGCGTTGGCCCGCATGGCCAGCGGCGCGGTTCGCTTGCCGCGGTTGAGGAAGACGGCCGTGCCGGGGACCCGGCGTATCGACGGGTCGTCGCCCGCGTGCAGGTGATCGATGAATTCGCGCAGCGACCCTTCCCGCCGTTCGCGTTCGGCGCTGACGATCTCGCGTCCGCGCTGCCAGGTGGTCATGACGGTGAACGCGGTCAGCGCGATCAGCAGCGGCAGCCACGCACCGTGCACGAGCTTGGTCAGATTCGCCGCGACGAACAGCAGGTCCACCGACACCAACGGGACGGCGCCCAGGGCGAGCAGCCACAGCGGGATGTTCCATCTGAGGCGGGCGATGTAGAAGAACAGCAGGGTGGTGATGGTGATCGTGCCGGTCACCGCCATGCCGAACGCGTAGGCCAGCGCCGCCGAACTGCGGAAGGCGAACACCAGGGTGAGTACCGAGACCATCAGCAGCCAGTTGATCCACGGGACGTAGATCTGGCCGACGGTGGCCTCGGAGGTGTGCGCGATCCGCAGCCGGGGCAGGTAGCCGAGCCGGGCGGCTTGGGAGGCCACCGAGTACGCGCCGGTGATCACCGCCTGGGAGGCGATCACCGTCGCCGCGGTGGCCAGCAGCACCAGCGGCAGTCGGCCCCATCCGGGCATGAGCAGGAAGAACGGGCTGCTGACGTGGCGGGAATCGCCGAGGATCAACGCGCCCTGGCCGAAATAGCTGAGAATGCACGCCGGGAACACCAGGATCAGCCAGGCCCGGGTGATCGAGCGGCGGCCGAAGTGACCCATGTCGGCGAACAGTGCCTCGGCTCCGGTCACCGCGAGGACGATCGCGGCCAAGGCGAAGAAGGCGGTGCCGAAATGACCGAACAGGAAACCCAGCGCGTAGGTCGGTGACAGGGCCCGCAGGATCTGCGGATGAGCGGCGATGCCGGCCACCCCGCACGCGCCGATGGTCAGGAACCACACGATCATCACCGGTCCGAACACCCGGCCCACCGCCGAGGTGCCCCGGCGCTGCACCAGGAACAGCGTCACGATGATCACCGCGGTGATCGGCACGACGAACTCCCGCAGCGACGGCTCCACGACCTCGATTCCCTCGACGGCGGACAGCACCGAGATCGCCGGAGTGATCATGCTGTCGCCGAAGAACAGCGAAGCGCCGAAGATGCCCAGCGCCGCCAGCACCGCGGTCCGGCGCCGCCCGTGTTGCGAGCCCAACCGGCGCAGCAGCGTGATCAGCGCCATGATGCCGCCCTCGCCGTCGTTGTCGGCGCGCAGGGCCAGCAGGATGTAGGTGACGGTGACGATGATGGTCACCGACCAGAAGATCAGCGAGACCACGCCGTACACGTTGTCCGTGGTGACGGGCACCGGATGCGGGTCGCGCGGGTTGAACACAGTCTGGATGGTGTAGATCGGGCTGGTCCCGATGTCGCCGAATACCACGCCCAAAGCGGCGATCACGACGCTCAGCCGTGCGGTGTCGTGCGCGTTCGGCCCGGCGGACGCCGGGGATCGCGCCTCGTCGGATGTGGTCGTGTACTGCTGATCGGTCACGGGGATCCTCCTCGCGCGGGTTCCTCGCCGCTTCCGGCGCTCGACTCAATACGACACGCGCGTCATGCGGATCTCGGAGATCGACATGCCCCGACGGCGGCGGAACAATCCGCGCAGGGTTCCGGCGTTGAGATAGCCCACCTTGGCGGCCACCGCGTCCACCGTGAGCGCTGTGGTGCGCAGCAGGTGCACGGCCCGTTCGAGGCGGATGTCGTGCACGAACTCCGTGGGGGACATGCCGAGTTCGGCGTGCGTGGCCCGTTGCAGGCTGCGTTCGGTGACACCGATGGCGCGGGCGGCGTTGGCGATCCGGAAATTCTCGCCGAGATGTTCGCGGACCCAGCGTTCGAAGGCGGCGGTGACGGAATCGCCCCTGGCGATGACCTCGGGAACGATGAACTCGCGTTGCGGTCGTCCCGCGCCGACCGCGAGATAGCGCATCGCGCGCTCGGCCAGCGCCGGGCTCCTGGAGGCGATCAGCGACAGCGCCAGATCCATGTGCGACAGCGCCGCGCCCGCGGTGGTGACGCCTTGGCCGCGGCACAGCGTCCGGCCCTCGTCCAGTTCCACGCGCGGATAACGGCGCCGGAAGCTGGGGCCCAGCCACCAGCTCGTGGTCGCCGCGGAACCGTCCAGCACGCCCGCCTCGGCCAGGAAGAACGTTCCGGTGCAGGCGGCGGCCAGATGAGCTCCCCGATCCCGGGCGGCGACGAGCCGGTCGAGCACGGGAAGGCTGGCCGGTGCGGAGATGAGCTCGATCAGCGCCGCGGCCTCCAGCACGTTCACCGCGGGCACGATCATCAGCTCGAATTCGTCGCCGAGCTCGTCGAGCGGGATCGTCGGCACGGTGTTGCCGTTGCCCGACCGCACCGTGGCGCCGAATGACGCGCTGCGGATCCGCCACGGCTGCGGCGGGTCGGCCAGTTCGGTGCGCACGGCGTTGGCGGTGTTGAAGGTCTCCAGCAAGGCGGCGTATCCGAAATCGGCTACCCCGTCCACCACGAAGACAACGACGTCCATGTCGGAAACGGTACCGAAGATGTCGTTCACGACACTCCGTTCCGCGGAAGTTCTGTCCTACTCTCATCGCGAGACGGCTCGTCGCCGGCGGAGTCGTTCGAGCCCGCAGTACCTCGACGCTTGGGAGTTCGCGTGACCATGATCGAAACCACCGGGACGCACCACATCCGGTTGACGGTGACCGATATCGAGCGGTCCCGCGCTTTCTACCGAGACGTGCTCGGCTTCCCGATCGCCGCAGAATCCCCTGGCAGCCCGGACGATCCGGCGGTGCGCGCCGACCCGATGCGCCTGTTCGGCGGGGTGGTGTTCCAAGCCAACGGAATGTTGCTCGGCCTGCGCCCGGTGGCCGCCGCGACGGATCGATTCGATTCCGAGCGTGTGGGATTGGACCACCTCAGCTTCGCCGTCCCCGCGCGGGACGATCTGGTGTCCGCGGCCGCGCGCCTGTCCGAGGCAGGCATCGAACACGGCGAGATCAAGGAAATGGCCGATTTCGGCATCGCGATCCTGTCGTTCTCCGATCCCGACGGCATACATCTCGAACTCACTGCGCCACTGTGAGTTTGCATGCGCCCAGCGCGGGCATGCTCGATCCGGAATGAACGCTGTCCTGATGAAGGCTTCGACGACCGGCCGCGGCATCGGTGTGGTCGTGCCGAGGAGGTAGCCGATGCTGGTCCAGCGTGCGCGACCACGAAAGCCGTCCGAGAGTTCGGCGTTGCCGAGCCCCAGCGCGCTGCTGTGTGCGCTGGGCGGTCAGCACGTGCAGGGCCCGGTGAGCCGATGGGCACGCGAGCTGACCGAACTGCACCGGCAGCGCCGTGAGCAGGCGCCGGACCTGGCCGAGCTGGAGCGGCGCCGTGCCGAGCTGGTCGACCGGATCGACACGTGGGCGACATTGCAGCTGCCGTCCGCCGCGCCGGGTGTGCGGCTGCACGACGTCAGCCTGGGCGTGATGATCGACCGGATGGCCGCAGTGGCGGAAGAGGCGTTCCATCTGCTGATGAACGACGATCCGGGTGGCGAGCGCATGCACGCGGCATGGACCCGGCTGGCGGAGATGGAGATCGCCTACACCGATCTGGTGCGTGCGGTCGGTGACGGACGTCGTCGTCTTCCTCCGAAACGGGTAGGGCCGTTGCCTGCCCCCGGAACCGAATGATCCGGGCGGGAGCGATCGAGCACCGACCCGAGGAGGAGTCTGCCACCCCGGGGAAAGTGCAGGTCATCCGCATTGCCGACGGTGGTGGGGAGGCTGCGCGGGCCGTTGTGACCTGTCGCCGCGGGCGAAGACGCACGCGTTGTGCCGTGGCCGATCGAAGCGAGTGGACCAGAGGGCGTAGGCTGAGCGCTCCGACGGACGGCGCGACTTTCTGGGAGCGGTGCATGAGCAAGGGTGAGGGGACTCCTCCCGCTACTACGCGGACCGGCACGATCAGCGTGCGGGTGCCCGCGGAGTCCGAACAGCTGGCGATGCTGCGTGCCTTGGCCGAGACCGTGATGCTCATGGCCGATTTCGGCATCGATGAGGTGACCGATATCCGGCTGGCCCTCGACGAGGTGGCCAGCGCGCTGGTGCTCGACGCGGTGGACGGGGCGGAGCTCGAGTGCGGGTTCGGCTTCGAGGACGACGCGGTAGAGGTGCGCGTGTCCACCGTCACGGTGTCGGACACCAGCCCGGACGAGTCCGGCTTCGGCTGGCACATCGTCGCGACGCTGACGGATTCGGTCTCGGCTATGCGAGGCGCACACGACTCCGCCGCGGGCGGCTACCCGACTGTCGTCGACTTCCGTTGGGTCCGCGGCGGCTCGAATAATGCGTAGCGAGTCGAATCAGGCCGGTGCCAAGCGCAAATCGCGGGGAGACAGCTACGACAATATCGAGCCGCTCTTCGCCGAACTGGCCGCGCTGGCCCCGGATGATCCGCGCAGGGAGGCCGTGCGCGCCGAGCTGATCGAGCGCTGCCTGCCGCTGGCCGAACACATCGCCCGTAAGTTCAGCGGGCGCGGCGAGAGCTTCGAGGACCTGCTGCAGATCGCCCGGGTGGGCATGCTCGCCGCCGTCGACCGCTTCGATCCGGGACACGGCGCGACCTTCCTGTCGTTCGCGGTGCCGACGATCATGGGCGAAGTGCGCAGGCATTTCCGCGACTACGCCTGGTCGGTGCGAGTGCCGCGACGGCTCAAGGAGATCCAGTCGACCATCGGTCCCACGGTGGAGATCCTGTCGCAGCGGCTGGGCCGGATGCCGCGGGCGCGGGAGATCGCCGAGGAACTGGGCGCCGATTTGAACGAGGTGACCCAGGCGCTCATCGCCCGCAACGCCTACCAGACCTCTTCGATCGATGCCGCCTCCGACACCGACGATTCGGAATCCGGCGGGCCCTCGCTGCTGGACTCGCTCGGCGCCGAGGATCCGGACTTCGGCACCGTGGAGGACTATCTGGCGGTGAAGCCGCTGCTGGCCGCGTTGCCGGAGCGTGAGAAGCAGGTGCTGGTGATGCGCTTCTTCGACTCGATGTCCCAGGAGCAGATCGCCCAGCGGATCGGCTGTTCGCAGATGCAGGTCTCGCGGATTCTGTCGAAGACGTTGAAATCGCTGCGCGAGCAGGCTCTGCGGGACTGACTCAGCGCGCGGCGTTCACTCGCCGGTCAGCTCGTCGTGGTACTCGCGCATCGCCTGGACCACGGCGACCAGGACGCGGTGCGCGCCGGCCAGGTCCGCGTCGGGCAGTTCGGCCATCGCGGCGCGGGTCTGGCGCCCGAGCGGGGTGAAGAAGCCGCGGGCCACATCCATGCCGTGCTCGTCGTAGTGCAGGATGACCCGCCTGCGGTCGGTCGGGTCGGCGGCGCGGCGCAGGTGACCGGAGTCGATCATGCGCTCGACCAGGTAGGTCACCGCCGATGAGGAGATTCCCATCAGCTTGCCGAGCCCGCCCGCGGTGAGCGGCGCGCCCTCGATCTCGGCGGTCGCGACATGCATCAGCGCGCGAAAGTCGTTGGCGCGCAGTTGGTGTGTTCGCGCGAAGACCTGGCCGATCTGCTCGGAGATCGCGGTGAGAGCGCGGATGTCGGCGGCGATGCCGGCTTCCAATCCATCACGGTCCGGCCGGTCCGCGTTCGGCTCAGGGGTCAACGGCGCTTCCTTTTCCACACGGGGGTCAGCGTAGTTCAGTCGGTGTCTCGATTGCTTAATATTTCAGTTTCTGAGAGAGTTGCGGGGTGAGCGCTTGGGATCGCTATGCGTCGGTGGTGACCGCCCGGACCTCGTGGGTGCTGCTGGTGGTGCTCGCCGCCGCCTCGGTAGGCCTGATCGGTGCGGTGGGTGAGAACGAGTCCGCCGGACAGGCCCCGACCGCGCTACCGTCCTCGGCGGAATCGGCGCACGTCGAACAGGCGCTGGAGGAGTTCCCGGACGCCGGAACGGCCGCCGCCATCGTTGTCGTCACCCGTGCCGACGACGGCGAACTGACCGACGACGACCGGAACGCCACCGCCTCGGCGGTTTCCCGCGCCTCGGGACGCCCGCCCGGTCCGGGCGACCTACTCGCCGCGCCGGACCGGAAGGCGGCGATCGGGCAGGTTCCGGTGAACGCCGACCTGAACGGATTCGCGCTGACCGACCGCATCGACGAAATCCGTTCCGCCGCGCGGGACGGCTTGCCCGACGGGCTCGTTCTCCAGGTCACCGGTGGTCCGGCCTTCGGCGCCGACATCGCCGACTCGTTCTCCGGCGCCAACGTCACGCTGCTGGCGGTGACCGCGGTGGTCGTCGCGGTGCTGCTGATCGCGACGTATCGCTCACCCGTGCTGTGGCTGGTGCCGCTCGCGGTGGTCGGCGCGGCCGACCGGGTGGCCACCGGCGCGGGAACCGCGCTGGCGCGCCTGACCGACCTGACCTTCGACGGTTCGACCTCCGGTGTGACGAGCGTGCTGGTATTCGGCGCCGGCACCAACTACGCGCTGTTGCTGGTATCGCGCTATCGCGACGAACTGCACCGGGAATCCGACCACCGCGCGGCGCTGCGGCAGGCGGTGCGGCGCGCCGGACCCGCGGTGCTGGCCAGCAACGTGACGGTGGTCGCCGCGCTGCTCGTGCTGCTGCTCGCCTCGGTGCCGAGCACACGCAGTCTCGGTGTGATGGCCGCGCTCGGATTACTGGTGGCGGTGGTGTTCGTTCTGCTCGCGCTGCCCGCCGCGCTCGCGTTGTGCGGGCGCAAGGTGTTCTGGCCCTTCGTGCCGCAGGCAGACGACCGCGACACGGCGGAGGAGGGCGTCTGGCACGCGATCGCCGCGCGGGTGGTGCGCAGGCCCGCGCTGGTCGCGGGCGGTGCGATCGTGGTGCTCGCGGTCTGCGCGACCGGATTGCTGTCGACGCAGGTGGGACTCTCGCAGACCGAGCAGTTCCGGGTCCGCGCGGAGTCGGTGGAGGGATTCGACGCCCTCGCGCGGCATTTCCCCTCCGGGGCGTCCGATCCCGCGATCATCCTCGCGCGCAGCGATGCGGCGGCGGGAATCGATGAGGCCTTGCGCCGCACCGATGGCGTGGTGCTGACCTCGCAGACGGGGACCTCGTCGACCGGACTGACCCGGTGGTCGGTGGTGATCGACGCGCCACCGTCTTCCGCGCGTGCCTTCGACACGATCGAGGCGCTGCGCGCGGCGGTCGCGCGGGTGCCCGGAGCCGACGCGATAGTCGGCGGCACCGACGCCCAGGCGCTGGACGTGCAGACCGCCGCGAGCCGGGACCGCAAAGTGGTCATCCCGCTCATCCTCGTCGTCGTGCTCGTGGTGCTGCTCGCGCTGCTACGCGCGGTGCCCGCCGCGCTGCTGCTGGTCGCGGTCACCGTGCTGAGCGCGCTGGCCGCGCTGGGGCTGGGCAGCTGGATGAGCGAGCACGTGTTCGGATTCCCGGCGCTGGACATCAGCGTGCCGCTGTTCGCGTTCCTGTTCCTGGTCGCCCTCGGCGTCGACTACACGATCTTCCTGGTGAGCAGGGCGCGCGAGGAGACGCCGCGGTACGGCACCACGCGCGGCATGGTGCGGGCGGTGTCCGTGACCGGCGCGGTGATCACCAGTGCGGGCATCGTGCTGGCCGCGGTGTTCTGCGTGCTCGGCGTTCTCCCGCTGATCACCCTGACCCAGGTCGGCATCGTGGTGGGCCTGGGCATCCTGCTCGACACCTTCGTCGTGCGCACGGTGGTGATCCCGGCGCTGTTCAGCCTGATCGGACGCAAGCTCTGGTGGCCGAGCGAGCTGCGGCTCGTCGAGGGGGACGACGCCGCCGAATCGGCGCGGCGCACGGAAGGCACAGAGAAAAGCGGATGACCGCTCGTGCGGCCATCCGCTCGGGAAGGCAAATCTCTGCCATCGCTCCGGCCATGCGCGGCGCCGGGGACCACCTCCCGCGGCGCCGTTCGACGGTGGTCAGTGCTTGAAGGCGTCCTTCACCTTCTCGCCTGCGTCCTTCAGGTCCGACTTGACCTTGTCGGTGCGGCCTTCGTCGCGCTTCCCCCGGTCGCCCGTCGCCTCGCCGACCTTCTCTTTGGCCTGACCAGCGACTTTATCGGCCTTGTTCTTCGCCTTGTCGACTGTGCTCATGTCACAACCTCCTTGTGAAGAGACCGGCCGACCATCTTCAGCCGGTCTTCTTCGCGATAGCCCGTTATCGAGAAGCCAAACGTCCGGCCTTTCCGCGCAAAGCGGAAGACCCGGTCGAAACCGGGTCTTCGCGAAATTCGGGCGTATCGAAACGACGAGGCCGCGCGGCGTTCTCCGGTCGCGGAGCACGTCGGAAAGCGAATTACTAGGCGGGCACCGTGGGCGGCGTGAGAAGCCCCTGGAGCACACCCACACCCGCGCCGACAGCCGCGCCGACGGCGATGGCCGGGGACGCGACGAACCCGTAACCGATGGCGGCGCCGAAGGCCATGACGGCCACCGTCCCGGTCGGGAACATCGGCAGGCCCGCGATGGCTCCGCAGATGGCGCCGATGACCGCGCCGATCGAGGCGACCGGCGAGGCCACCATGCTGCCCACCGAGGCGCCCATCGCGGTGGAACCGAGGATGTCGGCGGCGATGGCGTCGGAGCGCGACGGCTCGAAGCCCGCCGAGTCCAACGTCTGCGCGATGCCGGCTTCGGGGCCCGCGATCGCGTCGTTGAACATCTTGCCTTGCTCGGGAGTCAGGAAGTCCGGCCTGCCGATCACCACCGAACCGACACGCAGGGTGCCGGGAGGCGCCTCGATCGGCGCGACCGAGGGAGCCGGGGCGGCGGGGTTGGGCAGGTGTAGCCGCTGCGGAACAATCGGGGCGAGCACGTTCGGGTCCGGCATCGGCCGGTTGACGCTCAGGTCGTTGCGGCCCGCCGAAACCGGGGGCGCGGGCGGAACGGCTTCGGGGGGAAGGGCTCCCGGGTCCGCGGGATCGGCCACCGGGGTGATGACGCCGACGGCGGGCGCCGGAGCGAACGGGAGCTGGACGGAGATCTCCGGCAGCAGCGGATCAGCGGTGGCGGTCGCCGCGCCGACCACGGACAACGGGATGGCGCCCGCGACGACCAGCGTGGCGGCGCGGCGTAAGAAGGGGTGTGCTGGAGTTTCGGGTACTGCTATGCCCATGGACTTACCCACCTCATTCTGAAGAGGACATATACCTACCTTTCTAGTTCGATTCAGAAAGCCATACGGATGCGCGAAAGTTGGATTTCTTTTTCGATAGCGCGGAACCGCTCCACGTGCCAATCGAATCCGTGCGGCGGTATCGAATATTGGTGGCGCCGTGAGGCAACCGATGACGTTCGCGATTGCGGTCCAATTGCTGACGGAGATCAGGAAAACCGGCGGGGAAACGGGTTTCGCCCCCGCTGCAAGGCTTCCGGTCCGCATCGCGGCCGAGCAGAGCGCCCCGGGTCGCCACCCGGGGCGCACCGCGTCAGGAGGCTGCGGTGAATCCGGAGCGCAGGTCGGCGAGGATGTCGTCGATTCCCTCGATGCCGACGGCGAGGCGGACCAGGCCGGGGGTGACGCCCGCGGCCAGCTGCTCTTCGGGTGTGAGGGACAAGCTCGCCGCCAGGATCAAGGAACTGCACCCATGGGACAACCCGGAGCTGACCGGCCAGCCCATCGCATGGTGCCCCGATGAGTACGCGGACTGGGTGGGCCGCTCTACGGTGGCATAGCCGCATCTGCCTGTACGGTGGCCGTGTCCCGAATCCTCATCCGGTCGGGGCGCACTGTGCGGAGGAGGGGTCATGTTCGCGCTCGTCGTGAGGTTCGACCTGCAAGACGCCGGGAAGGCGGCCGAGTTCGACAAGTTGGTTGCGGAAACCGTTCGAGCGATAACCGACTTCGAACCCGGGACGCTGGTGTACGCCACGCATACCGTCGAGGGTGAGCCGCTGTCGCGGATCTTCTACGAGGTGTACAGCGATCGTTCGGCCTTCGAGGAGCACGAGCGGCAACCACACACGCGCCACTTCCTGAGCCAGCGGGAGAACTACGTCGCTTCGTTCCGGGTCGAGTTTCTGTCGCCCGCCGATACGAAGGGCCTGCCCGCGGCGGGCTGACGGATCACAGGCGCGCGGCGATCCCGCACCATACGGCGAAGCCGTGGACGCTGCGTGCTTCCGCACGAGCCAGCGCCCGCACTGTCTCGTGCACCATTGGATTCCAGCGAGTCTGCGCCGGGGCAATCGCTTTCGCGGTAAGCAGCGCATCCAAGGCACGTGTGCGGTCCCCATGCAGGAGGTAGGCGCGCGACAGGTCGATGTAGTGATGACCCGCGCGCTCCTTCGGGTGCCATCCGGGATGACCAGCGACTGTGCCCGGTCGAGTGCTTCGGTGCCGTCCATGCTCTCCACAGCAAGCGCCACCGACCAGATCGCGACGTTTGTCGGCCCGAACGACAGAATGACGTCGCGATCATCACCGAGGCGCAGCGCGGTCGCCCGGGCCTCGGTCAAGTGTTCGTCGGCAAGGTCGGGTCCCCGGTAGTAACCGCCGAAAAACAGCGGATATGGCGAAGCTGCTGGTCAGCGGCGGCGCTCGGCGCCTGTAGCGCTTCTGCGGGGGGCGGGGACATATCCCGCCATGACCGCCCCACATGTTGTAAAACTATCTTTTACAAACAATCGCTGACAGCCCACGTCACCTACAGGGCCACCCTGTCCGGAACGTCTGCGGCTGCTACGAGCACAAGTACAACGGTCACTGGTTCTGGGGCATCGACCCGAACGCCTTGCTGGACAACGCTGGCCTCGCCACCTCCGTCCTGGTCACCCAAGACGTCAATGTCGATTTCTACAGCGACTTCTACAGCGACGCGAACGTCGAAGTCGACCCCGGCCCCTTCGACCCCAACAAGCAACCCAGCCAGAAAACCACAATGCACTTCTCCCGGGTACGCCCAGGAGCCGGCGAACCGAAATCAGCCCTCGCTACCGCCGGAGCCGGATCGACCGCGCAGTGACCGATACCGAGGATTGACACGGACAGAAGACAGCTACGCTCCCAGGGGCTCGCTCGGCATCTCCCTCGCCGGGCGGGTCCGCAGGTTTGTCCGCTGCTTGCGAATCTCCCGCAGTCCATACATTCACCCGCCCAACCGCACGATCGCCACCCGTTGGGGCGCCAGCCTCATGGTCCACAGCAGGTGTTGAGAATCGTTCGGTTTCTGGACACTCGGCAAACGGCACCGAAGGCACGGAATTCCAGCGCATCGCGTTGTCCAAGAGGCGTGTCGAGCCGACGAGGGAAGCTAGGTCGTGCCCGGGGATGGTGGTTGCATCACCGGGCCCAACACCTCAGTTTGAAGCGGGCGCCGAGGACAGCCTGGAGACCGACGAAGCCCGTCGCTCCACGTGGAGCGACGGGCTTCGGGGTACAGACGCGACTGCGCTACGGGAATGGCTTGATCATCCGCGGGATTTAGATCTGGACCGGTTCGTAGTCCTCACCACCCGGGCGCTCCCGGAACGGAGTCAATCCGTGGTGGGTCGATCCCGGTATTGGCTCACGAGGTGCTGGTAGAAGCTGTTCTCTGGCGACTCCAGCGAGATGCCCCA